>NZ_CP139482.1:3777500-4077500 GCF_041222825.1 Candidatus Thalassolituus haligoni
CCCTGAAACTACCCATCAGGATATATACCGCTGGCGCCATGCCTGGCGCACAATCCCCGTAATAACGATGCCCCGGAGACTTCGATGAGCGAGAACCAGACCAGCCTGAACAGTTGCGCCACCTGGACCGAAAAAGCCAGCCAAATCACCATTCCTGCTCACTCCTGGGTGAATGGCAAGCCGGTGGCCGCACTCAGTGGTGCAACACAAACCTGTTTCAACCCGGCAACCGGGGCGGTACTGGCGGAGCTGCCCGACAACGCACCGGAAGATGCCGACGCCGCCGTCCGGGTCGCACGCCATACTTTTAATAGCGGTGTCTGGTCGGCGATGGCCCCCAAGGATCGCAAACGGATTCTGCTGCGTTGGGCCGATTTGATCGAACAGCACCAGCACGAGATCGCCCTGCTGGAAACCCTCGACGTCGGCAAACCCATCAGCGACACCCTGAATATCGACGTCCCCAGCGCAGTGAATACCATCCGCTGGACGGCGGAAGCCATCGACAAGATCTACGGCGAAATCGCGCCGACGGCTGCCGGTACGCTGGCGCTGATCCAGCGCCTGCCGCTGGGGGTCGTGCTGGCGATTGTGCCGTGGAACTTTCCGCTCTCGACCACCGCCTGGAAACTGGCACCGGCATTGGCGGCAGGTAACTCGGTGATCCTCAAACCCGACCCCAAAACCCCGCTGACAGCACTGCAGCTGGCAGCACTGGCCACTGAGGCAGGCTTGCCCGACGGCGTGCTAAACGTCTTACCCGGCGATGGTATCAATCTGGGTCAACACCTGTCCCTGCACCCGGATATCGATGGCCAGACCTTTACCGGCAGCACTGCGGTCGGCAAGTTACTGATGCAGTACGCTGGCCAAAGTAACCTCAAACGCACTTTTCTGGAGCTGGGCGGCAAAAGTGCCAATATTGTGTTTGCTGATGCCGATCTCGATAAAGCCGCGTTATGGGCAGCGGTGGCCGGATTCTACAACTGTGGCCAAACCTGTACCGCCGGTACTCGCCTGCTGATTCAGCAGTCTGTTTACGATGAGGTGATCGAACGGGTGATCGAAAACAGCCAGAGCTGGACACCGGGCAACCCGCTCGACCCGGATACCCGCATGGGAGCCGTGATCGACCAGAACCAGATCAATACCATTCAGAAATACATTCAGATTGGCCAGCAGGAAGGGGCCAGGCTGGTACTGGGTGGCAAGCCAGTGGCAGACTCCGGCTCCAACGGCTGTTTCCATCAGGCCACACTGTTTGCCGATGTTGATAACAACATGACCATCGCGCAGGAAGAAATCTTTGGCCCGGTGGTATCGGCCATTCCTTTCAAGGATGCCGCCGACGCGATCCGCATTGCCAACGACTCCCGTTATGGGCTGGCCGGTGCGGTCTGGAGCCAGAACATCAGCACGGCGCTGAGCGTCGCTAACGGCGTGCGTACTGGCACCATGGGGGTAAACAATTATTTTGGCGGCGATATCACCGTGCCGTTTGGTGGCTTCGGTGAATCCGGTAATGGCCGGGACAAGTCTCTGCATGCGCTGAATGATTACAGCGAGTTAAAAACGACCTGGATTGAGTACTGATCTTTAGGGGCCAATGGCCTATTACGATGACCCCCGGTATTTATCCGGGGGTCATCCATCAATCAACTTATCTATCCATCAAGCCTGGCTATTTCATATAACCCAGCAGCTTGGCGGCATTTTCTTTCAGAATCAGAGGCCGTACTTCGTCCTTGATCTTGATTTTCTCGAAGTCACTGATCCAGCGATCCGGGGTAATCACCGGCCAGTCTGAGCCAAACAACATTTTGTGCTTCAGAATACTGTTGGCGTACTGGATAAAGATCGGCTGAAAGTACTTCGGCGACCAGCCCGACATGTCGATATACACATTCGGTTTATGGGTCGCGACGGACAGCTGCTCTTCAATCCAGGGGAACGCCGGGTGAGCGGCAACAATCGGCATATCCGGGAAATCGGCCGCCACATCATCCAGATACATGGGGTTGGAATACTTCAAGCGCATGTTCATGCCGCCATGAGCGCCAGCACCCACGCCGGTCTGGCCGGTGTGGAACAGGGCAATGGCACCTTCTTCGGCAATGGCTTCATACAACACATAAGCCGAACGATCGTTAGGGTAAAAACCCTGCATCGTTGGATGAAATTTAAAGCCTTTCACCCCAAACTCACGTACCAGCCGACGGGCTTCACGGGCACCCAAACGGCCCTTGGCCGGATCGATAGAGGCAAACGGAATCAGAATATCGCTGTTTTCGGCACAGATAGCCGCCACTTCCTCGTTTTCATAACGCTTGAAGCCGGTTTCACGTTCCGCATCCACCGGAAAAATCACCGCCGCGATTTTTTTCTCGCGGTAGTAGCTGGCGGTGTCCTGAACGGTTGGCATCATATTGTGGCCAGCCGGGTTCTTGAAATACTTGGCGAAGTCTTCCTGAAACTGGTAGTAACCGTCATCCCGGTCACAGGTGCAGGGTTCTTCTGCGTGGGTATGGAAGTCGATGGCAATGATGTCGTCGATGTTAATCATGGTGTATCCCCTGTGATCAAATAGCGGGTGATATTGTTGTTATATATCAGGTTGTTATATATCAGGTTGTTGTGCACCGGGTTGTTGTGCACCAGTTGCAGGACGGCGAAGACTTGTCTCTGTTCGCCGATAACCTCGGGCAGCGCCCACACCAGATACTCTACACATTCGACAAGCGAAGAACCACAATTGTTTTGCTATACAACAATATTGGTTTTATGCCGCCTGACCACGAGACGGGTAAACAGCACCGCCGCCCCTGATCAATCCGATCCAATCAATCCATCCAGAGCTTGCAGCAGCTGTACCACGTCGTTGGCCGAGGTGTAGTGCACCATGGAAAAGCGCAACACGCCTGCTTGCGGATCAATGCCCAACGCCTCCAGCAACCGCCAGGAGTAGAAGTGCCCGGCACCGCAAAGAATGCCTTGTTGCCCCAGCTGTTGCGCCAATTCGAGCGGCTGATGTCCGGCGACCTGAATCGACAGGGTCGGCGCGCGATTTTCCAGTCGATCCGGGCCAATCAGGGTAATCGCCGGATGCTGGCGAAAATAGTCGAGCAAAGACTGAATATGCCGCAGTTCACTCTGATGCAGCAGGTGACGCACTGCCTCGGCTTTCTGTCGCGGTGATGGTCGCGGTGATGGTCGCGGTGATGGTTGCGGTGACGGTTGCGGTGACGGTTGCGGTGACGGTGACGGTTGCTGTAATAGCGCGTCAGCAGCAGCAAAATGATGTTGGTACAGGCCCTCAAAATAATCACTGACACCGCTGGCGGCAGCAACCTGAGCATGATCCGGCCCGGCGGGGGTCAGGCGTTTGGCGCGCACATCGCTGTTAAAAAAATGGCCCTGATTACCCAACAACGCCGCCATCTGCGGTTGTACTACCATGACTCCCTGATGTGGCCCATACACTTTGTAGAGTGAATACAGGTAGATATCACAGCCCAGCGCCTGAATATCAGGCAAGCCGTGCCCGGCAAACGACACACCATCCACCACCGTACGAACGCCATATTGGCTTGCCAGCGCACAGATCTCGGCAACCGGATTAATATCCCCGAGAATGTTGGAGCAATGAGGAAACGCCAGCAAGCGGGTGTTATCCCCCAGCAACGCCTGAAGATCGGCCAGCTGCAACCCCCCCTGCGCATCCATCCGCCATTCCCTGATCACCAGTCCATACTGTGCCAGCTTGCGCCAGACCCCGGTATTGGCTTCGTGATCCTGATTGGTGACGATGATCTCGTCGCCTGGCCGCAGCCACTCCATTACCGCGTGTGCCAGCACCCAGGTATTCTGAGAGGTCGACGGGCCAAAGTAGACCGTATCCCCCGGCGTATTCATCCATTGCCCCAGCGCCTCATAGCTGGCGTCCATCCAGGCTCCGGCTTTGGCCGATACCGGGTTGGGGTAATAGGGTTGAAGCTTGAGCTGATGAACATACTCGTCCAGCCGCTGCAGCACCGGCTGGCACAAGTAAGAGCCACCGGCATTTTCAAAAAATGCCGTACCTTGTAATGAGGGTTCGGCAAAAGCCGGAAATTGCTGGCGCACATAGTCGAGATCGAGGCTGGTCATGGGGGTATCCGACAGAGATGGGTAACGGCTTATCCTGTACCAGATAACACGACCGTGTCTTTGCAAGATCCACTTGCAAATAGTCGTCAGATGCAATAAATCAGTCAGTCGGTAGCTAAAACAGATTCAGATCATGCAGCAGATCACACTGGAACCACAGGACATTCGCATCCTGACGCTTTTACAGCAAGACAGCCAGATCCCGCGCCTGCAACTGGCAGAACAGGTGAACCTGTCGGCGTCGCAATGTTTCCGGCGTATCCGGCGACTGGAAGAGTGCGGCCTGATTCGGCGTTATACCGTCGAGCTGGACAAACAGAAGGCGGGATTTGATGTGCAAGCGATGGTGATGCTGCAATACCGCAAGTCGGAGGCAGATTCCCGCAACAAGGTGCTGACCCTGATCCGGCAAACCGATGTGATTCTGGAATGTTACTCCATCACCGGCGAATACGATTTTCTGCTGCGCGTCTGTTGCACCAGCATGGGCATCTTTAACCGACTGATCAACGAGACGTTTCAAGTGAGCTTTATTGCTGGCATACACTCCTACATGCTGCTGGAATGCGTCAAGGCAGAAGCCACCCTGCCGCTTGCCAGTCGCTGAACCGGCCAGCTATCAGTGGCATGGATAACGGAGAGAGGACGAACGGTTGCGACCGCCTGATGGCCTCAGCCTTTTTCGCTGAAGCCTTGCACACCGGCTTTCCAATACGCCGAGATCCGGGTGCTGTCGGAGGGCTGTTGTTTGTCGTTGACCACCAATGCACGCAGCGCCGCCATCGCCTTGCCTTCCCCTGCGGCCCAGACAAATCCGTCGCCAGCCGGTAACGGTCGTTCAGTCACCGCTTGCAGCAGCTCGTTATAACCCGCCACCCACACCACCTCCAGCTCAGCCGCTGACTCAAGGACACGTTGATCGTGCACATGCTCGCACTGCACAATCACGGTAGCGTTGGCACCTGTGGGTAACTCTTCTACCCGGCGATGAATGGCGGGCAGCGACGTCGGATCACCCACCAGCCAGTGCCAGTCGTAATCCAGAGGAATCACCATCGAACCTTTGGGGCCACCCAAATGCACGCGCTCACCCACCTTCAAATTGTTCGCCCAGTCGCAGGCAACACCGCCGTCATGCAGAGCAAATTCCAGCACCAATGTGCCGCTGGTGGCATCAAACTGGCGTGGAGTGTAATCACGACGTTCTTCCTGCCCATCGGCACCCGGTATAAAGACCTTGATATGGTCGTCGAACGACAGTGACGGAAAGTCCTTCAAATCGTCACCACGTAACGTGACCGATACAAATCCGGGGGACACCCTGGTCACCGCTTCCACCAGAGGATAACGCTGGCGGATCTCATGCCGTACACGCTGTATCCGACTCTGCCCGGAACGACGTTCAGGCTCGCGGCCGGATAACCGATCGGCTTTGATGGCTCTCTGCGCCAAGCGGGATTCAAATCTGTTCATCTTGTGTTCTCTTGTATTAGTTGATAATGTCATCCAAATCATAATCTTCCAATAAGTTGATAAAGTCAACCAATGAACAAACAGATTTCCGATGATATTTTTGAGGCCATTGCTGCACTGAATCACCAGATTCGTTCCCGCCATCACCAGGCCAGTCGCGACCAGGGGACTGCCATTGCCGGTATGGAATTCAAGGCGCTGCGTTATATCGCCAGCCAGACCAGCCATCAAGGAGCCACCCAGAAAGATCTGGTCGAACGCTCAGGGCGGGACAAGGGCCAAATTGCCCGAGTGATCGGTAATCTGAAAAAACAGGGGCTGGTGCACGCAATTGCAGATGAGCAAGACAAACGCATCTCGCGGCTGATTCTGACAACCGCCGGACAACAGCTGTACGCCAGTTTCAAACAGGTCAATAACGAGGTGGCAGAACAAGCCATCAGCGGGCTGACACTCACAGAGTGCCAAACCCTGCTGGGCCTGTTATCAAAGGTGAACAACAACCTCGCCACATCCAAAAATCAGGACTGACACACGGAGTCAGCCAGGTTGCCCGGTATGCGACGACGTTCCAGCAGCGACCGCCTGTTGACTGGCCGCTGCGATTTTCAAACCATCCCGGATGTTCAACGCCATCAAGCTGATATTGACCGCCCCCGCCAACAGCTCCAGCGTCTGGATCAGATAAAAAACCGTGCCAATATCACCGGCGGCGGCCAGTGAGCGCAGGTAGATCGCTGACGGAATCAGGATCAATAGACCATTGAGCGCCACCAGCGGCATACGTTTTTTCTTGTTACCAATCAGTCCCCCGCGACGTTTACCCGCCATTCTGACCCCCGTTATTCCTGTTGCCGCCATGGCAACCACCAACAGCCAGATAGCGTAAAAAATAGCGTTTTTAACCTGATAAATCAGACCCGGATCCCCCATCAACTCGACGACCAGCGTGCTGCAGAAAAAGCCGACGATCAGACTCATCGCCAACAGCGAAAAGAGTTTGTGTGCTCGTTGAATCATGCTGTTTGCCTCACCAGAATGAACGATATTTTCGATGACAGGAGCGGCAGGCAGAGGTGGCCCGATCGAGTGCTGCCTCATCCCGCATGGCCCCGACCGCCGCATCGGCTACGGCCCGATAGTCGGCTTGCCATTGCTCCAGCTGATGCTGGAATTCCTCCCAGTGACGCCACACCCGCTGTCGGCTTCTGCCCTGCCCCGCCGACTCCGGCGGAAACAGCATCACCAGACGCTGCACCTTCTGCTGCAGTTGCAACGCCGTTGCCTCCGCCTGTTGCCACTCCTTGTCGTCCAGCAAGGTCTCCAGATAATCAGACTGCTCGTCAATCTGCTCGAACAGTTGCTGACGCTGCTCAACCGCCGGGTGCTCGGCATAAGTACCGGCAGATGCAGCCAACAATAATAATGCGATCCATTTTTTCATGGGTTAATCCTGTGGTTTCTCGATGACAGGCGTTATGCTATTTTGCAAATGCAACTATTGCAATAGCAACAATTATGAAAAAATAGTCGACACCCTAGAAATCATCCCAATAAAAGTCTGAAACCATGCAAATCCGGGAGTTACCCATTCGCCTCAACCCTGCGCAACAATCGCTCAAACCCGTCATTCCCGCGCAACGAACGCCTAAGTCCGACAGGCTCCTGGCCTGGCTGTTACTGCTGCACGAGTTAAAGAGAGAGCGCCTGATCCGGGCAATGCTCACCGGTATCCAAGACATCGGCGGGCAGTCGCCACATCGGCAAGGTAACCGCCTCGCTGCCGGGTTATTATTGCTCAGTGTTATTGTGTCCGTTGGCTATCTGGCCATTTCGATGAGAGTGTTGGTATGACGAGTTATGCAGAAGAGTTGATCCTGCCCAGACATAACAGCCTGGGCTGGCTGATCGCGGTATCAGGTAAACAACTGGCCGAGGATTTGGATCAGCGACTAAAAAATATCGGGCTGAGCATTGGCGTCTGGCCCACCCTGTATGCGCTGTGGGAACAAGAAGGTCTGACCCAGACGGAATTGGCCGAGCGCTGTATGACCGCCCACTACACCACCACCAGAACACTCGATACATTGGAAAAAATGGGGCTGGTCGAACGTCATCCTCACCCGACCAGCCGTCGGGCCTTACAGATTTATCTCACCGATCAGGGCAAAGACCTCAGACACTCGGCACTGCAACAAGCCATTGCCTGTAACAGCGAATACCTGGCCCGACTGAGTCATGCCGAAGCACACACGCTGCTCCAATTGCTGAATAAAGCCGTGGGTACCGAAATTTAGGAGTCTGTCGGGCTGCTCTACTGTGGAAAAGCTGAACCTGGCTCTTTTTTGAGCAAATTCTGGTTAAATAGAACCACTATTCACCTCAAATTTGCGCAAACATCGCTCAAACCAGTCTTTCCCTCGCGACGAACACCTAAGTCCGACAGGCTCCTAGCCTGGGCAAAACTCATCCCTGCCGTTTTGCCCGGTTGTCCTGGTGACACAACTGCGAGCGTGAAAGCGGAAACGCGGAAACAAAAAAAAGCCCTCAGTGATTGCTCACTGAGGGCTTTCCGTTCAGCCTTTAACGCACAGGCGGGCGTTAACGCATAAACAACATTTCGCTGTATTTCGGTAATGGCCAAACATCATCAGCCACCAGAGTTTCCAGCGTATCCGCAAAGCCACGGACTTCCAGCATCAAGCCACAGACAGTATCGGCACAAAACTTCATATGCTCTTCGGTTGAAGCAAAGTCATGTGTTGCCATTGCCGTTTCCAGCTTGGCCACAGCTGCCATCATGCCATTGATGTTCTCACCGACGGCGGTTGCAACCGAAGAATCCAGCGTAATCGACAGCTCAGCCGCACCACCAATGGCATCGGTCAAGTCTGACAAGTAGCTCACCGCAGCCGGGAAAATCATGGTTTTAGCCATGTTCACCACCAGCTTGGATTCCACTTCAATAGACAGCACATACTGTTCGGCATACACCTCATAGCGGCTTTTCAGCTCTACCGGCGTCAGTACACCGGTAGAATCAAACAGATCGATCACCGTCTGATCCAGAAAGGCTGGCAAGGCATCGGCGGTGGTCGGAATGTTTTTCAGACCGCGCTCTTCAACGGCCATGGTGTGCCACTCACTGGAGTAACCGTCACCACCAAAGATCACATTACTGTGCAGTTCCATCAGTTCTTTCAGCACAATAACCACAGCTTCGGTCTTGTCACTGGTGGTTTCCAGCGCAGCTTCCAGCTTGGCCGCAATCCAGGTCAGAGAATCTGCCAGCATGGTGTTCATCGCCACCAGCGGCCCGGAGACCGACTGCGAAGAACCAACGGCGCGGAATTCAAAACGGTTACCGGTAAACGCAAACGGCGAAGTACGGTTACGGTCGCCCGGATCACGTTCAAACTTGAGAATCTGGTCAAGACCCAGATCCATCAGGCCGCCGTTAACCGTCTCACTGATCGCCCCGTCCTTGATATCCATAAACAGCTTTTCCAGCTGATCACCCAGGTACACAGACAGGATCGCAGGAGGCGCTTCGTTCGCACCCAGACGGTGGTCGTTGGCAGCCGAAGCAATCGCAGCGCGTAACAGTGGCCCATAAACGTGAACACCACGAATCACGGCACCACAAAACAGCAGGAAGTTGAGGTTTTTGTCCGGCGTATCACCCGGATCCAGCAGGTTACCTTGTGTGGCGTTACCTACAGACCAGTTCACGTGCTTGCCGGAACCGTTGACCCCTGCGAATGGCTTTTCATGCAACAGGCACATAAAACCATGCTGTCTGGCGGTCAGTTTCATCAGCGTCATCAGCAGCTGCTGGTGATCCGATGCCACGTTGGCGGCTTCAAAGTAAGGGGCAATTTCAAACTGTCCCGGTGCCACTTCATTATGGTGGGTCTTGGCTGGGATACCGAGGCGATACAGCTTGTCCTCGAAATCTTGCATAAACACCTGAACACGCTCAGGAATGGCACCAAAATAATGGTCGTCGAATTCCTGCCCCTTGGCCGACGGCGCACCAAACAGGGTACGACCAGCCAGCATCAAATCCGGGCGGGCAGAGGCCAGAGCCGCATCAACCAGGAAGTATTCCTGCTCGGCGCCGCAGCTGGAGTTCAGAGTGGCGATCTCGGCTTCGCCCATCAATGCCAGAACTTTTTGTCCGGCCTTGTTCATCGCCGCGTTAGAACGCAACAATGGAATTTTTTTGTCCAGTGCTTCACCGGTCCACGACATAAACACACTAGGAATCATCAGCGTCGCGCCGTTATCCGTGTGCATGATGTAGGCCGGGCTGGTTGGATCCCAGGCAGTGTAACCACGGGCCGCGTTGGTCATCCGCAGGCTGCCGTTAGGGAATGAGGAGCCGTCTGGCTCACCCTTGATCAGCAGGCTACCGGTAAACTCGGTAATCGCACCGCCGTCGGAATTGGTAATAATAAAGCCATCGTGCTTCTCAGCCGTGGCGTTGGTCATCGGGTAGAATATATGGGAGAAAAACTTCACCCCTTTACTGAGAGCCCAGTCTTTCATCGCTGCAGCGACCACATCGGCCGTAGCAGGAGCAAGCGCCGCACCGGTTTGTACGGTTTTTTTCATCGCCTTGAAAGCATTTTTGGAAAGCACTTCTTCCATCGTCGCCATATTGAACACATCGGTCGCCCAGATGCGGCTTAACGGCTTGGGCATTTCCACGGACATAGGCTGGCGATTGACAATGTCGCTGATCGCCATCAGGCGCGCCTGGTTTCCACTCATCTTATTCTCCTGGGTTCCATATTATCGTTAGTGCTTCGCTAGCACGTTGACAGTAAAAGAATCACCAGATAGTGGGCTTTTAGCAGGTCAAGGGGCGTAACGACTCAGATCTGGCATATTCGAAAGAAAGTTAGCTTGAGCCTCGATGCAATAACTGCTCCAGATCAAAAAAACGCGCCACTGCGATAAAACAAGGCGCTATCTATGCATGGAGCGCCCGTTTATAGGGAGAAATGTGAACCAGAGCCGATAAAATGAGCCGTAATGGTGCAGAGGCTGAACGCTGCGGATGATGTCATCATTTCGCAGCGTTCGCCGCCTTGCCCTGACATCCAGTAACACTCGCGCACAATGGCATGGATACAGGGGGTAGAGCGAAGCAGGAATCCCAGGCGCTCGCGCTGCAGGATGTAATCGATGACCTCTACAGTATCCGCTGTTGGTATCCTGGCTGACCGATACGAATTTGCCGATACGCGCAGCGGCCATGGCCACGCATAAACAGGGAATTGGCAATCAGCCAAACCTGTACAACGTTCTTTGCCGGGCCACCAATAATACGCTGGTAATCAGCGTGGATGTCGGCACTGTCCATCACCTCTTGCCCCAATTGCGCCACCCCGGAGCGCTGCACGACATGGGTTTCCACTCCATCCCAGCCTGGAATCGGACAACGAAAAACCTTGCCCACCGGAAGCTGCGAACTCCACATATAAGTAATGTCCTGGCCGTCATCAAACGCCACAGCAATGGACAGATAATCGTGGTTTAGCAGCTGATCTTCCGGCAAGTCGGACGGCAGCTGATCCACCACCCAGGACCAATCCAGTGTTAACCCCGCAACCAGTGGCTGGTGCGCTAACGGGTATTGCAAAATGCCAACGTTTTTATGGGTGTAACAGTCGATATCCCCGGCAGCGGAGTCCTGGTAGATACTGCCATCTCCAAACTGAAAAAAGTTACTCCAGCCCACTGGCATTCGTTCCAGCAGCCGCAAGCGATTCAGCTCCGCCTTGAGAAAACCCTGTACATCCCCAGCCGCAGATAATTTAAGCAGGCCAGAGATTGCAGCTTCGTTCCAGACAATGGCAACGCCATCAACCTGCCCCTCCCCCGCCAGATAATGCTCCGGAGGAACCCATAAATCCCCCGCAGGCGACGCAAACTCCCCGACTGAACGGGCAATTTCCAGCGTGCCGGACTGAGTGGCCGTCATCGTGCCGGTGTTCTGCATCAGGTTATGAAAAGGCGTGGTGCCATCCACACCCCGCACGCGGGTACAAAACACAAACCCCGGCTCCAGCCACCGCCCCGCATCTTTCGCAAACCACCACCGTCCGCCCAGAAAAAACGATACCTGTTGCCCCTCTTGCAACTGACCAAGCGCTAGCGTCCAGGGCAGGTTATCCGGCCGCAAGGTAAAAGATTCAATACGATCGATAGGCGCGGCACTGAGGCGAGCCAGCGCCCGAAACTGCTCCCGCACGCTCGCCACCTCAAACGTGCGCTCTGGCTGGCCGGAACCCAACGCCATTGCAGCAGCGCATGGCCCCGCCAGTAACGGCGCTGCCACCATGGATGTCATCAAATGACGACGCCCGACATTCACGTCTGAATCCGTCAGCGGATGACAACCACAGCTGTCCGCCGATGATTGCGGTTGATCTGACATAAAAACCCCCGTTTGCATTTATTGTTATGGTCACAGCGAGCCTAACGGGGAAGGCCAACGCCAATGTCAGATTGCGGTCAGAAATAACCGCTGGAGAACAGAGTAATCAAGGGTCGGCCAAATCGGGCTGATAGCAATAACCGACACCGCGAACCGTCTGGATCAGTTTGCGATGTTTGGCGGTATCCTCCAGCCTGGCACGCAGGCCTACCATGTACTGATCGAGTGCGCGAGAGTTCGGTAAATGCTCTCGTCCCCAGCCACGATCATAGAGTTCATCACGGCTGACGACCTCACCCCGACGCTGATAAAGCAGTTCGAGCAAACGGAATTCCCTCAGGTGCAGCGTCATCTGTCGACCATCGGCAAAGCCGAGACTCAAGGCCTGACAATTGATATAGCGGTCACCGATAAAAAAGCCACTGACTGAGCGCTCTGGCGACCGCATCCATGACAATCGACGCGTCATACCAGCAAGACGGGCAAGCAGCTCATCGATCACAAAGGGTTTGCTGAGATAATCATCTGCACCGGCGCGTAATCCACTCACCCGGTCAGCCACCTGACCCCTGGCCGAAAGCATCAGCACCGGAAGCAGCGGGTGATGTTGGCGTAAGCGGCGGCACAATTCATCGCCGGAGACACCGGGCAAATGACGATCCAGAATACACAAATCCGGCACCAAGGCGCTGAGATTCCCGGCCACTGCTCCCCCCGCAAGCAGCTGTTCCGCCTCTTCTACCGAAGCACAAGCATGACAGCTATAACCCGCCGCCGTCAGCAACTCGACCAGCCCGAGACGCAGATGCCGATCATCTTCCACCAGCAACAAGCTATACACGCAACACACCCGACTCAAAAACCGGCACCGCGTCAGATAACGGCATCTGTAGCACCGCCCGATAGCCCTCCGCGGTCAATTGGCTCCGCCAGCACCAGCCTTGCTCTCGCACCAGACGGCGGCAAGATCCCAGGCCCGTGCCCGCCCACTCATGCCACCGCCACCAGCCAGAACGTCGCCGAGTGCCCGCCGGATACCTGCAACACAACTCAATCACCAGAGTAGCCGCTGCCGTCCCACTGCCCTCTTCCCTGCAGGCCAGAGTCACCCGGCTACCCGGTGCATGGCGTGCACAGTTATCGAGCAAGTTATGCAGAATACGATTCAATGCTTCAGGGGAATAAGACAACAACGTTGTGCCACCCAGATCGAGCGTCAACTGACACTGTGACTGCTCTAGCCGGGCAGCCGTAGCACGCGCCAGACGGCGAATCTGATCCTGGGGACAATGCGCGAGTCGCGAAACCTGACTGTTGCTCCACCGCCGGGGTTGCAGCGGAAACAGCAAAGCAGCCAGCTCAGACACCAGCGACTGCAACCGCTGCCCTTCTTCCTCCAACACCGGACAATAACGTCTTGCAGCGTCGGGCTGACGGGACATCAGACCGCTGTACAACAGCACATTTGCCAATGGCAAACGCAGATCATGGATCAACTCCCGCAGTTGCTCGCGGAGCTCGACAGCAAGCACACGGCGTGTCCGGGCTGCCGTTAACCAGCGCCAACCCCACAACACCATGCCCGCAAGTGTACTGATCACCAACCCCAGAAACAGCAGATCGTCTTTACCCCAGAGCAGAGTCCAGGATTGTGATGCCTGTTGTCGCCCCAGCCTCTCATCATCTTGGCTACCAGCTATTCCACCGTGCAGCAGACTGGCAAACAGCTGACGATCAGGCATCGCTGCCATAGAAGAAGTAGCAGAAACAACAGCGGAAGAAACAGCAGCAGGAACCGCAGCCGCCACACACAAGGTCTCTGCCAGCGCCGTAACATGCGGTTGCCAACAATACAGCCTGGCTTGGCCAGTACTGAGATACACAGCTAATGACACCACACCCGTGTCGCCAGACTCCAGACGACGCCGCAACTCCGTCATGCCGGGCAAAGCTTCCGTCAACAGTGTCGACTCAGGAAACGTCGACATCCCGGAGAGATCCGGATACACCCGATGACCCGCCTGCCACCGCACGACCAACTCAATATCGATGGATTCATACGCCAACGCCCGTAACTTGTAAGCCGCTTCTGTCTCTCCCAAGCCCAGTAGTGGCGAAACCAACGCCTGAATGCGTTGCTGTTGCTCCAAATCAGAACGGGCAACCGTCGGAGACTCAAGCGCCGCCCAACCAATCAGCAGCCACGGCCAGCAACCCAACCATAAACAGAACAACAACCAGCGGCGCCAAGCAAGCATCAGCGCAACATCCGCCATTGACGACGGTAAAAGAAACAGCGGAGCAGACATAAGGTCACCAACTCAGAGTATCCATGTCAGATTACTCATCTGCCACATGCATACCATGGTGCCTTCGGGTTGAAAGTACCCGACTCAGGAAGGAGGAATAGCGCTATAACAAAAAAAGCCCGGCGATACCGGGCTCCAGACGATCAGGCTGTCAGTGCGGCGTCGACAGCGGCTTTCAGAATCGGCGAATTCACCGTCATGTCGGGCGCAAAACGACCGATCACTTCACCGTCTTTGCTGATCAGGAATTTTTCAAAATTCCACATCACATCGGTTTCATCGTCAGACAACAGATTCATACCCGCCAGCTTGTCCTTGAAGCCGCTACCCTCTTCGGTAGTACGCTGTGGCTGAGCGGCAATCAACTGCTGATACAGCGGATGACGACCCTCACCGTTCACCTCAACCTTGCTGAACATCGGGAACGACACACCATACGTCAGCGAACAGAATTCCTTCACCTCCGCTTCCGTACCCGGCTCCTGACCAAGAAACTGATTACATGGAAAACCAAGAATTTCCAGACCGCTGGCCTGCGCTTCCTTGTACAGCGCTTCCAACTGTTCGTACTGTGGCGTCAGACCACACTTGGACGCCACATTCACAACCAGCAAAGCTTTACCGGCGTAGTCGGCCAGGGATTTTGCTTCGCCATCAATGGTGTTCACCGTGGTTTCGTAAATCGTACTCATAATATATCTCCAAAGGAGTGCGGGTGGGTGTGCAGCACGTTACGTGCTAATCCATCAGTTCAATCAGTGAATTCAAATCCGCTCGCAGCCGCGCAAGCCACTCGTTATCGGCTGCCAGACGGCATGCCATTGCAGCAGGAATACCAGCAGCGGACGCCTTTAACGCCGCACCGCCACTTGTGACCGATACCAGCACCCGGCGTTCATCCTCCAGACAACGCCGACGGCAAACCAGCCCGGTCTGCTCCATACGCTTCAGCATCGGCGTCAACGTGCCGGAATCCAGGTGCAAACGCTTGCCCAGCGCGCCGACCGTCCATTCCGCTTGCTCCCACAGCAACAACATCACCAGATACTGCGGGTACGTCAGCCCCAACGGCTTCAGCAACGGGCCATAGGCCTTCACAATCAGATTGGATGCAGCATACAGCGGAAAGCACAACTGCTCATCCAGCCGGAGTCCACGGTCATCAACAGTGCTTGCCGCAAGATCAGGCGCAGCGGAATCGGTCATACAGAACTCCATTTAATGAAAGGAGTATTGCTAAAAATTAAATTGTGAGCAATATAATTTATTAAACAGGCTCACTTTGCGCTGTCGTAAAGAATCCGATCTGGATTTCGCCAAACAACAATACTGCCCAAAAGTCAGCAAAGAGAGAGGCGGCTACTACACCCATGTTCACGCCGCCTATACCAGTGCCGCACTCGATGCCATAGAACCCATGATGCCGTCGTTAAAGTAAGAAACCAACCCTGAATAAAAAGGGATTAAGACGTTTTGCCGCTTTCCATTTTTCGTAGCGTTTCGGGTAGGGACCGGCTCCGTCCGTGTCCGCCCGGCTCCGTTAAGGACAGCCACGGAGGGCGTTAAGGACAGCCATGGAGGGCGTTAAGGACAGCCACGGAGGGCGTTAAGGACAGCCATGGAGGGCGTTAAGGACAGCCACGGAGGGCGTTAGGACAGCCACGGAGGGCGTTAGGACAGCCACGGAGGGCGTCCCTACGTCATCGTCGTTGCGGCCGTTTATTACTGTTTTTGCTGCAACACGGCCACCAGCCAGCCTGCAATCACCGGGGAGTCCAGGCAGGCACCGGGTTGTCGTACGCTGGCTAGTCCTTGTTGGGCGTCTTGCAACGGAATGCCCTCGCCGCCGCGTTCGTCGAGCAGGGCATCTTCAAAGTCGAGGGTAAATTCCGGGTGGGGTTGCAGGCTGACAATGCGGTTGTCGCAGTAGCTCAGCGCGGCGTAGCGGCAGAAGTCGGAGTGGGCCAGTACGGTCGCACCTTCTGGCAGTATGCTCACCTGATCCTGATGCACGGCGTTGATGTTGAGTGTTGGCGGCGCTTGTCCGGTGGCTTGTTCGAGCTGTTGGGCAAAGCCGTTGTCGAGCTGGTAGGTGTTGATTCCCAAACCCCAGCCGCCGCTGTATTTTTCGACCTTGCCACCCAGCGCTTCGGCAATCAGTTGGTGGCCAAAGCAGATGCCGACTAACGGTCGTTTCGATGTGGCTATCTGGCGCACCAGTTCCTTGAGTTGCGTAATCCAGTCCAGCTGTTCGTAGACGCTGTGTTTCGAGCCGGTGATCACCCAGCCGTCGCAGTCGTTGGCGCTGGCGGGGAATTCGCCAAGGCTGACGTTGTAGATGACGTAGTCGAAGCCGGGGTTGTGGGGTTGGAACAGGCGGATAAACATATCGGCGTAGGAGCCGTATTGGTCGATCAAGGTATCCGGGGTGATCCCGGTGACCAGAATACCGATTTTCATAAAGTGCTCGTTGTTAACGGTCGTAGGGTGCGCATAACACGCCAGTGGTGTGTTATGCGGGTTGCCTGTTACAAGCAGGCGTTACGGCTGAGGCCGTTTTTTCATTTGCATCATCGCCACGACGACACCAATCGCCACGATCAGGATCATCAGCGTTGCCAGTGCGTTGACTTCCGGGGTCACGCCCAGGCGCACCTTGGAGAAGATCACCATGGGCAGGGTGCTGTCGCCTGGCCCGGAGACAAAGCTGGCGATCACCAGGTCGTCGAGCGACAGGGTAAACGACAGCAGCCAGCCCGACAGGATCGCCGGGGCAATCAATGGCAAGGTGACCAGAAAGAATAACGATGAGGGTTTGGCTCCCAGGTCCATCGCTGCTTCTTCGAGGGATTCGTCAAAATCCGCCATCCGCGCCTGCACAATCACGGCCACGTAGGCCATGCAGAAGGTGGTGTGGGCCAGGATAATGGTCAGGGTGCCACGTCCGGCAGGCCAGCCAAACAGGTCTTCCATGGCCACAAACAGCAGTAACAACGACAGGCCGGTAATGACTTCCGGCATGATCAACGGGGCAGAAATCCAGCCCGAGAGCATCATTTTGCCGCGAAACTTGCCCATTCGACTGAGTGCAAAACCTGCCATGGTGCCGAGCACCACCGCCAGCGAGGCGGAGATAAAGGCAATCTTGATGCTGAGCCAGGCGGCGCTGAGTATCTGTTCGTTCTGGAACAGTTCGCCATACCATTTCAGCGACCAGCCACCCCAAACGGTAACCAGTTTGGACTTGTTAAAACTGTAGATGATCAGTGAAATAATCGGCACGTAGAGAAACAGAAACCCCAGTGCCGAGGCAGAATATAAAAACCAGGAACGACGTTGTGCGGCCATTATTCGGCCTCCTTGCGGTTACGCAGCAGCATGATGGGTAATACCAGTACCACCAGCATCACGGTGGCCACTGCCGATGCCATCGGCCAGTCGCGATTGAGCGAGAATTCATCCCACAGTACCCGGCCAATCATCAGGGTATCGGAGCCACCCAGTAACGCCGGTATCACGTATTCCCCCACCGCCGGAATAAACACCAGGGTGCAGCCTGCCAGAATACCGGGCATGGCCAGCGGTACGGTCACCAGGAAGAAACTCTGCATTGGCCGACAGCCCAGGTCTTCTGCGGCTTCCAGTAGCGAGATGTCCATTTTCTCTAACGTGGTGTAGAGCGGCAGAATCATAAACGGCAGGTAGGTGTAGACGATGCCGATATAGACCGCGAAGTCGGTTTGTAACATCTGGATTGGTTCGCTGACGATGCCCAGGTTGATCAGTATGTCGTTGACCAGGCCGTTCTTTTTCAGCAGCCCGACCCAGGCGTATACCCGCAACAGGAACGAGGTCCAGAAAGGCAAGACCACCAGCGCCAGCAAGAGGGTGCGGGTACGGGATTCGCTGCGGGCAATCAGGTAGGCCATGGGGAAGCCGATGATCAGTGCCAGCAGAGTCGAGATACCGGCAATCCGGATCGAACTGAGGTAAGCCTCCAGGTAGAAGGAGTCTTCCCACAGAAACAGGTAATTACCGAGATTCAGCTTGATGTTGAAGTAGGCGTCTTCCAGCTCAACCAACGCGGTGTAGGGCGGTATGGCGATGGCGGTTTCCGATAGCGAGATCTTGAACACCACCAGAAACGGGATAAAAAAGAACACCGCCAGCCATACAAACGGGGCCGAGATCACCAGCTGGCGACCCCAGTTAATCCGTTTCAATGGCAGTTTGTGAAACGCGCGTTGCAACAGCGCTTGTGCGGCTGTGTAGCCGTTGAATTGACTCATAAGGGTATCCTCAGCTGGTCAGCACGACGGCGCTATCCACATCCCAGTACAGGTGTACCCGTTCATGCCAGGTAAAACGGGCACCGCTGTCGCGGGAGGTATTGGGCTGGGTCACACGGACTTCCTTGCCGCTGTCGAGGCGTACACGGAAGACCGACAGGCTGCCCATGTAGGCGATGTCTTCGATCACGCCGGAGCAGGTGTTGTCGGTTTGTACCGGTGGCTCGTGGCTGATGAGCATTTTTTCTGGCCGGATGGCCACGCACACTTCCTGATTGGGTGCACAGCTGATGCCATGGTTGAGGTACACGCTTGGCTCAAAGTCGTTGCAGCGAATACGCACGCGATCCGGTTCGTCTTCCGTCACCCGACCATTAAGCAGGTTGACCGAGCCGACAAACCGGGCGACAAACTGGCTGTTGGGGTATTCGTAAATATCATGGGGTTCACCCACCTGGACAATGTTGCCCTGGTTCATCACGCCGATGCGGGTCGCCAGCGTCATGGCTTCTTCCTGGTCGTGGGTCACCACCACAAAGGTCACGCCCAGCTCTTCCTGAATGTTCACCAGCTCAAACTGGGTTTCTTCGCGCAGTTTTTTATCCAGCGCTCCCAGCGGTTCGTCGAGCAGCAGCAACTTCGGACGCTTTACCAGTGAGCGCGCCAGCGCGACCCGCTGGCGCTGGCCACCGGAGAGCTGGTGTGGCTTGCGTTTGCCGAGATGGCCCAGTTGCACCATGTCGAGCATATCGGCCACGCGACGCTTGATGTCGACGTCGGCCAGCCGCTGGCGCTTGAGGCCAAAGGCAATGTTTTTTTCAACGCTCAGATGCGGGAACAGCGCATAAGACTGAAACATCATGTTCACCGGTCGATTCCACGGCGGAATGCCAGCCATGTCCACATCGTCAATCAGAATACGGCCACTGGTCGGCTGTTCGAACCCGGCCAGCATCCGCAGCAGGGTACTTTTGCCCGAACCGGAGCCGCCCAGCAAACAGAACAGCTCGCGCTTGTAGACTTTCAGGCTGATGTTGTCGACGGCGGTAAAGTCACCAAACTGTTTGGTCACCCCGTCAAAGAAGACAAACGGATGGGCATTGGGGTCGCGCCACAAGTCTGGCGTGGGTGCCGTCAGCGGGTTGGTTTTCGGGGCGGGTTGTTGTGCTGTTGTCATAACCTGGCTACCAGTTAGACGGGGGCTGCCCCCCTCGGGAATGGCAGCACCGCCCGGATGTTTCTCCGGGTCGGTGCGAATATCAATTAACGGCCGGTTTTGACGTTTGACCAGGCACGGTTGAGCACGCGGTCAAACTTGGCTGTGTGGGCTTGCTGGGTAAACAGCTTGGCTTTCACGGCGGTACTTGGGTAAATGCCCGGATTGCTGATCACGTCTTCGTTCAGGAATGGCTCGGCAGCGGTGTTCGGTACGGCGTAATAGACGTAGTTGGAGATACCGGCTGCGGTTTTTGGCTCGAGGACAAAGTTGATGAACTGGTAAGCCGCGTCTTTATTGGGGGCATCGGCAGGAATCGCCATCAGGTCAAACCATACCAGCGTGCCTTCTTTCGGAATGACGTACGCCACTTCCACTCCCTGTCCGGCTTCTTCTGCGCGGCTCTGGGATTGCAGAATATCGCCGTTGTAGCCCAGCGCGACACAGATTTCACCGTTGGCCAGATCGGAGATGTACTGGCTGGAATGGAAATAACGGTAGTTGTCACGATTGGCTTTCATCAGGGCTTCGGCTTTGCCGAGGTCGCTTTTGCTTTCTGAGTTGGGGTCAAGGCCGACGTAGTTGAGGGCGATCGACATCACTTCAGCCGGAGAGTCCAGCAAGCCAATGCCGCAGTCTTTCAGCTTGGCAGAAATTTTTGGATCAAAGATCAGGTCGAGGGTATCGACAGGCATCTCACCCAGTCGCGCCTTGATCATTTCCACGTTGTAACCCAGACCAATGGTGCCCCAGGCCCATGGCACACTGTGGGCATTACCGGCATCGTGACGGGCGACTTTTTCCAGCAGGGTCTTGTCGAGGTTGCCGTAGTTGCTCAGCTTGCTGCTGTCGATGGTGGCGTAGATACCGGCCTGAATCTGACGTTCAAGAAAAGCACCGGTCGGTACTACCAGGTCGTAACCGCTGCTGCCCGTCATCAATTTGGCTTCCAGCACTTCGTTGGAATCGTAAACGTCGTAGTTCACCTTGATGCCGGTTTTTTGTTCGAATTCAGCCACCGCTTCCGGGTAGATATAATCCGACCAGTTGTAGATATTCAGTTCCTTATCAGCGGCCAGAGCGCTGGATGCGGCCGTCAGCGCGCATACAGAGGCCATCAGAGCAGACAGTTTGAGCATATGTTTCTCCAGAAATAACACGTTAGTCGAGCAACCTTGATCGTCACGCTACGGATGCCGCCGAGGCATTCCCATACCCCCCAGGGGCTAGATCCCCGGTGGGCTTTATACAGGCCAGTAAAATCAGGCCCTGTAGAGCCAATAGTGGCTTATTTCCGCCACAAGCTGGCCGACAATGTTCACATTACCAGCCGCGCCACCCTGCGAATCTGAGCCGCACTGGTCACATCCAAAGCCAGCACAGTACTCCACAACCAAAACAGGCGACCCGATGGGCCGCCCACTGTTGTCACTCAGATTGTGGTGTCGATGGTGTCATTCATTGTTTGTCGCACCCGTCTTGTCGCTGACGCGACCAGTGCCAGGCTTGTGCTGCGGTTACAGCAGGCCGAGGTACGACTCATATTCAATGTCGGAAATACGGCTGTTCAGCTCGGTAATTTCCTGGCGCTTGATCGCACAGAAAACATCCACAAACTCATCGCCCAGGTATTCACGCAGCACTGCACTCTTGTCCAGCGCCTTGATGGCGTCGTCCCAGCGATAAGGCAAACGCGTCGACTCGTGGGAATCGGCATAGGCATCGCCTTCCATCGGTTCTGGCGGAACGAGTTTGTTATTCAGGCCATACAAAGACCCGGCCAATACGGCCGCCAACACCAGATACGGGTTAGCGTCGGCACCGGACACCCGGTGCTCCAGCCGCCGTGCTTCCGGGTCACCTTCCGGTACCCGTACTGCAGTCGTGCGATTCTCATAACCCCAACAGGCAAATACCGGCGCATGGGAACCGTCCTGAAAGCGGCGATAGGAATTCAGGTGCGGCGCAAACAGCAGCATCGAGCTAGGCATCAATTCCAGCAAACCGGCAATCGCCTGGGTCAGCATCTCGGTGCCTTCTTCGCCGCCGTTGTCGAACAGGTTGTTACCATCTTTGTCGACCAGGCTGAAATGCACGTGAAAGCCGTTACCGGAATGTTCGGCGTAAGGCTTGGCCATAAAAGTGGAAGTGTAACCGTGCTTGCGGGCAATGCCCTTGACCAGACGCTTGAACCAGATCGACTGGTCACCAGCGTTTAACGGGTCGGAGACGTGCTTGAGGTTGATCTCGAACTGACCCGGCCCCAGCTCGGAAATAATGGTATCGGCCAATACACCCTGTACATCACAGGCGGCACGCACTTCAGCAAAAAACGATTCCAGGCCATCAACGTCTTCAATTGAGTAGGCATCGGTGGTGTTGAGGCGGCGACCATGGCCACGATCCAGTACCGGCGGACGCGGACGCTGCACTTCTTCGGAATCGCCATCCATCAGATAAAATTCCAGCTCGGTGGCCATCACCGGATACCAGCCACGTTCATGGAAACGGTCGACGATGTTTTTTAATACCTGGCGCGGATCGACGTTAAAGGGCGAGCCGTCCGGGTTCATCATCATCGCCTGCAACTGATGGCGCTCTTCGCCAGCCCAAGGCACCAGAGTCGGTTTGTCTTGCACGGGTATACAAATACCGTCGTTGTCACCGGTTTCGAACACCAGGCCGTTATCAGGGACATCACCGCCCCAAAAATCGACACCGATAACGGAGCGTGGCAACTTGACGCCCTCTTCATAGACTTTATCCAGCGAGCTGCCTAACAGGCGTTTGCCTCGCAGGTTGCCGTTCAGATCGACGATAAAAAGATCAAAATCATTTTGCATGGAACACCTGGTCATGAAGGAGCACAAGGAAAGAAGGGGCACACAAACGCTCTGGCTGCCCCGCCTGTGTTGTGCTTGAATATCCCGAATTGTGATCACATATTCGATGACAGGCAAGTAGCAAACACGAGCAAAAACCGCAGACAGAGCGCTATCAGCATGGATAAACACACCCCGATTGATCTCACCCTAACTGAGCGCCACAGCGCTGTAACTATCACCCAGTGGGTATACAGCACACTGCGCCAGGCCGTATTGCTGGGGAAAATAGCGCCAGGGCGTGCTCTTACCATACGCGAATTGGCGACATTGCTCGATGTATCCCCAATGCCCATCCGCGAGGCTCTACGCCAGTTGTCGGCAGAAGGGGCATTGGAAATTCTCGAAAACCGCCGCGTTATGGTGCCGAAAATGACGGCGATGAAATTTGCCGAGCTGGTTGAAGCCCGCATCTGCCTCGAAACCCACAGTGCTGTGCGCGCCATGCCCTACATTGATGAAACCCGGCTGGCCCAGCTGGAAGAGCTCGACAGCCGCATTGATATCGCCAGCGAGACCGGCAACAGCCACGATGTAACCCGGTACAATCAGCAATTCCACCGTCTGCTTTACACCGCCAACCCGCATCAGGTTACCCAGTCGTTAATCGAAAGTCTGTGGCTGCAACTGGCGCCGTTTATGCAAGTCGCCAGCGAAAATCTTGATGATTATTACCAGGTCGATCGCCACAAGGAGGCCGTTGCCGCCATTCGTGAGCGCGATTCTCTGGCCTTACAAATGGCCATCAGCGCTGATATTCGCGACGGTTGTGCTTTTGCCTCCTCACCAGAACAGCTGCAACAATTGCTCGGTTAGCAAGACCCGGCTGCCGGGCCGCTGCCATTTGTATTCCTCATCGCCTTAACAACATCTCTTTGCATGGCTTTTCTTTGCAGGACTTCGCTTCGCACACATTTCTTCGCCGACGCCGCCTGATACGCATATTTTGTCGTCGTCCGCTATTGGACAATCTGGACGATTGGTGATTTCAGGCCAGTCATTTTGTACAGCCATTGACCAATTCATTTTGTGATCACAAAATTGTGATCACATTTAAAGAATTAAGGTACGTGACATGAGCCACGATTCCAACACCACTACTGCAACCAGTCATTCCTCCCTGCAGCAGAGCGACGCCCGTTTCCACCTGCATCCGTTCACCAACACAACGCGCCTGAACAACAAGGGTGCACGGGTGATCACTCACGCCGACGGGGTGTACATCTGGGATGAACAGGGCCACAAGATTCTCGATGGCATGGCAGGCTTGTGGTGCGTCAATCTGGGTTATGGCCGTGAGGAGCTGGCCGAAGCCGCCGATGCCCAAATGCGCACACTGCCTTACTACAACACCTTTTTTCAAACTACCCATGGCCCCGCAGTCGAACTGGCTGAAGCCATCGCCAGTGTGACGCCTGGGGATCTGAACCGGATTTTCTTCGCCAACTCCGGCTCAGAAGCCATTGATACTGTGATGCGTCTGACCCGCCACTACTGGGCGCTCCAGGGCAAGCCATGGCGTAACATTCTGATCAGCCGCGAGAACGCCTACCACGGCAGCACCATCGGTGGCACCAGCTTGGGCGGTATGGGTGGCATGCACAAACAGGGAGGGCCGCTGGTGCCGAATATCGAACGTATCCGGCAGCCTTACTGGTATGGCGAAGGCGGTGATCAAAGCGAAGAAGCATTTGGCCTGCTAGCAGCGCGGGCACTGGAAGAAAAAATTCTCGCGGTTGGGCCAGACAACGTCGCCGCGTTTGTGGCAGAACCGATTCAGGGTGCCGGTGGCGTGATCGTACCACCCGCCAGTTATTGGCCCGAGATTCAGCGTATTTGCCACAAATACGACATTCTGTTGGCAGTGGATGAAGTCATCTGCGGTTTTGGCCGCACTGGCAACTGGTTCGGCAGCGATACCTTTAATATCCAGCCAGACATTATGTCGATGGCCAAGGGCTTGTCTTCCGGCTACCTGCCGATTGCAGCGGTTGCGGTCGGTGATCGTATTGCCAACACGTTGATGGCGCAGGATGAAGACTTCAACCATGGCTTCACCTATTCCGGTCACCCGGTCGCCGCCGCAGTGGCATTAAAAACCATCGACATCATGAAAAATGAACATATTGTTGAGCAAGTCCGTGACAACACCGGCCCTTACTTCCAGAAAACCCTGCGTGAAAGCCTGTCTGATCACCCGTTAGTGGGCCATATCGAAGGCATCGGCCTGATCGCCGGTATGGCACTGGTGCAAGACAAGGTCAGCAAAACCCTGTTTCCATCAACGCTGGACATCGGCCTGATCTGCCGTGACCACTGTTTTGATAATGGCCTGATCATGCGTGCGGTCGGCAGCCGCATGGTATTGTCGCCACCCTTGGTGATCAACAAAGCAGAAATCAACGAACTGTGCCAAAAAGTCCGCCTCTGTCTCGACCTGACACTGGCCAGTGCACAACAGGCAGGAGCACTCTGATGTCTGAGACAACCGCAACCAAAGCGTTGGCGAATCTGGTCGATCACATTCGCCTGACCAGTTTTCCGAAGGAGTTGGCCAGTTACCTCACCAGCCTGGCGCATTTTGATACCTGCCTGATGCTGGTGTTTGTTCCCGGTGCGAAACCAACGCTGATTTACACCGAGACTGACGCACCCAGCGCAGCATTGGAAACTTACCTGCACCACAGCTATCTGCTCGACCCGCTTTACTGCGCTCTGCAGCAGAGCAGTAGCAACCAGATTACCGGGTTAAGCCGCCTCAGCAACATCGCCCCGGATTCCTTCACCCAAAGCGAATATTTTAATAGCTGCTATCAGGAATTTGACCTCGTTGACGAAATCAACCTGGTCATCGAACTGGCGGAAAACCGCTACTTCACCCTTTCTCTCGGTCGCAAATCCAGCCTTGGCAGCATCACCCGTGCAGAAATGAACCGGCTGCAGGAACACTGCGCCATGGTCAGTGCATTGATTCGCCAATTCTGGCTCTCCAACGCCGATGAATATCTGCCCAACGGCCAGAGCCGCAGCACCCTGACCCAGGCATTACGCACTTTCGGCCAGGGCGTCCTGACCCGCCGCGAGCAGGAAATCACCGCCCTGATTCTGCAAGGCCACAGCTCCCAGTCCATCGCCGAGCTGCTCAACATCTGTGTTGGCACCGTCAAGGTACATCGCAAAAACATCCATGGCCGGTTGAACACCTCGCAAC
This sequence comes from Candidatus Thalassolituus haligoni, assembly GCF_041222825.1. Taxonomy (NCBI): domain Bacteria; kingdom Pseudomonadati; phylum Pseudomonadota; class Gammaproteobacteria; order Oceanospirillales; family Oceanospirillaceae; genus Thalassolituus; species Candidatus Thalassolituus haligoni. The sequence goes on from NZ_CP139482.1 coordinate 3,803,475, forward strand.
AAAGCGAAATTTTCACCCTGTTCCTCAACCACCTCAGTGAAATGGATATGCGTATCGTCGCCTGAAAGGATCGGCCTTGCCCGTAGGGACCGGCTCCGTCCGTGTCCGCCAACCGGCTCCGTCCGTGTCCGCCAACCGGCTCCGTCCGTGTCCGCAAACCGGCTCCGTCCGTGTCCACAAACCGGTTCACACGTATTCGGACAGCCACGGAGGGCGTCCCTACCATTGACCGCCATTGATACAACGTAGGGACCGGCTCCGTCCGTGTCCACCCAACCGGTTCACACGTATTCGGACAGCCACGGAGGGCGTCGGACAGCCACGGAGGGCGTCGGACAGCCACGGAGGGCGTCGGACAGCCACGGAGGGCGTCCCTACATTCAGGCACAAAAAAACCGGCAGAGCCGGTTTTTAAATTTACAGCGATCAGGCCATGCGAGGCATCACGCCAGCGTTGCCAACGCTTCGGTCAGCGCTGCAGTCAATTCCGCATTGCTCAGCTCACCTTTCTCAACATCAAAGTTATCGTAGAACGACGGCACCGACAGTTGAGCTTTCACGTCCATGGCGAAATACGGCGCGGAACCCACAGCAGTCGCTAATACACTCTGCGCACCACCAGGGCCAGGGGAAGCTGCCATTACCACGACCGGCTTGTTCTGATAAACCTTCTGATCGATACGGGAAGCCCAGTCAAACACGTTTTTATACGCCACACTGAATGAACCATTAAACTCACCAAACGAGATCAGCACGGCATCGGCTTCGCCGACTTTCTTGAAAAACGCTTGGGCAGGTTCAGGAATACCAGACTCCTGTTCACGATCAACACTGTAAATTGGCATCTCGAAGTCATTCAGATCGAGGATTTCCAACTCAGCGCCAGTGGTCTGCTGCAGCTGCTTGGCCGCATGAGTGACCAGCTGCTTGTTAATGGACTGACGGCTGTTAGTAGCGGCAAACGCTAATACTTTCATGCGGTGGCTCCTTCAAGATGAAGATTGGTTGATGAGGTGCACCTTACATTAGCCACACAGATTAATTAATAGCGTTTTTGTGGAGTTATTGTTTCCACCTGACTATCAATAAGCCATTATTCACGCCGTCAGTACCCAACATCTCGTGATGTGAGAAAAGGAGACAGCATGACTTACAATGCCCACCTGTTGGACGGCATCATCATCTTTGCCGAAGTGGTCAGTGCTGGCAGCTTCACCCGTGCCGCCGACAACACCGGGCACTCCACCTCCTACATCAGCAAAGAAATCGCCCGACTTGAAGAACGCCTCGGCACCCGCCTGCTCAACCGCACCACCCGCTCACTGCACTTGACCGCCGAAGGCCGACTCTACTACCAGCAATGCCAGCAAATCATTGCCGATGTCAGCAATACCCAAAACGCCCTGATGGGCCAGCAACAACAACCCACCGGCACCCTCAAGGTCAGCTGCCCAGTCAGCTTTGGCATGGCCCAGATGCGCGGCATATTCTCCGACTTTCTGCAGCATTACCCGCAGGTCGGCCTCGAAATCGACTTCAACAACCTCAAGGTCGACATCGTCGCAGACGGCTTCGACGTCGTGATACGAGCCACCCCGCAACTGGAAGACTCCAGCCTCATCAGCCGTCGCGTTATGCGTTCACGGGCCGTGACACTCGCCGCTCCGTCCTATTTGCAACAATACGGAACTCCGCAACGGCCAGAAGAACTCACCGAACATCACTGCATCACCTACACCTACCTGAAAACACCGCGTCTCTGGCACTACCGCAACCAATACGGCAAAGACATCCAGGTCGAGGTAAACAGCCGGGTCAGCAGCAACAGCTCAGAAATGGAAATATCCCTCTGCCTCGCCGGACAAGGCATCGCCCGCATGCCCTCATTTTTATTCACCAACGAAATCAGCAGTGGCCGACTCATCGAACTGTTTACCGACTACCAACCGATGGTGATTGATATCTACCTGATCTACCCCAGCCGCAAACACATGTCTGCCAAAGTACGCTGCTTTATTGATTTTGTTGCCGAGCGACTGGCACAACGCACCGGGATATAAACCTGGCGCTTGCTGTTTCCCTTTGCAAATTTCACACTCCCGATATTCGGTAGCCGTACCAAACCAGCCAATCAGGAGGCAGTCCGCCCAATACCTGCCTCGTATTACTGTGCCATCCGGAATCGACTGATCCATGGCGATTCCGGCATTGTGACGATAAGGTCTGGAGCATTATTCAGAATGAGCTGCCAGAACCGGAAAAACGGCGGCAGTGACGGCAGCACAACAACCGGGCACGACACCTCAACGACAAGGAACCCCATGAGCGACATCAAGTTATTCACTCTTGAGCACGGCAAATATTCTCTACGGTTTTCCAATGTACGACGAACAAATGCAGGCTGACATACATACAGGGAAAGTGATTATCGGCGGTTGCGAAATGCCGGTAATCAATCAAGCCGGTGAATGGGACAGCCCGTACTGGCCATGCAGCCAGTGCGGCTGCGAGATATACAAGCAGGAACATTTGCCACCGTTACCCGACAAGTAACCCGGGCACTTTGACCAAGCACTTTGACCAAGCACCTTGACCAGGCATACTGACATCAGACATTTCCGACAGCACCCGATGCACTTCCACTCACCGCCGCCAGGCGCTACGCTGTGATCCGCTTTGTTGACGGGATAACGTCATGCAAGCACTCACCACTTTACGTAGCTGCAAACACGAACTTCAGGATTGCGTTGGAGTACGGGAATTATCTCTGTTTGGCTCAACCGCTCGCGTCACCAACACCGGCAATAGATAATGATACTGCCTGGATTAATTATTCTTGGAGTAATCCTTCGGCAACTCTTCTAAAGGGGACATATATAGACGCTCCCGCGGTGTCAAGGACGACTTCACCCTGGCACCTCCAAATGCCCTTCTTTTTTCCTGTTGACCCTTCGTCGTTCGTTGCGATGACAGTGGCAGTTCTGACATATATCCGGCTTCTGTTCGGGATCAGCTCCCGCAGCCCTGATGAAATCCGAACCCTGGCACCTTTAACATCTATTCGATCTGACCACGCCGATCGTGTCCCGCTCAGGCTCTACCAGGGACGGATTGCCCCGTTACATCATCAAACAACGACTACCCGATGGGTTCTTGCTTTCAGGCCGGATTAAAGACCGTTTGACGTGTCAAAACGCTCCAGATAATCCGCGCCAGTTTATGCGCAATGGCGACAACGCCCTTGTGCAATCCGCGACGCTGGACGATGTCTATCATCCAGCGCGCCAGATTTGTGTCTTCGTTTCGCTTGGCCCAGCGCAGTGTGTGACGTGCAGCCTGCACCAGTAATTTTCTCAAGTAGGCATCCCCACGCTTGGTAATCCCTGACATCACCGATTTATGACCACTGGCCTTTTGTCTCGGCGTTAACCCCGTCCACGCCGCAAAATCCCGGCTGTTATGAAAGACCTCCGCATTGCCCACCGTACTCTTGATGGCCGTCGCGATATGAGCCCCGATTCCAGGGATAGAGATCAGGTTCTGGCATTGCTGATCCTGTTCGCCATAACGCTTTAATTCTTCGTTAATGTGATCAATCCGACGCGATAACAGGTCATATTCAGTCAATGTCCAATTCAACTCCGACTGCATCATGCCAGACAGCTCACCTTGTTCCAGAATCTCGCGCAACCCTTTAAACACAGCATTGATCCCGATGGGAAAGATATAACCGTAGTCCGTCAACAAACCGCGCATCTGATTGCAAAGCGCAGTGCGATCCTTGACCAGCCGTTCTCGCATTCGATGCAGGCTCTGAACATCCTGTTGACCCAATGACTTGATCGGTACAAACCGGATATTGGGTCTCATGGATGCTTCATAAATGGCCAGAGCATCGTTCTGATCGTTCTTGTTGCCCCGCACAAATGGCGTGACATGCTGGGCCGGAATCAACAGTACCTGATGGCCTTGTTGCTGAAATAACCTGGCCCAGTAATGCGAGGAATAACAGGCCTCCATGACGACTCTGGAGGGTGTTTGCTCCAGCATGAATTGCCTGAATTTCTCCCGGCTGAGGCGTAACTGCTTCGATACCTTGTTGTGCCCGGAGACGATGCAGATCTGAAAAACGGACTTTGCAAGATCGATGGCGATGGTACTAATATCATTCATGTGGACGCTCCTCATATTGACGTTTTGCTCGTAACAAAACCTTAGCGCATTTGACGCTGGATCATATGGGGAGCGTCCATCTCATCATCTATTTAATCCGGTGCTCACTCTGGGCCACCGGATGGTTTCGAATCACGAAGCCGACTTGCAGGCCTGACGGGTCAAGTCAAAAGTCGGCGACACCGAGTCGAGATCATCCGGCAGCCCCCGAAGGGCGCGGGTTGCCGCCGTCCAGTGCGGTGTTGACGAATTTGAAAAGGACTCGTCATTTCGCTGCATTCGTCGCCTTGCCCTGAACAACGGCAACACTCGCGCAGAGCCGTGCAGGATTAAATAGATGCCCCCCCAAGAAACCCCCGGTTAAAACTGCTAACGTACGCCATTGAACGCATAACAGGAGCACAGAGTGAAAATCGAGTCTCTGTCGATCAAAAACTTCCGCGTATTCCAGTCAGTGGAAATCACGAAGATGCCGGGCCTCTGTGTCTTTGTCGGAGCCAACGGTACGGGTAAAAGCACCCTGTTCGATGTGTTTGGTTTTCTCAAGGATGCTCTGGCTGGCAACGTCCGTACTGCCTTGCAAAAACGGGGTGGTTTTCATGAAGTCGTCACCCGTGGCCACGCCCATGAAGCCATCGAAATTTCGGTACAATTTCGGTTATTGATCAACGACGTAGAACGTCTGGTGACCTACCGGCTGGAAATTTGTCTCGACAATAATCGCCCTGTCATTGCCAGCGAAATACTCAGATACAAACGTGGTAAATATGGCTCTCCCTATCACTTTATCGATTTCCAGAAAGGCAAGGGTTACGCCATCGTTAATGAAGACGATTTTAATAAAGAAGACTCAGAGCTGGAGCGAGAAGAACAAACCCTGGACAGCCCGGATATTCTGGCCATCAAGGGACTGGGCCAATTCCAGCGTTTCAAGGCGGCCAGTGCCTTCCGGCAGCTGATAGAACATTGGCATGTGTCTGACTTTCACATCAGTGAGGCTCGCCCATCGCAGGATGCCGGTTATGCCGAACATCTGTCGGTCAGAGGCGATAACACCGCGCTGGTAGCCCAGTATCTGTACGAACAACACCCGGATATCTTTAGCCAGGTACTGGCAAAGATGAAACAACGGGTTCCTGGTATCAAAGATGTCAAGGCGATCGAAACAGATGATGGCCGTATTCTGCTCAAGTTTCAGGATGGCTCATTCAAAGACCCGTTTATTTCTCGTTATGTCTCTGATGGCACTATCAAGATGTTCGCGTACCTTCTGTTGCTTCATGACCCGGCCCCTCATCCACTACTCTGTGTCGAAGAACCCGAGAACCAACTGTATCCCAGCTTGATGCCCGAACTGGCGGAAGAATTCCGTCTTTATGCCGAACGCGGAGGACAGGTTCTGGTGTCCAGCCACTCCCCCGATATGCTCAACAGTATTCAGTTATCAGAAATTTTCTGGCTGAAAAAAGAGCAAGGACTGACGATCATTCAACGCGCCTCTGACAATCCGTTGCTGGTCAACCTGGCGGCTGCCGGAGACCTGCCCGGTGCACTCTGGAAACAAGGACTGTTTGATGGAGTAGACCCTTGATATGACCATGCTGGTGTTTCTGCTGGAAGAGCCTTCGGCCAAAAAGGTACTTGATGAAATACTGCCCAGATTCCTTCCCACAGAGGTGACTTTTATCTGTATACCTCATGAAGGGAAGACCGATCTGGAGCAATCCATTCCCAATAAACTACGAGGCTGGAACGTCCCGAATAGCTGGTTCGTTGTCGTAAGAGACAAGGATCAAGGGGACTGCATTGCGCTCAAACAACGACTGAAACAACTCTGCACCGACAATGGGCGACCTGAAACCCTGGTACGTATCGTGGTTCACGAACTGGAAAGCTGGTTTCTGGGAGACCTTGCAGCAGTCGCCCATGCTTTTAACCAACCGACACTGGCCAAAAAGCAAAACAGCAAGAAGTTTCGCAACCCGGATGCTCTTGCAAACGCCCAGCAGGAACTGAAAAAGCTGATCAAGGGTTACCAGAAAAACTCCGGTGCTCGGGCCATCGCTCCCCATTTATCCCTGATCGATAACCAGTCAGAAAGCTATCGGCAATTTCTGAGCGGTGTCACTCGTTTTCTGAATGAATGCCGCGCAGCAGACCACCAAGCAGACAGGAATAAACCATGAGTTTTCCTGAACAAAAGATCATTGCTCTGGCGCAACAGCGCCCCGAAGTGCAGGTTGTCTGGCTCTACGGATCACACGCCAAAGGCAATGCAGGCGCATACTCGGACATTGATCTGGCTGTTGCATTCGACCCTGTGCAATTGGCCAACAAGCTGGAAACCCGTTTGCGTCCGGAGCTGTTAGCGGAAGACTGGCGGCAGCAATTGGGGTTGTCAGAAAACGGACTTTCGATATTGGACATTAATCAATCGCCCATTCCGCTTGCCTATTCGGTGATATCCGCGAATCGGGTACTCTGGAGCGCCGATAAAGGGCGGCGATTACAAGAAGAAGCCCGGATCATGTCGATGATGGAGCTGGACTACCAAAGTTTCTCCACGACCCACAACGGAGGCATCCATGACAGATAGCGCTTACCTGTATGCCATGAAAAACTCTCTGGCCCGATGTCGGGCTGAACTGGACGAGCTATCCGGTCTGCTGGCCCAGCGTTCACTCTCAAACCTTGAATACCGTGCTGCCGAGCGCACCTTACAAATCACCATCGAAAGCTGTATTGGCATCGCCAAACACTGGGCCAAAGCCTTGTCTGGCAGCAGTCCTGAAAATGCCGGTATGGCCTTCGAAATACTGGCACAACACCAGCAACTGGAAACCCAGTCACTGGTCGGATGGCGCAAGGTCATTGGTTTGCGAAATGTCCTGGTTCACGATTATCTGAACGTTGACCCGGACATTGTCCGCAGCGTGATTCAGGGTGGCTACACCCGGCAGCTATTTGAGTTTGCCGAACAGGGACGAGAGTGGCTGGCGAAGCATTAACCAGCACTCGATACACTCATAAAAGCTGCACTCTGAAAACTGGTATTAAATGGAACGCTGGCTCTGATCAGCCAGAGAATAAGAATGAAAAACATAGATTTTTCAAGCACATCAACGAACTATGGGCCAAATACAATTCATTTATAGATGGCAAGCTGGCAACTCAGTATGTCATTCCGAGCGAGAATCCCTTCTCAAATTGGGATGCCTCGGATCGTTATGCTAACGAAAATGAATTCACTCAGGAACGCGTGCAACAACACCAAAAAGCTGCAAAATCCATCCAAAAACTGGTTAAAGACTACCAACTGAGCCAAGAAAAACCATGATCACCTTTGACCAGATCACCTCGACTCTTCAGGCAATATTTGCCCAACACTTACCGTTACTGACGGAGCTTGGCACCGTGCTGATTAACCGCGACCTGAACGGTCGTGTGCGCCTGATTCTGTCGGAAACCGTTGAAAATGATGCAGAACTGACTTCGCGACTGCAGCCATTGCTTGAAGCCATCAGTGAACAACTGGCTCCACATGCATGGCCCGCAGAGAGACTAGTACTGTTTGAAGAAAATCTGGACGCAATAAAAAAAGAAGCTCCAGGTTTTGCGCTTGACGGGTTCGATGACGTATTCATTGTTGACCGCCTGGCGACGGAAACCGACTGGCAAACCATAACCCAAGCATCTGAATCTGGCCCGGCCCGTGTGGTGTTCTTCTCCATCAAAGGTGGCGTTGGCCGTTCTTCGGCTCTGGCTGCTACGGCTTGGTCTCTGGCGCAGGCTGGTAAAAAGGTTCTGGTGCTCGACCTTGATCTGGAATCCCCCGGTCTCTCGACTGCGATTCTGCCTCTCGAAAAGCAGCCCGCTTACGGTATTACGGATTGGCTGGTCGAGGATCTGGTCGATAACGGCGATAACGTCATGCAACACATGGTCGCCAGCAGTGATTTATCTCGTGATGGTGAGATTCTGGTCATACCTGCCCATGGTGCACATCCCGGCGAATATATTTCCAAGCTGGGCCGGGTCTGGATGCCCAAACTGCAGGCCAACGGCAGCCGCGAAAGCTGGTCGCAACGTCTGCAGCGGCTGATCCTACAACTCGAAAACAAGTATCAGCCCGATATTGTGTTGATCGACTCCCGCGCCGGTATCGACGAAGTCGCTTCCAGCTGTATTACCGATCTGGGCGCCAGATTGATCTTGTTGTTTGCGATTGACGGCAGTCAGACCTGGAGCGGTTATAAAATTCTGTTCGAACACTGGCAGCGCAGTCACTCTATTATCGACATCCGCAAACGCCTGCAAATTGTCTCGGGATTAACCCCGGATACCGATACCATCAGCTATCTCGAACGTCTGCGGGAAAACGCCTGCAATCTGTTTGCCGACACCCAATACGACGATATTAAACCCGGAGAAGTGATAGGCGACAGCTGGAACTTTGAAGAATCCGATGATACAGCTCCGCACTCGCCCTGGGCAGTACACTGGCACCGCAGTTTTACCGGATTACAATCGTTGCATGGGCGACTCATCGAAATTACACATTAGCAAATGCTTGTAGCCGATTGTTGATACTGGTTCCACCGAATAGATAATCAACGATACCACTCTCAGGATTTAAAGATCCTAACCCTGCCCTTGCAACTGGATCACCTGCAGCCAACCTGGATTCCCAAAACTCTTGGATTTTTCCGTCGGCTACAAGTTGGCGTTCAGCATCTGTAATGGAGTAGTCCTTTTGTGCATCTCCCTGATGCATAAAATCATTAAACAACTGCTGCATGGCACCAGTCATTGCACCATTGACAAACCCTTGCGTACCACCACCCGTAATCACGGATGTGGTGCCGCCCACGATTGCTCCCAGCATGGCATGACCCATGGCGCTGTTCATAGCGGAATGCCAGCTTTGTGGTGCCATCTCGACCATTTGCTGTGGCAAGGTATTGGCTGCAAACGAGGAAGCAGCTCCACGCCAGAAACTGCCACCACTTGCCCGAGACGATGCTCCACCCACCAACATATGCAACCCGACTCGCTCAGCCCCGGTAATGGAACCAGCCTGTGCCAGCTCACCAATCCCGTATGATGCACCAACAGTAACAGCCGCAATCGCTGCCGTCTTCAAACCAACCTTGAAGCCCTTGGCAATGATCCCGGATGATATACCTTGAATCGCCACACACCCCATCCCTGCGGTTGGAGCCGCCGTCGCAGCACACCCCGCCGCCGCCGGCAATAACGCAAACGTTCGGGGGTTACTGGCCGCTTTTTCGCGGAACCAGGCACCAGACTGGTCGGTATATTAGCGTTGCTAGTCGTCCTGTTTGACCCCCGGCTGCCAACATAACTGCCCAGTTTACTGACCGCCCTGGTCAGGGATCTAACCGGATTCCAGAGATAACCACTCGGGTCAACCAGACTGACCGGGTTGTTCATTACATAGCTGTAACGGTTGAACGACTGGCTGTTGGCCCGCAACAACCGGGACATCCACCAATGGCTGATGAGCAGCAAGAGTTTATCCTAGCTGCTGCATAGGCCCTGGCGTAGTCATTGAATGCATCGGAAATCCGGTTTTCGTCTTGTGAATCTCTGGTTTTCTCCAAATTACAGAATGCTGATTTGGGTGGTTGTCCGGGTTGTCTCTTGCGGGTTGCCTCCTGATTGACTCTGCTTGAACTCCAACGAGTATTGCGTCGTCTTTTTCTGATTTTTGCAGGCTGGCATTGGGCACCTTTTGCTGAGTCAAAAGGGGTTCGTAAAAGCAGGGCAAAATCATGATCCTCCGGGACGTTCCGCCAGACAGCCGTCATCCATTTCAAAGATCCGGTCAAAAAGATCGAGGCTGCGGTGGTCGTGGGTGACCACCAGCACCGCTGCCCCGGTATCCTTGGCCACACGCTGGAACAGGGTCATGACCTGACGGCCACGCTGACTGTCGAGTGCGGCGGTGGGTTCGTCGGCCAGCAGCAGTGGCGGGCGGTTGGCCAGAGCGCGGGCGATGGCGATTCGCTGCTGTTCACCGCCAGAGAGCTGACTGGGCAGGTTGTCACGCCGATGGGCGACTTCCAGATAGTTCAGCAGTTCCATCGCACGTACGCTGGCAGGAGCCCCGCGTACACCGTTGACCTCCAGCGCCAGCAGCACATTTTCCAGCCCGGTCAGGAAGGGAATCAGGTTGGGTTTCTGGAACACAAAACCAATGCAGGCGCGGCGAAAGGCCCGGTGGTCGCCAATCGTGGCGCGGGCGCCGCTGGCCAGTTGGCCATGCAGCCACACTTCACCCTCGGTCGGTTCATCCAGCAGGCCTGCCATCATCAATAACGTTGACTTCCCTGCTCCACTGGGTCCCAGCAAACCCGCCATCTGACCGGCCTGCAGTTGCACGTTAATCCGCGACAGAGCAGCCACGGCCATGTCTGCGCTACCATAGACCTTGCTCACCCCGCGCAACTCCAGCGCGGGAACTGCCAATACCGGTTCCCGGAGCGGTAAAACAGCCGTCATGACAACACCTCCCGAGCCTCGACCTGCATGGCCTTCCAGATACCCAGTAACGCCCCCACACCACAAAGCACCAGCACAATGGCCGCGAACATCAGAAAATCCTGCGGTGGCTGTACCAACCGCCGTGGAAACAAGGGCCAGATCAAGGGCCCCAGCAGCACCGCGATACCGTAGCCCAGTGCGCCCAACGCCAGTGCCTGCTGCAGGATCATGGAGACAATAGGGCCGTTGGGGCTGCCAATCAGTTTCAGCAAGGCAATTTCGTGCTGCTTCTCCAGTGTCATGGTGTAGATGGTCACCGCAATCACCACCGCACTCACCAGCAACAGTACCGCCGTGAACATCAAGATCTGTCCGCGCAAACGACCCAGCCGCCCGTAGAGAAACACGGTGCGTTGCTCCTCGGCACTCAAAACCGTTACATCGCCCCAGCGGTCAATGGTGCGACGCACCTCCGTGACATCGGCAGAGTCCTCCAGCTCCAGCATGATAGCGGCGACATTGGCAGCGCGAACACTTGGCACCGGCCGCCCGGCAGCGCGGGCAATCGCCACCGCATCCGCCGGACGGTGAGTCTGAACGTCCAGAGCATCGTTGATGCCCAGCGCCACCACCGGATTGCCGCTGGAATCCAGATAATGACGCGCCAGACCAACGACCACACAGCGAGTACCGTCCAGATGCAGCTCATCACCGAGGCGCAGACCTGTGGATTCGTCAGCAATGGCCTCGCCACGTCCGGCTGCCAGTGGACGTCCGGCCAGTAGCGGAATCCACTCACCGCGATCGGCCGGAAAATCCAGCCCGATCAGCGAGCCACGCACGGTATTGCCGTGAATTTCAAAACGCCGCGACTGCAGTGTGAACTGGCGTGCCGCCCGTACCCCCGGCACTGACAGCGTGCGCGCCAGCGTGCGGCGGTCAATGGAAGAGCCTTCGGCGAATGGCCCTTCGGTGCCAGCCTGGATCACCCACAGGTCGGCCCCGGAATCATCGATAATGGCCAGCGCATCACTCACAATTCCGTGATAAAGCCCGGTCATCGACATCGCCGCGAGCAAGGTCAGGCCAACGCCCAGCCCCGTTAACAGAAATCGCGCCAGGTTGGCCCGAATGTCCTTTACAGCCAGATTCACGGGGTCACCTCCGCCGCCAGAGCCGGTATGCCTGCACAGGATGGCCCGGAGCAACCTTCCGGCGACCCAGCAAGGACAGGCTGCACTTCCACCATAGCCCGCTCACCCAGTGCCCAGTTTGGTGGTAATGACATCAGCTGCAGATCAACCGAAAACTCTCGTGTGTCCGTGTCTACCATCCGGTTCAGCCGCACAACCTGCGCTGCAATCGGGGTCAATGGTTGCGACTTCAGCCATACCTGAGCCTTGTCTCCAGGCCGGATCCGGCTCAACAGAGACTCGTCGAAACGCGCCTGCACCCGCAGCGAGTCCGGATCCACCAGGGTCAGACCAGGCTGGCCCGGAGCCACCACATCACCAACGCTGCAGTGACGGGCAATGACAACACCGTCAAAGGGGGCTCGCAGGGTAGCGTCCTCCAGACGGGCGCTGGCCGCCAGCCAGTTGGCCTGTGCCTGCGCATGGGCAGCCTCGGCGGCTCGCCATTGCGACTCTCCGGCCTTCGCATCCAGAGCCGCCGTGCGGGCAGCCGTCTGACGGGCGTCCAGTTCACTGACAGCAAGAGCCCCCGGAGACAGCCGTGACAACTGCTCCGCCCGCTCGCCATCGAGCCGGGTCTGCTGGTGCAAGACGGTGGCACGCTGCAGTGCCAGCCGTGCCACAACCTCGGCCTCACGGGCGTTATCCCATCCAGCCCGAGCAGCGGCCAGATTGGCCTCCAGCTCTGCAGCATCCAGTTCCAGCAGGACCTGCCCGCGTACCACAGGGTCACCGACATCCACCACTATCGATGCCACCCTCAGAGTGCTGCGACTGGCCAGCAGCGCTTCCTCCCGCGCTACCAGCTCTCCCGCTCCCCGCATGGGCAGCGCTCCGGAGGTTCGCTCCGGGTCCAGGGTGTCAGCTGCCGTCCCAGGCTCAGGCAACAGCAACAGGACAGGCCAAAAGGCCAGCAGCAGAGCAGCCAGCCACCAGTACACAGGGCCTCGCAGCGGCTCTCTCTTTGGGGTGTTCTCCATTCCCTGATGACCGTTTCAGCGCTTGCCACGCTGTTGCGCCAGGTAGTCGGTAATATCCTCCAGACTCAAAGCACCTTTTTTGTCGGTATCAATAGCATCGTAGCGCTTGTAAACCCTGGGCATACCGGTCTCGGCTTCCTCACGACTGAGCAAACCGTCATGGTTGGTATCCGCTTGGGTAAAACGCTGCTGCAGTTCGTCCAGAATGCGTTGCTGACGCGTATCGTCCTCAGCCCGGATTTCAACGGCGCTCGCCAACAGCAGCAAACCCAGTGGCAGTGACAATATCAATCGGAACATGGGGATTCTCCTTGTGGAATGGAGTCTGACTCACACAGGTTGCCCATCAACCGGCGTTGCAGACCATGACGCCATACTGAACGGCCGGTGTGGTGCAATCATGGCCGCCAACAGGCGGTGTATGGCAACGTATGGCACAATGGCCGGTCTGCCATCGTTTGCCATAATTTCCTCTGGTTCCCTCCGGAAGGCCTCTCTAGAATTGCACCACGACCCCGATAACAACGAAGATACCTCATGAACGATCCGGTCAAGGTATTGGTGGTGGATGACGAAGCCGAACTGCGCGGTTTACTGCGACGCTACCTCAGTGATCAGGGCTGTCAGGTGCGCGCCGAGGCCCACGCCGGAACGGTGAGCACCCTGCTGGCCCGCGAACGCTTCGACGTACTGGTGCTGGATCTGATGATGCCCGGCGAGGACGGGCTGAGCCTGTGCCGACGCCTGCGTCACGAAGGCGAGACCATCCCCATTCTGATGCTGACCGCCCGGGGCGACCCGGTCGACCGGGTGGTCGGGCTGGAAATGGGGGCTGATGACTATCTGGCCAAACCCTTCCATCCACGCGAACTGCTGGCACGCATCCTGGCCCTGGTGCGTCGTCAACACATACTGGGAGCCCACCTCGGGCCGACTCAGAACAGCCCGCTGCGCTTTGGCCCGTACAGCCTGCATCTGGACAGTCACAGTCTCGACCGGGACGGCGAGAACGTACCGCTGACCAGCGGCGAATTCCGTTTGCTCAGCACTCTGGCCCGGCACCCCCGCCGCCCATTGGGACGGGATCGCCTGATCGAGCTGGCCTACGGCCGGGATCATGTCGCAACCGACCGTGCCATCGACTCACAGATCATGCGGCTGCGTAAACTCATCGAGACCGAGCCCTCTGCACCACGTTTTATCCAGACCGTATGGGGCGTGGGTTACGTGTTTGTTCCTGACGGCAACCGGCGGCACCAATGAATTGGCCACGTACGCTGGTCAGCCGCCATGCCTTGATGTTGATCGGAGTCATACTGGCAGGGCAACTGCTGGGGGTCAGTCTGGTCAGCCGACTGATTTTTCTACCACGTGCCGAACACCTGGCCGAACTCACTGCGCGCCAGCTGGAGGCCATACAGGCTGGCCTTGCCGAACTGCCGGAGGCGCAACGCCTAGGATTTATCGAACGTTTCAACCGCCACGCCCGGCCTGACGATCGTCAGACGGATACCCGGAATGCGCCCTGGCGTGTACTGCGGCGACAGCTGGATGCCGACATTGTAAAAGCCTTGAGCAAGCGGCTGACCAGCCAACAGATGATAGTGGAACCCTGGCCCGACCACCCCGGCAATCTGCTGGTCAGCATGCCGCTGGATGGCCAGATCTATCGGCTGGTGCTGTCGGAAGTCGTGCCCGACAGCAGCACCCACGGCGCACTGCTGACCATGACCGCTGTTGGCATCCTGCTGGCATTGGCCAGCGCCCTGTGGCTGCAACGTCGCCTGCATCGACCACTGGCGCGGGTCGTGGCTGCTGCCGAAGCGGTAGTCCACGACGAACGACCGCCACTGCTGCCGGAAGACGGCCCTCTGGAAATCGCTACTCTTAGCCGCAGCTTCAACCTGCTGGTCGAAAGTCTGTCGAGTGCCGAACAGGAGCGCGCTCTGATGCTGGCGGGTATCTCCCACGACCTGCGTACACCGTTGACCAATTTGCGGCTGTATGTCGAACTGCTGCCTGCGGACACCGAAGCCGATCTGCGTGACGGTATGGAGCGAGGCATCGATCAGATTGATGCCGCTATCAGGCAGTTTCTCGACTTCGCCAATCCCGGCAGCGCCGAGCCGGAGCAAGTGCTGCAATTGCACGAGCTGGCCCTGGACGTGGTCCGCCAGCTGCCCGATCGGCAACAGGCCATTCAGCTGGAGCTGCCCGCCGTCACCGCAGTGTGCGGCCGGCCTCTGGCGCTGCAACGGGTTATCAGCAATCTGCTGATCAACGCCTGGCGGCACGGCCAGCCACCGATTTCTCTGCATACAGGAGAGTGCAATAGCGACGTCTGGATTGAGATCCGCGACCACGGCCCCGGTATCACCGCCACTGAAGCCCGCCACCTGCGCCAGCCGTTTGTGCGCGGTGAAACTGCCCGCAGTGGTACGCCCGGCACCGGCCTGGGCCTGGCCATCGTCGAGCGTATAACCCGGATGCACGGCGGCCGACTGGAACTGCTCCCGACTCCTGGTGGCGGTCTCTGCGCGCGGGTCAGGCTGCCCGCAATCACACCGGAAAGGACTTGATGACCCGTTGATTTTGACGTCCTCTCGCTAACGCTCGCCGGTCTTTGACCGGGAAGGAGGGGATTGGCGAAAACGCCTGGCTCACCTCGGTGGGTTCCTGCTGCTGGCGACATGATTGCACCGCTCACTTCACAGGCTAACCGGGCGTGTCCCGCCCTTAAAACATTGATCGCGCCGACCAAATCGGCGTTTTTCTCAAAGCCACATTCGACGCAGGTGAACCCTTCTTGCGTGCGCCGGTTGTCCGCCGAAATATGCCCACAACATGGGCACGTTCGACTTGTGTTCTTCGGCGGCACCGCTATCAGGTGTCCGCCATTCCATGCCAGCTTGTAATCCAATTGACGGCGGAACTCGAACCAGCCCTGATCGAGGATGGATTTGTTCAGGCCGGACCTGGTCCGTACGTTCTTGCCCGGTTGCTCGGTACTCCCTGCCGCCGACCTGGACATATTCCGTACCTGCAACTCCTCGATACACACCATCGCGTGGTTTTGGCTGATCGCGGTAGAGGTCTTGTGCAGGAAGTCGCGGCGGGCGTTGCCGATATGGGAATGAATACGCTGGACGCGGGCTTTTGCCTTCTTCCAGTTGCTGCTGAATCTGGTTTTGCGGATTATCGCCTGCTGCGCCTTGCGCAGCGCGATTTCGTGCCACTTGAAGCGGTTGAGTGGCGCGTGGAACGTGCCGTCCGACAGCGTAGCGAAACGGGCCATGTCGATGCCGACCGCACCGCCGTTGGGGATCGGCTGTACAACCTCGCGCTCGGTCTGGATGCTGATGAAACACTTGCCACACAACTGGCTGACGCTGACGTTTCGCACCTCACCCGGCACGTCCTGGCTGTTGCGATAGCGCAGCCAGCCGAGTTTTGGCAGGAAAATGCGGAAATTGGCCTGATCGAGCTTGATCTGCTTCGGGTCGGGATAGCGAAAACTGTCGCCCTGACTCTTCTTCTTGAAGCGTGGAAACTCAGCCCGCTTGGCGAAGAAGTTAGCATAGGCCCGCTCCAGGTGAGCGTCTGCTGCAACGGGTGCGTCGGGGCCGCTCTGAGCCACGGTGTTTCCGTGCCGTTGCGCCACTCGGTGAGCCGCTTGCACAACCCGGCGTAGCCGAGTTTCTTCTCACCTTGCTCGTAGCGTTCCTGCTGCAATGCGAGTGCCTTGTTAGGTGCATCTGGCACTGCTGTTCGCCGCTTGGCATGAGTGCGTATTTGAAGGCTTGAAGACGTTGCATGGCCGGAATTATACGCTTAGCCTATGAGTAACGAAAACGATATGCGGCGCGGGCGACATGACGCTTTCCTGATGCACGTTCACCTGGTCTTCGTGACCCAATACCGTCGCGAGGTGTTCACCAGGGAAATCCTCGACGATCGTTCCGGCATCTGCGCCGACTTCGAGGCGGAGCTGGTGGCGTTCGACGGCGAGGACGATCACGTCCACCTGCTGGTGAACTACCCGCCGAAGGTTGCCGTTTCGGCGCTGGTAAACAGCCTGAAAGGCGTTTCCAGCCGGATGATCCGCAAGAAGAACGACTCGAGCATCCGCAAGAAACGGTGGCGCGGTGGTCGCCGTCCTGCTTCGCCGGAAGCTGCTGCGGCGCTCCCATCGAAATCATCCGCCAGTACATCGAGCAGCAGCAGACACCACACTGACCGCCGAAAGGACGCCTACGGCGTCCGCGCTATCCTTCCCCGGCCTGAAGGCCGAAGCTTGCCGCGCACCGAACCCACCTTCCCATAACTCCGGTAAGGCGCTACGCTCAGCCAAAGCCTACTCATGGAAGAATCGCCATGATCCGGGAACAAACACTCAGCGCGTTACGTAACTGCAAGGCTGAACTTCAGTCTCGCTTTGGCGTTCAGGAACTGTCTTTGTTTGGCTCAACCGCCCGTGCGACCAATACCGATAGCAGCGATGTCGACATACTCGTCAGCTTTAAAGGCCCTGCTACTTCAAAACGCTACTTCGGTGTGCAGTTCTATCTTGAAGACCTGCTCGGCTGCCCCGTTGATCTGGTCACCGACAAGGCTCTGAGGCCAGAGCTGAAACCCTATGTTGAGAGGGACAGCATTCGTGTCTGATCATAGGGATCGCCGTCAAAAATGACGTTATAGCAACAACAAGGAACCCCATGAGCGACATCAAGCTGTTCACACTCGATCAGGGCAAGGCCACAGAGCTATCAGGCCAGAGCGCCCGCCTCGAAAAACACCTGCAACAGGACGTTGAGCGCAATATGCCAGCTCTGCTGGGCGTGAATTTTCTGGCCAGCGAATACAGCACCGGCAAAACTCATCGCGGTCGCATTGATTCGCTGGGAATCGACGAAAACAACTGCCCCGTCATCATCGAATACAAACGCCACAGCAATGAAAACGTGATCAACCAGGGGCTGTTTTACCTCGACTGGTTGCTCGACCATCAGGCCGAATTCCGCTGGTTGGTGATGGAAACACTGGGCCGGGAAGCTGCCAACGGCATCGAATGGAACGGCACCCGTCTGATCTGCATCGCCTCGGACTTCAACCGCTACGACGAACACGCCGTACAACAGATCAACCGCAATATCGAGCTGATGCGCTACCGCTACTTCAGCGATAACCTGCTGTTGCTGGAACTGGTGAATGCCCGGACGGCGCAGATCAACCAGGATGCACAGACAAGTAAAACTGATTCCACAGCCAGCCAAATTGACACACCAATAACGGAAAACAAAATCACAACACGAGGTGACAAAAGCCAGCAAGAACGGCTCGCAGAAGCCCCACCCGAGTTGCTTGAGCTCTACAACAACCTGTGCGACTACATCGAATCCCTCGGCGACGAAGTCCAACGCAAGGAACTCAAGCTTTACACCGCCTTCAAACGCATCCGTAACTTTGCCTCCGTGCTGGTACTCAGCGGACGAGACCCGCGTTTACAGCTGTACTTGAAACTGCCCGGTGAAATGGCCGAAGAGAAAGACGACAAATGGATGAGGAATATGAGCAAAACCGGCCATTGGGGCACCGGTGATCTGGAAGTCAATGTACGGACGCCGGAAGAACTCGAAGAAGCAAAGCAACTGGTCGCCAAGGCATATGGGGAGAGTTGATTCCCTCCCGTGCCTGCTGACGCAAGTGATCTGCAGTGCCCCGAATGTGACGATATTTTGAGCCTTTTAACCTCGTGATCCGGCTATTCGGCCGGTATGATTAACAACAATCCAGGTTAAATCGGAATAATCTCTTCTGGTTTGACGACACAGCACCCGGCTGGTTGGCCAATAGCCGTTACTGCAGACACAACCCGATGAAACTGAACCGACTGACGCTGAAAAATTTCCGCTGCTTTGAAGAGCTGGAAATCGACTTCCACGACCAGCTGACCGTACTGATTGCCCCCAATGGTGCGGGTAAAACTACGGTATTGGATGCCGCCAGAATTGCATTATCGTCGTTTATCAAAGGTATTGACGTCAGCTCGGCACGTCCACATGTACTGGCCAGCATTACGCCAGATGACGTACGTCTGCAAAAAATGCCATCGGGCAGTATGGAACCTCAAAAGCCGTCCAGAATCACGGCGGATGGTATTTTTTGCACTCATGAGCCGGATATTATTACCTGG
This sequence comes from Candidatus Thalassolituus haligoni, assembly GCF_041222825.1. Taxonomy (NCBI): domain Bacteria; kingdom Pseudomonadati; phylum Pseudomonadota; class Gammaproteobacteria; order Oceanospirillales; family Oceanospirillaceae; genus Thalassolituus; species Candidatus Thalassolituus haligoni. The sequence goes on from NZ_CP139482.1 coordinate 3,822,521, forward strand.
TATGCAGAACGAAGATCGGTCGAACCAAAAACTCGTATGTTTCGCGATGATATCTACGACAGCATCACCTCTGTAGCGACAGAGCTGCAGAAGAAAGCCCAGGATGAGCAGACCAGTGACAGCACGGAACTGCCACTGATTCTGTATCAAGGCACCGGACGATTGTGGTACCAAGGGCGCTTTACTGCCACAATCGACGACAAAAAGCTTGAACAACAAATGTATTCCCGCATCTGGGGCTATGAAAACTGTTTAACCGCGACGTCAGGCTACAAACAGTTTGAAGACTGGTACGGCTGGTTATTCAAAAGTTATCGAGAGCTGCAAATCGCCAACCTGGAAAGCCCGAATAACCATAACGGACGTGACCTCGACGTATTCAGGCAATCCGTTGAATCCGTTCAGCAGGCGGTCAACGAGGTAACGGAAGCTGTCACCGGCTGGAAAAATCTGCAATACCGGCAATCCCAGGGCCAAAAGCTGGTAATGGAACACGACAAGCTGGGCTTTATGCCTCTGGATATGCTCAGTGATGGCCTGCGTAATATCGTTATTCTGGTAGCCGATATCGCATTCCGTTGTGTTCGCCTGAATCCGTATCTGGGTAAACATGCAGCCCTCGAAACTACCGGAGTGGTACTGATCGACGAAGTCGATATGTTCCTGCATCCGGAATGGCAGCAACAGGTAATGGGTTCGTTACAACGAGCATTTCCAAAGCTGCAATTCATTGTAACCACCCATAGCCCGCAGGTGCTGACCACTGTACTGCGGGAATCCATTCGCAAGATTGTGATCGCCGACAACGGGCAAGCACGTGCTGAGATGCCCCTGATGAATTCCTACGGCATGGAAAGCCAGAATGCACTGCAAGGTATTATGGAGGTTGACCCTCAACCGCCAGTCGCTGAAAAAGCAGATCTTGATGAACTCACGACCCTGATTGAAAGTGGCCAATACCAGAGACCGAAAGCACAGCAGTTAATGGAAAAACTGATGGAACAACTGGGTCATCAGCATCCACAGATCCTGAGGCTGCAACGGTCGATTCGCCGAATGGAGGCTCTTAAGCGGTGAAGTACATTGCCAAAAGGAAGAGGCATCTCGATTGCTTGTACGACGAGAAGATTAAACCACCAATAGACGCTGAAAGTGCGAGAAATAGATGGCAGCGTTTCAGTAGAAACAATAACTACAATTTATTGGTGGATACTCTACATGAAGAGCAGTACAGATTATGTGCATACACCGAACTACGTTTGGAAGAGCTTGGATTTGGCTTTCATGTCGAACACGTCAAACCCAAGAGCAAATATCCTTTGCAGACATTCGATTACCGCAATTTGGTACTATCCGCGCTGAGCTCAACGGATTTGGAGAATTTAAAAATCCAATATAATTCTGAGCCAATAAGTAGCTTTGGAGGCCACTCCAAACGTAGCCATTTTAATAAGAAACAATTTCTCTCTCCGTTACTAGCAAGAACCAAGCATAACTACCTTCTGTATTTGAACAACGGTAAAATAATACCAAATCCAATAAAATCACGCCGGTACCAGAAGAAGGCAAAATACACGATTGATTTGCTAAACCTTAACCACTCAATATTGGTCACACGGCGCAAGGAATGGATAGAGGAGTTGGATCAATTAATCGATCAGCATCTTGATGATGATATGTGCTTGACGTGTCTTGCCGGGATCGATCTCGAACCGACCGATGGCAAGCTCAGCAATTTCTTTACTGCCACCTGCCAACGTTTTGGCCCTGCAATCAGTAATCCTATTACCCGTCGTTATTACTGATCACATTCATTGCTCGTTCCCAGCATTCCTTCGTGGGAACGTGATACCTGCCAAAATCAAGGCATACCACGCCGGAGCGTGGGAGCCAGTTGTTCAAAATCACCACCGAGCTGTATTACAGCGCTTCCAGCGTTTTCTCTGCCAGCAAACCGCGTTCTTTCGCCATGGTCATGGCGGTGTCGATGATCATGTCTTCCTGACCACCAATCATCTTCTTGCGGCCCAGTTCGACCAGCACGTCGCGGGCGGGTACGCCGAAGCGTTCGGCGGCGCGTTTGGCGTGCAGCAGGAAGGTGGAGTAGACACCGGCGTAGCCTAGGGTGAGGGAGTCGCGGTCAACACGCACTGGCTGGTCCATCAGCGGCACGATAACGTCTTCGGCCAAGTCCATCAGTTGGAACAGGTCGGTGCCGGTTTTGGCACCCATGCGTTCTGCCACGGCGACGAACACTTCCAGCGGGGTGTTGCCTGCGCCTGCGCCCATACCGGCAACGGAGGCGTCAATGCGGGCTGCTCCGGCTTCGACCGCAGCGATGGAGTTGGCAATGCCCATGCCCATGTTGTGGTGGCCATGGAAACCGATTTCGGTACCTGGCTCCAGCGCGTCACGCAGGGCTTCGATTCGTTCAGTCACGTCTTCCGGCAGCATAAAACCGGCGGAGTCGGTGATGTAAACGGTTTGGGCTCCGTAGGATTCCATCAGTTTGGCTTGTTTGACCAGGCCTTTGGCGTTGTTGAGGTGCGCCATCATCAGGAATCCGGTGGTGTCCATGCCCAGTTCACGAGCACAGGCAATGTGCTGTGGTGAGGTGTCGGCTTCAGTGCAGTGGGTGGCCACGTGAACCGAGCGGGCACCTTCTTTGTAGGCACTTTTGAGTTCTTTCATAGTGCCCAGGCCAGGCAACAAGAGGACGGAGACTTTGGCGTTGGTCACTGCATTGGCAACGGCGTTAATGTATTCCTCGTTGGAGGCCATGGCAAAACCGTGCTGCAGCGAGTTACCGCCCAGGCCAGCACCGTGGGTACATTGCAGGTACGGAATACCGGCGGCGTCGAGGCCTTTGGCGACCTTGACCATTTCGGCCACAGAAATCTGTTCACGCTTGGCGTGCATACCGTCACGCAGACACATGTCGTGCAGGATGATGTTACGACCCTTTAAACGCTTGCTCATTGAGTGGCCTCCATTTCGGACAGGTTGTATTCGCCCGCCAGCATTTTTTCGGCGAACATTTCCGCAGTTCGGGTACCGGCAGCGGTCATGATGTCGAGGTTTCCGGCGTAGGTTGGCAGGTAGTCGCCCAGGCCAGCGACTTCCATAAACACGGCAACACGATGGCCTTGTGGCACTTCGTCGAAGACCGGGCCGTTCACCAGGCGGTAGCCCGGCACGTACTTCTGCACTTCTTTGATCATGTTCAGCACCGATTCGGTAATCGCGGCTTCGTTTGGTTTGTCTTCCGTCAGGCAGTAAATGGTGTTGCGCATGATCATCGGCGGCTCAGCCGGGTTGATGATGCACAGCGCCTTGCCTTTTTTGGCACCGCCCACTTTTTCGATGGCGTTGGAGGTGGTGTAGGTAAACTCGTCCAGGTTGGCGCGGGTGCCCGGGCCAACCGATTTGGACGACAGCGAGGCAATGATCTCGGCGTATTCCACATCCTGAATCTGCGACACGGCGTTCACAATCGGAATCGTGGCCTGACCGGCACAGGAGATCATGTTGACGTTCTTTTCGGCGCGCTCGGCGTGTTCTTTCAGGTTCACTGGCGGAACGCACAATGGGCCTATCGCCGCGGGCGTCAGGTCAATCATCAGTACACCCAGCTCGTTCAGCTTGCGCGAGTTTTCTGCATGCACGTAGGCCGAGGTGGCGTCGAAGGCGATCTGGATGTCATCGTCCAGTACGTGGGGCAGCAGGCCGTCAACACCCAGGTGGGTGGTTTTCAGGCCCATGGCGGCGGCACGTTTGAGGCCTTCGGATTCCGGGTCGATGCCCACCATCCAGACCGGTTCCAGTACTTCACTGCGCTGGATTTTATAGATCAGGTCAGTGCCGATGTTGCCCGAGCCGATCAGGGCACATTTGATTTTTTTCATAGTGGTTGCGCTCCTTCTCCGCTGCTCTGTGCCGCAGCCGCCTGGTCGGATGCCCGACCGGCTTTACCGGCGACAAAAAATTCACCGTTTTTGTGTTCAGTAATCAGGATACGTACGGTGCTGGCGTTACAATCCAGCGCCTCACAACAGGCGGAGGTGACCTTTTCAGCCAGGCGGGCCTTGTCTTCGAGAGAGCGGCCTTCCAGCATGTGCATTTCGATAATGGGCATTTGTGTAGTCTCTTGTTGTTATGCAGTGAAGGACACCGATACGGAGCCGAGTTCCTGGAAGCGCGCCGAGATGTAGTCCCCCGGTGCCACCGCGGTAGCGGCAGTGATGCCGCCACTCATCACGAAGCTGCCTTTCGGCAGGGTTTCGCCCAGCTGATGGAGGATGTTCACCAGCATGGCGACGGCTTCTGCCGGGTTGTTCATCACTGCGGCACCGGCACCCATTTCGACGATTTCACCGTTTTTTTCCATCACCACACCGAGGGTGCGCAAATCCAAATCAGCCGCATAACGGGGGCGGCCACCACCGACAAAGCGCGCCGAGGAACCGTTGTCGGCAATCACGCTTTGTAGGTCGAAGCTGAATTTCTGAAACCGGGAGTCGATGATTTCAATTGCGGGCAGTACGTAGTCGGTGGCGGCTAACACCTGTTCGGCAGTGCAGTTCGGGCCTTCGAGATCCTGCGATGTAACGAAGGCAATTTCACATTCCGCCCTAGGGTGAACCAGCTCGGATACCGAGATCGTACTGTTTTCCGGCACCGCCATTTTATCGGTCAGGAAGCCGATGGACGGCACTTCCACACCCATTTGCTTCATCTTGGCCTTGGAGGTCAGACCCGCTTTCCAGCCCACCAGTTTATGGCCCTGGGCGATAAAACGCTGACGCAAGGCGGTTTGCACGGCATAGCCATCGTCCATGGTCATGGCCGGATATTCGTCGGTCAGTTTCGGAATGGCGTAAGCACGGGTTTGAGCACCTTCAATACGCTCGCACAGGCGTACGATGTCTTCACGAGTCAGGGTAATGTCTTTCATGCCTGGTTCTCCTGTGAAGTAGTCTGGGCCTTTCTTTGTACTGCCGTGTGGCCTTGGAACGACACACTGCAGGAACCTAGCCCGCCAACCGTACAGGTCAGCGTGTCGCCATTTTCAATCGGTACCAATTGCGATTGGGAGCCGGACAGAATTACTTCACCGGCCTTGAACGGGATACCCAAGGTGCCCAGAGTATTCGCCAGCCAGGCCACCGCATTCACGGGAGAACCCTGTACCGCAGCACCGGTTGAGGTGGAGAGTAATTCACCGTTTTTTTCCAGCACCATGCCCGCCAGCGTCAGGTCGAGTTTTTTCGGATCACCTCGGGTTTCACCCAGTACGTACACGCCACAAGAGGCGTTGTCGGCGACGGTGTCCTGAATCTTGATTTTCCAGTTGTCGATACGGGAATCGACAATCTCGAAACATGGCACCACATAATCGGTAGCACGGATGACGTCCATAGCGGTGATACCGGGGCCTTGCAGATCTTCTTTCAGGATAAACGCCAGTTCCGCTTCGGCCTTCGGCTGGATCAGTTCATCCAGATTCATGGTATCGCCTTCGGCGTAAATCATGTTCGAGGTCAACTGGCCAAAGTCCGGTTGAAACACGCCGAGAAAATCCTGCACCGGCTTGCTGGTGACGCCGATTTTTTTACCGACAACGCTTTCACCCGCATCCAGTCGACACTGAATAAAACGTTGCTGGATGCGATAGGCGTCTTCCAGACTGATGTCTGGAAACTGTTCGGTAAAGGGTACCAGCGTGGTCTGGCTGACGAACGCGTTGTACAGTTCGTCGCCCAGCTGGTTGATCAATTCATTATTCATAGCCATGGTCAGCACCCCTTACAGTTTGATGCAGACGTTGCGCAGTTCGGTGTAGAACTCCAGCGAGTGCACCCCACCTTCGCGGCCAATACCGGATTGTTTCGAGCCACCGAAGGCAGTACGCAGGTCACGCAGGAACCAGGAGTTGATCCAGGTGATACCGACATCGATACGACCGGCCATGCGGTGAGCACGGGTCAGGTTGGTGGTCCAGAGGGTGGTAGAGAGGCCGTATTCGTTATCGTTGGCCTTGGCCACTACCTCGTCTTCGCTGTCGAACGGGCTGATATGGCAGCAAGGGCCAAAGATTTCTTCACGTACCACCGAGGCCGTTTCTGGCAGGCCAGTCCAGATGGTCGGCTGCACCCAGTTACCTTCAGCCAGATCGGCTGGCATCTCTGGCACGCCTCCGCCAGTCACCACGGTGGCACCTTCAGCAACGGCTTTTTGGTAATACGACAACACCTTGTGCTGGTGCTCGCGACTGATCAGCGGGCCGTAGTTATTGCCTTTGATTTCCGGGCGACCAAACTGCACGGCTTCGGCTTTTTCTTTCAGCGCAGCGACAAATTTGTCGAAAACAGGACGTTCAACGTACACCCGCTCAGTCCCCAGACACACCTGACCGGTATTCAGGAAAGCCGACCGGAAAATGCCGTTGACGGCGTCGTCAAAATCGGCATCGGCAAACACGATACCGGCGTTTTTACCGCCCATCTCGAACGACACATCGCGGGTGCCTTCGGCAGCGGCTTTCATAATAGCGGTGCCGGTGCGGGTTTCACCGGTAAAGGTAATGGCGTCAACGCCCTGGTGTTGGGTCACGAATTCACCGGCAGAGGCCGGGCCAAATCCGTTGACGACGTTGTACACGCCTTTGGGGATGCCGACCTTGTTCATCACTTCGCCCAGTAACGCGGCGGTGAACGGGGTTTCTTCCGACGGTTTTAATACCACGGTGTTGCCACACGCCAGTGCCGGGCCGACTTTCCAGGTCATCAGCAGGAAAGGCGCATTCCAGGGGGAAATCACACCAATCACGCCTTTAGGCACTCGCAGGGCGTAGTTCAGCGCGCCGCGACCATCCGGGGTATCGAGCATGAAGGATTCGGTCGGCACGTTTTTGATAACGTCGGCAAACACCTTGAAGTTGGCGGCACCACGGGGAATAAATACGTGTTTCATGACGTGTTCGGGCTGGCCGGTGTCTTCCATCTCGGCCGCCACAAAGTCGTCGAAACGGCGAGTTATTTCATCCGCAACGCCATACAGCAGCTCAACACGCTGATCCTGGCTCAGCGAACCCCACTCGCCATGCAGCGCAGCACGGGCGGCCTTAACCGCAGCATCCACGTCTGCCCGGGTGGCTTCGGCAATGCTGGCAATGACGCTGTTGTCTACCGGGGAACGCTTGTCGAAGCGGATGCCGGAACTGGCTGGCAGGAAAGACCCGTTAATAAAGTTTTCAATCTGGTGCATAAACCAAACCCTCGATCTTTTTTAATTAGATTTATCCAGCGGAGCACTGGTCGACCGTGAAAGTTGAAGGTTAGTAAATACATTACATACCATCTAATACTATTTTTTAGCCATCTCGATACCTTAGTGGTATCAGAAAACCCGATACCAGCCTGTTAATTGATGCTTTATGATCGCGGTCTAAAACGAACAAGCCCCATTCCATCAGGCCTGTAGAGCAGATACTGACGCCACCGATGTGCTGTATAACGGTATATCAATATCCCGAATCTGGCCCCAAGGCGGCCTCTGGCCAGTGGTAGCATCATCAGGTCACATCTATAAATGACTGCGCTCGAAATAACAGCGCTCAAATACACAACCAAAGGTCATGTTATGAATCCGATCAACTGCAAGCAGGCCCGCGAGATTCTGGATCGCGCGGTCGAAAAAGCCGAAAGTATGGATCTGCGTATCTGTGTCGCTGTTGCCGACAGTGGTGCCAATATCGTTGGTTTCTTGCGTATGGACAGAGCCTTTCTTGGCTCAGCGGATGTCAGTCAGCGTAAAGCCAAAACCGCTGTTTTGTTTCAATGCCCGACCGATGTCTTCGGCACGGTGATCGAGCAGGAAAAGCTGATTGGTATGGATCAGGTCGGCGGCGGTTTGATGGCGTTTGGCGGCGGCCTGCCAATGATGATCAACGGCGAATTGATCGGTGCCGTGGGGGTATCCGGTGCCACGGCCGCACAAGACAAGGAAGTTGCGGCTTACGCCATGGCGGCCGTAATGGAGCTGGCGGACTCAGCCCGATAACATCGTCGGAGCATTCAGCCTTTTGGCGGCAGAGGATGTATCGGCGGGATAATGTAGGAATTCAACAGTAGCTTGCCGTAGACCACGCCTCTCAAGGTGATCATCTGGTCGGCGATCTGGTTGAGTTTGTCGGCAGGGCCTTGTACCAGAATAATGGACAGGGTGTTGGTGTGGGTCAGGTTGACGTTCAGGTTGCTGATCACTTCGTCAATGTATTGAAACTGCAAGTCGTGCAAACGCTTTTGCAGCCCCGGTATCGCGTGGTTGTAAACCAGATTGACGGTGCCGGTCATAACATCACTACCCTGCTGGGCGCGATGGTCGTTGATTTGATGATTGATCATGTCGCAGATGGCTTGTGAACGGCTTTCAAAGCCCCGTTCGCTCACCATCTGATCCAGGCCGTCGAGCAGGCTCTCGGGCATGGAGATGCTGATTCGGCTGATTTTTTCTTTGCTCATGGTTTGTCCTTGCAAGCAGTATCCGTGATATTGGGGTGGCGTTTGCCCCCCCTTTCAGACTCAGAACAAGTGGCTGTAACGTTCGATTTCCCAAGTGCTCACGGCGGTATGGTACTCGTTCCACTCGGCTCGCTTGTAACGAATAAATTCGTTTTTCAACGCCTTGCCTAACACCTGCTCAACAAACGGGTCGTCTTCAAACGCCTGGACTGCCTCATCCAGGGTACGTGGCAAAAAGCCGATACCCAGTTCTTCACGCTCGGCCTCGGTCAGCTCGTAGAGATTACGTTCTTGTGGCTTGCCGGGATCCAGTGCTTCGCGAATACCTTCCAGCCCGGCTGCCAGCGCCAGTGCCGCCGCCAGGTACGGGTTCACCGCGCCGTCGGCATTGCGGGATTCACAGCGGCCACCTCCCATTGGCACCCGTACTGAATTGGTGCGGTTGTTGGAACCAAAGGAATTAAATACCGGTGCCCAGGTGAAGTACGGCATATCACCCTGGCGCACCAGGCGCTTGTAGGAATTAACCGTCGGTGCAAAAGCCGCACAGAGCGCCGGGCCGTGTTTGAGAATACCGGCAATAAAATGGTAACCCAATTGGGTCAGGCCCAGGCCATGGGGGTCTTCTTCCGGGGTGCACTGGAACAGGTTTTCCCCCGTCTCCAGATCGTACAGCGACATATTGAAGTGAGCGCCGGTACCGGTTTTGTTGGAAAACGGCTTGGGCATAAACGTCGCCAGCAGATCTTCCTGTTTGGCGTACTCTTTCGCCATCATTTTGAGGAAGGTAAAGCGGTCGCAACTGGTGACGGCATCGGCATAGTTAAAGTCGAATTCGAACTGGCCGTTGGCGTCTTCATGGTCGAAGGAGTAAAGGCCCCAGCCCAGATCATCAATACTGGTGGCCATTTTATCGAGCCACTTGAAGTTACTGAGAAAAGCACGGGTGTCGTAGCAAGGCTTTTTCAGCTTGTCATCCGGATCCGGGATGACCAGAGTGCCATCGGCATTTTTCTTGAGCAGATACACTTCAGCTTCGATGCCAAGGTTCATGCCGTAACCGAGTTTTTTGGCGTCTTCCAGTACCGACTTCAGCAGCACCCGGGTACTGAGCAGGTAGGGTTCGCCATACAGGGTATTATCGGCAGGCATCCAGGCAATTTCCGGCTGCCAGGGCATCTGGATAATATGATCAAGATCCGGTACCGAGGCGATCTCGTCGTCATTCGGTGCCTGACCCAGTCCATCCAGGGCATAGCCGGTGTAAAGCTCCGAACCATGCGCCATATGCGCCAGATGAGACAGCGGTACCACCTTGCCCTTGGGGATGCCGTGAATATCGACATAGGTACCCATGCAGTACTTCACGCCCTTGCTTTTCAGCTCAGCCTGAATGGTTTTTATCTGCTCATCGGATTTGTATTCAATCATGTTACTAGCCTTCTTAACGGATGATATTAGCCCGGCGGAGCCGTTAGGGCGGCTAGCCTGAATTATCTGCCGGGCGTTGGTAACACCGGAGCAAGGTGACGGACGGAACCGTTGCCTGCTCTCCGGTTTTCTTCAGCCAGGGTTACTGGCGAGGATGCTGGTGTGGTAGCTGTAGGCTAGCGGCGCTTGTTCCTGCACCGCGTGCAACAGCAAATCGGTGAGGTCATCACACATCCACTGATACAGTTCTTGGCCCATCTCGACGGTAGCCGCCGACGGTTTGCCGGTGACGCCATTGAGACTGGTGTGGTTAACCGGATGGCTGAAAATACAGCCGTCAGTACGATCCGGGTCATCGGCCTCGGCGAGTTTGTCGGTACGCACGATGTGCGGGTGAATGGCCATCATCAGGGCGGTTTCTGCCGCATTGGCATGCCAGTCTTCGGCATCGTCGAAGTGCGCTTTTTTCACCCGTTCGGACAGCCGGGCTGTATGTATCAGCGCCACCATCAGATCGTCGTAACGGGCACGCAGCATCTCCAGGGCACAACGCAGCGGGGCTTCGTTGGTCACATGGCCGTTCACCAGCAGCAAGCGTTTGATACCAGACGAATACACCCAGTCACCAAGGTCACAGATCACATCAATCAGGGTTTTCGGATTCAGCGCCATGGTGCCGGGCCAGCGCCGCGAATGCCCGATCGAACAACCGTAAGGGAGCGTTGGCAGTAAGATAACCGGTGTATTGGCGGCAACGTCCTTACACAGCGTATGGGCGATGGCGCTGTCCATACCACAGCCCATATGGGGGCCATGCTGTTCGGTCGCACCAATCGGTAGAACGGCGGTTTGTACTCCGTCGCGGACGGCCTGGGCCACTTCTTCCCAGGTCATGTTATTAAGTTCGTACATCAGAACACGCTCCCTACGTCGTCACTGACCGGCACCATGCGCACCAGGTTCATATGATCCACATCGTCTTCGTCATCGGTCGGCGGATGAATCAGGCTTTCGATATGTTTTTTGACGGCGAGAAATTCCGGCGACAAAAATTGGCCAGGATGACGTGGCTGTGGCACAGGGACTTCAATCAGCTCCTGCACTTCACCGGGGTTGGCTTTCAGCACCAGAATCCGGTCAGCCAGATACACCGCCTCGTCGAGGTCGTGAGTAATAAAAAACACGGTGATATCAATGTTCTTCCAGATCTCCATCAGGTAGGCCTGCATCTTCGATCGGGTCTGGGCGTCGAGGGCTCCAAAGGGTTCGTCCATCAACAGAATTTTCGGCTGGTTAGCCAACGCACGGGCGATGGCGACGCGCTGCTTCATGCCGCCCGACAACTGGTTGGGGTAACTGTTTTCAAACCGGGCCAGGCCAATCAATTCGATCCACTGACGCGCTTCTGCTTCTGCTGTGCCCTTTTCGTAGCCGGACTCCAGCAAGCCAAACATGATGTTCTGCTTCACCGTCAGCCAGGGAAACAAGGTATAGCCCTGAAACACCATGCCGCGTTCCGGGCCGGGTTTGTCGACCACCTTGCCATCCAGCAGCACCTGCCCAGAGCTGGCCTGTTCCAGACCGGCGAGGATCCGAATCAGCGTCGATTTACCGCAGCCTGAAGGGCCGATCACACAAACAAACTCACGCTTGTGGATGGTCAGGTGAATGTCTTTCAGCGCTGTCACTGTGCCGTTACGAGTTTTGAATTCCTTGGTCAGGCCCTTCACTTCCATCGTCACCGGGCGTTGTTTCAGCCGCTCAAAACGGTCACGTACGGCAGCCGACTGCTGCTGGTAATCCGGTAAATTCAGTTCATTCATATCAACCTCTCCTATAAGGGGACATATATTTAATCCGGTGCTCACTCTGGGCTAGCGGATGGTGTCGAATCACGAAGCCGACTTGCAGGCCTGACGGGTCAAGTCAAACGTCGGCGACACAGAGTCGAGATCATCCGGCAGCCCCCGCGGGCGCGGGTTGCCGCCGTCCAGTGGGTGTTGACGAATATGAAAAGGACTCGTCGCTGCATTCGCCGCCTTGCCCTGAACAACGGCAACACTCGTGCAAAGCCGTGCAGGATTAAATAGATATCCCCTATTGGGTGCCCGCTACTGATTATGCTTCTGCCACGGGAACAGGCGGCGGCCGATCCAGGCCAGTATCAGGTCGATGGCAAGACCCATGATGCCAATCATCATGATGGCGGCGAAGACGTTGTCGAAATTCTTGTAGCGCGCCTGCTGGGTAATAAACCAGGTAATCCCCGAGCTGGTGCCAATCAGTTCCGCCACGATCAGATACGTCCAGGCCCAACCCAGTAAAATGCGGGTATCGCGGTAGAGGTCCGGGAGAATGCCGGGCACCACAATACGAAACAGCAACGAGCGATTACCGGCACCCAGCGTTTGCCCGGCTTCCAGCAAGGCCGGATCGAGTTTGCGGGTGGTATTGGCAACCACCAGTACCTGTTGGAAAAACGTACCGATCACGATAATGGCAATTTTGGGTGCCTGATAAATGCCCAGAATCGCCACCGCCAAAGCACCAAACGCGGGCGCGGGCAAGTAGCGAAAAAACTCGATAAAAGGTTCAAACAGACGCGAGAAAAAATCGTAAGTGCCCGCCAGAATCCCCAGCGGAATCCCCACGATCGACGACAGCACAAAACCCCAGAAAATTACTTGCAGACTGCTCCACAGGCTTTCGTGTAACCAGGCCTCACTGCGACGCTGTGGCTCAGTAACAAACGCGGTGTAAAACGCCGCCACCACTTCATCGGGCGCAGGCAGATACACCGGGTTGGCCGGATCCCCAACGGGCAAGGCCGTATTCGCCTGTTCTGCTTTTTTGTACTCTTTATCAAACACCTCACGATCGACCAGCATATCGTCGCGGAAGTAACTGACCGAGCCCGGCTCGGTAATGCTGACCTGCGGATGCCAGATAAACGGCACATAACTGACCAGACACCACAGCAGTAATGGCAAGGCGAAACTGCACATGGCGACCAGCGAGCGGCTGCGTGGTTCGAGCGGTTTATTGACGGACAATAGTAGCATGGTCAGTGTCCCGGCGACTGGTTAACAAATTTCAGCATGCAGTTTCCCCTGCCTTCATATCAGGCACGTTGGTGATTCAGGGGAAGACAGGCCCGAACGTTATCCGGGCCTGTGTGATCGTTACAGCGACTTCATCAGCGAGGTATCGATATAGCTGCCGACCGGCTGCTTCTCGGGATACACATCGTTGGCAACGTTGAAGTCATCGGCAATTTCGGTAGAGCCATACAGCGACTTGAAGCCGTCAGCTGGTTCGAGGAAAGGCAGGGTTTCTTTCAACGTCAGGATTTTAGTACCTTTGATAAAGCCCTTGTACTCATCCGCTTTCAGGCCTACACGAGCGGCCATAATCGCAATGGCATCTTCTTGAGTCGCCGGATCATTCAGGTAATCCACCGCCATATACCAGGCTTTGAGTACCTTGGTCCATTCCGCCTTGTGCGCAGACAAGCTGGAAGGCGATACCGCCAGGACGTCGTAAATCAGGCCCGGTTCATTGGCACTGGAATAGATACGGCTGGAGCCAGGTACCAGGCTCAGTGCCTGACCGGAGTTTGGTTGCCAGGCCACAATGGCATCGACCTGACCCGAGGCCAGCACCTGCGGAGTTTCGTTGGTCGGTACGTTCACCAACTCAACATCCGACTCGTTCATGCCATTTTTTTCCAGCGCGTTCAGCAGCAACAAATGACCAACAAAACCGACTTCCACGCCAACTTTCTTGCCTTTCAGATCCTTGATCGAGCGGATGCCGGGCGCACCAACGATCATGTCGTTACCATTGGAATAATCATTCACCAGAATCATCACGTTGCTGGCGCCAGTTGAACCTGTCACCAGGGCATCGCCATTAGTCATGGCCACGGCATCCAGCTGACCCGCAGCAAAGGCATCCATACTGGCGACGTAATCGAACCACTCAAACTGGACATCCACGCCCACCTTGTCGAACATTTTCTTTTCAACAGCAATTTCCCAGGCCACCCAGCCAGGCCAGTCGCTGTAACCGATTTTTAACGGTTCGGCGATGGCGCTGCCAGCCATCAGCAGTCCAGCGAACAGGGATCCCAGCATGCGTTTCTTAATCGTCATTTGGCGTCTCCGGTATTACGTTTTTTGAATTTGGTAATACCGGATAAAGCATCAAGCGTGCCACTAAAGGCTAATCAGGGCTGTGTCAGTGAACACTCCGTCTGGCGAAGCGTCTGTCCAGCAAAGAATCACACCTGACCTTTTAATGCCGCATTAAAAACTACTACACGCCTTAGCGCGCACGGGGTGCCAATCAGTAAAAACGCACAAGAACAGTGCCAGATATATTATTCGACGCAATACAGGGCAAAAAAAGGACAATTTACAGCGGAATGAAACAATCAGAAAAACCACAAGTTGTGCAGAAAAACCGCTAATAGCCGACAGGAGCAGAATCTGTACCCCTGAAAAACAGGGGCATCAAACGGGGTGAGGAGTATGGGCAACAAGCAACAATCGGCGATACATCCAAAGACAATCAATGAGCCAGTGAGCCGTTGTTTGGCAGCCGACCCTAACGACCCTCATCCTTGGCCATCACACCCGCCTTACCCCAGTTGGTACTGGGTACCTCCTGAATAATAATACGGATCGCTTCCACTGGAGAGTTCGAGGCTTCTGCGAGCGTCTGAGTCACTTTTTCGATAATTTCCCGTTTGACCTCTTCCGAGCGTCCTTCAATCATCTGAATAGTTGCAATTGGCATAATGGTTCCAAACCTGACGATTATTAAAATGTAACAACCTGAAAAAAGCCGCCTCTGATTCAGAGGCGGCAACCCAACACAAGGGCACTCAATAAATCACTCAACCCCGTCAACGACCATCAAGTAACGACCGTTAGAAAACGTTCATTCAACTCACGGGTATGATAGAAAATAGCGGCACCGATTTCCTCGTGAGTCCAGGTGTAAGGCTTCATGTCCGGGTAGAACGCGTAGCCTCCGCTAAAGGTTTCAAAACGATTGCCCGATGGATCAAAGGCATAAATAGTACAGCCGCGAGTGATGCCGTGACGCAATGGGCCGATATCCAAAGATACGCCCTTGGCCGACATTACATCCGCCGCATGCAGTACCTTCTCCCAGCTTTCCAGCAAGTAGGAAGCATGATGCAAGGTGTTGTCGCGTTCATCCCGGACAAAGGCAATGTCGTGTGCCTTGGTTGAACAGGTCAGCCAGACAGCCATGTCGGTTGCGCCGTCTTCACCGGTAATGCGCTCAACCAGATGGAATCCCAGCACATTGATGAACAGATCACGACTGCCATCCAGATCGGCACCATGAATCTGCCAGTGATCGAGACGAATTGGGCAAATACCCCCTGGGCCGTCAACACGCACCCCCGGATTGATATAACCCTGGCCATCGCCCACTTCGGTCATTTCCCAGTAAAGTTCAAACACATGCTTGGTTGGCGCAACAAAACGGACGCGTTCACCGGTTTCCAGCAAGCCGTCGGCTGGCATACGTTCGGTTGCCACACCGTACTCATTCAAATCCACTTCCAGCTTGTCCAGGGTTCGCTTGTCCAATACCTTGAACGCATAAAAATCCATACCGGCCTGATCTGCTTCACGAATAACCACACTGTGATGATCACGCTCGTCAGCCGTTTTAAAATAGACACGACCGCTTGCATCACGCCCGGTTTCAATCAACCCCATGACATCGGTATAAAACCGGATGGATTCATTCAGATCTAGCACCCGCAATTGACAATACCCGGGCCGCAGCACGCCTGTCATAGCCATGATTGGTTCCTCTTATTTTTTTACTTGAATGACTACGGATGATAATCCGGTGAATCCCCGGCTCTGTCTAATATGGTTTTTGTTTGAATAAATACCGACAGGGTATAGGGGACATATATAGACGCTTCCCCAATATCAAGGATGACTTGGCCCTGACACCTGCCATATGCCCTTCTTTTTTCCTGTTGACCCTTCGTCGTTCGTTGCGATGACAGTGGCAGTTCTGACATATATCCGGCTTCTGATCGGGATCAGCTCCCGCAGCCCTGATGAAATCCGAACCCTGGCACCTTTAACATCTATTCACTACTGTCCGGTTAACCAAATCCCAGACCCAGCGGCCCTGTATCATCCGGCAAATCCGGTGGTTTTCTGAACACCTCCAGCAGCGGCATTCGCTGCATAAGTACCGATCCCAGTCGGATTGACACATTCCCCAAACGCCTTTCAGGGGCCACGCCTTGCTGGATCAGACGCAACAGCACATAGCTGATCATCGCCACTAAAACCTGCAATTTGACGGCGTTTTCTGACGTACCATAGAACTGTTTGATCTTGAGATTCTGCTTGATCCACTTGAAAAACAATTCAATCTGCCAGCGCTGTTTGTACAAATCCGCAATCGCCAGAGCGCTGCGTTTCAGGTCATTAGTGATGAAGACCAGCTCCTTGTTATCCTGCTGACGATGAAACACGACTCGCCTCAAGGTGCGGCCTTTCAGATACGATCGGGTCTTGTAACACACTTCGATTTTTTCATCCCTCACCACACCCACCCCTTTCGGTGGCAGAGACTTCGTGACCTTGTAATTCATATCTTTCTTCATCCGGCCCACAAACAGACAGCCCTCATTCACGAGCTTTTCGAGCCACGCCCCACCGTTATAGGCACGATCAAATACGTAAGTAGTTCCTTTAAAAACAGAGAGTTGAGAGATGGCGCGGCCATCGCTAACTCTAGCGTCGGTGATTTCAAAATAGATGGGCGTGTCGGCATTGGGATCGTAGACCGTATGGATTTTGACACCGCTTTTATTCTTCCGGAAATGGGCCCATTGGTAGCGTGACTGACAGAGGGAGATGGTGGTGGAGTCGATCAGTTGCACCTGAGTGATGACTTCCCGAAGACCTTTCTGTCTGGCCAAACGGGACAGCAAGCGAAAGAACAGCATGTAATAGACCAGCGTGGAGCGCTTTTGATTGGCATCGGCCAGTGTGCTTTTGCGAACGGGCTTCAGGCCCAGATGGTACAGACGGCGGGATTGAACATCGAGCTGTTCAACCAGCCCTCGCAGAGAGGAAGCACCACTCAGCTGACCCACCAGCAAGGCCACCAATTGCCCCCAGCATGACAAGGTTCGTGTGCGTTTGTCGGCCTGGTATTGATCGACGGTTTTCTGAAATTGATGACGAGGGATGATGTTGAGTCGCTGTGCCAGTACGGTGTTAGAATGTGCCAAGCCCGGTTCCTCTGAATGATGTCTGTGAGAAGCTTCATTTTACCGGAAACGGCATGGGAACCGGGCTCCTTTCTTTTGGCGGGTCAGTTAACCGGACAGTAGTGACATCTATTCGATCTGGCCACGCCGATCGTGTCCCGCTCAGGCTCTACCAGGGACGGATTGCCCCGTTACATCATCAAACAACGACTACCCGATGGGTTCTTGCTTTCAGGCCGGATTAAAGACCGTTTGACCTGTCAAAACGCTCCAGATAATCCGCGCCAGTTTATGCGCAATGGCGACAACGCCCTTGTGCAATCCGCGACGCTGGACGATGTCTATCATCCAGCGCGCCAGATTTGTGTCTTCGTTTCGCTTGGCCCAGCGCAGTGTGTGACGTGCAGCCTGCACCAGTAATTTTCTCAAGTAGGCATCCCCACGCTTGGTAATCCCTGACATCACCGATTTATGACCACTGGCCTTTTGTCTCGGCGTTAACCCCGTCCACGCCGCAAAATCCCGGCTGTTATGAAAGACCTCCGCATTGCCCACCGTACTCTTGATGGCCGTCGCGATATGAGCCCCGATTCCAGGGATAGAGATCAGATTCTGGCATTGCTGATCCTGTTCGCCATAACGCTTTAATTCTTCGTTAATGTGATCAATCCGACGCGATAACAGGTCATATTCAGTCAATGTCCAATTCAACTCCGACTGCATCATGCCAGACAGCTCACCTTGTTCCAGAATCTCACGCAACCCTTTAAGCACAGCATTGATCCCGATGGGAAAGATATAACCATAGTCCGCCAACAAACCGCGCATCTGATTGCAAAGCGCAGTGCGATCCTTGACCAGCCGTTCTCGCATTCGATGCAGGCTCTGAACATCCTGTTGACCCAATGACTTGATCGGTACAAACCGGATATTGGGTCTCATGGATGCTTCATAAATGGCCAGAGCATCGTTCTGATCGTTCTTGTTGCCCCGCACAAATGGCGTGACATGCTGGGCCGGAATCAACAGTACCTGATGGCCTTGTTGCTGAAATAACCTGGCCCAGTAATGCGAGGAATAACAGGTCTCCATGACGACTCTGGAGGGTGTTTGCTCCAGCATGAATTGCCTGAATTTCTCCCGGCTGAGGCGTAACTGCTTCGATACCTTGTTGTGCCCGGAGACGATGCAGATCTGAAAAACGGACTTTGCAAGATCGATGGCGATGGTACTAATATTGTTCATGTGGACGCTCCTCATATTGACGTTTTGCTCGTAACAAAATATTAGCGCTTTTGACGCTGGATCATATGGGGAGCGTCCATCTCATCATCTATTTAATCCTGCACGGTGAGCACCGGATTAAATAAATGTCCCCTAAAGTTTGATTTTTGCTCAAAAACATCCGCGCCACCTTGCCAAAAGGGCAT
This sequence comes from Candidatus Thalassolituus haligoni, assembly GCF_041222825.1. Lineage (NCBI taxonomy): Bacteria > Pseudomonadati > Pseudomonadota > Gammaproteobacteria > Oceanospirillales > Oceanospirillaceae > Thalassolituus > Candidatus Thalassolituus haligoni. The sequence continues at coordinate 3,841,189 of NZ_CP139482.1, forward strand.
CCAAAATGTCACGAGCAAAAAAACAGCCATGTAGATACAGGGAGGGAAAAGAGAAGCAGCAGCCAATAGCGGCGGGGGAACCCGTTCACCAGACCAATACGCATACGGAAATACCAGGCTATGGACGCCAGATGGGAAACACCACCAGCGTATTAACCAGGCATAGGACTGGTACTGGCACAGACATTGGCAGACACAGCGGCCTGCCCAGCGCGGTTAACATTAGAGCGGAATAATACGGATATCACTCTGGGCAAAGATGCGGCATGCCAGCACAATACTTTGCTCTTCATCACGCGGGGTAATATGCGCCCGGCTCATTTTTTTGCTGAGATAGGTACCACTGGTCACCTTGACGCGACACTTGCCGCAACCGCCACCCTTGCAGCCGACCAGCACTGGCGAATTCTCGGCCTTGCCGATATTAGCCAGCAAATTCTTTTGTGAATCGGCTTCAAAGCATTGTGATTCATTGGCAACCCAAACCTGATGACAGGTTTTTGCCGTGGGTACAACAGGATGCTGATGTTTCATGGCCACACTTCTTTTTATTGTTAACCTATGAGCCTCCATATTACTCATTCAGAGCAGAAAATCGCGCAAATCCTGCTCCTGATTACGGGAAATAGGATTTCTATTTTGGGATCATAGTATCACCAACGATGACTAACAGGCCTGCAACCTGCAAATCGCATGGCTATATCAAATTGACAGTAAATATATTATTTCATAAAAAATAGAAATAGATCATTCCCTGCCTCCTACCTATTGGGGAAATCTATTTAATCCTGCACGACTCTGCGCGAGTGTTGCCGGTGATCAGGGCAAGGCGGCGAAATAATGAGTCCTTTTCACATTCGGTAACACCGCCCTGGACGGCGGCAACCCGTGCCCAGCGGGAGTATCGAATTAAATAGACATCCCTATTAATTATAAAAAACACAACACGCCTTTTAATCAGCTTCATTCCGAACATTGAATTTTTTAGATATAAAAAGTGCAGGATGCAGGGAATCAACCGGACTCTCTGCATCCTCAGATAACGTTATTAAATACCCGCATCCAGTTTAGTCTTGATCCAGGAAAATGCTTCCTGCACATCATAATTGCCGCTATGCGGTGTAAGATAAGGCATTTTAAAAGAAACATCTCTAACGGATTTGTCATTTTTAATCGCGTAATACAGCGTCAATTGCATGGCATAGGCAGTATCCCGGTCAATCATCCCGTGACGGACATACCAGTACGGTGCAGAGTCGGCATCGGTATTCAGATAAGCAATGGGATTAATCAGTTTTAGCTGTGTTGCCAGCTCGCTGGTGCTCGCCAGGTAATCCGACCAGGCCAGCCCGGTATCGTCTGTACCAGAGCCATCACCCAATACTTCGTTATTATTCCAGCTCCATTGGGTAAAGTTGGCGTACTCATAACTGTCGCTGCCAAACAGATTGGTTTCACCGCTGATATTCGGGTTACCGGTTACTCCCACTGCATCAAATGCCACTACGGTCTTAAGGGCAATTGGAGTAGTCACAAACTTCAGAAATTTCTCGAAATCGATATCGGCAACCGTTGCGCTGGTTCCACTACCCGACAGGGTCAGCCAGTCATTGGCAATGGCATACGTCGTTCCACGCAGCGTCACGCTGAAGTCTTCACCATAATCAGGCACGTCCGTACCCGCCGCCAGCTGACGTTCAAGCTCTTCTTTCAGCTGTTCTACGATAGCGCTATTCATGGTCGCATCAGTGAGCGCCGAGCTATCATCCAGCGTCAGGTTCAAACTGTTCAGGTAATCCGGGAACAATGCCGCAATCGCTGCGGAAGCTGCGGGTTGGACACCAGCCGAATAGGCAACGCCATTCAGGGAACCCGTATTGTCATCACTACGAATGCCATTATATTGCCATTCGTAACCGGCATCAGCATTACCCAGGTTATTGATAGGACAATACGCTACCGCCGCAAATACATCATCGTTGATTGTACTGGCCAGGCTATCATCCTCACCTGTAACACCGGCAGCACCAACAGCAGCCAGGAAAGGTAAATAATCGGCACTGTTGCCGCTGGCAGAAACCGCAGCAGTCAAACCGCCACCACCACTTGTGCCAGTAACCACTATACGTTCAGCAGAACCCGGCATCAGCGCATCGTTCAGACGCAAGTAGCGAATTGCCGCCTTGGCATCCACAACCGGTGCAGGTGCCTTGCCAGCCCAGCTGCCATCAACCGCTCTGGCACCACGACTGCGTGTACCCACATCGATAAAGACATAGCCTGCTTTTAACGCTGCACCGACGGCATCCGTGTCTGACGTGCTGACAAATTCAGCACCCTCGGTAATATCGGTCGCTACAGCACTGGTAAACCAACCGGCGTTATTGACTTTAAAATACAGCGCGGTGTTCTCATCGCTGACAGAGGCTTCGGCAACCGAGACAATCATGGTCTGGTAAATATACGGGTCATCCAGCAGCATAGTACTGCCAAATGCGCTTTGTGATGCCATTTCAATCGGGTTGGCAACATAGACAATCCGGTATTGACGTACTGCCATAGTGACGCCATCCAGGCTGATATTAACCGTTGTATAGGCGGTCGCATCAAATGCCAGCTGGTTGTCCTCGCTGTCCACAACGGTGGAGATGGCCGCAGATGAACTGCTGTTACTGTCATCGCTGCCACACCCAGCCATTAACCCGACAGTGGCAATAGCAAACGCCAGAGGTTTAATAAATGAGAGGTTTGTTTTTTTCATGTTTTGTTACTCCGCTGGTACAGATTCTTATTATTTAAAAGGTACTGACATATTAGGGGCGTGCTTTCACCTCCATTTTTTACATGGATTTTTAATACAAACGGTACAGATAACAACCAGAGGGTTTGCATCCATATCGCATCACTGGTAAAGCTGCGAGGTAAGCACAGGTATTTCATACCTATGAATCATCAATTATTTTTATAAAAAACCAGGGTTTTATTCAGAAAACCGTTTCAGTTCCAGAGTTGATCATATAGCTCGTAAAAATTTAATCAACATAGATTAAAAAACGAATCGTTCTCATAAAAAAACGATAAAAAACTTTCATTTCACAAACCGACATAGCGTAAAAAATGTATCGGCTCACCTTTACATATTCGTCCCTGCAAAAGTGGGCATTTCGTCAAGCGGCCCATTCCCTAGCCTGTTCCCATTCGAATTCAGACTCGTACGCCCCATCTATTACCCCTGATAACACCCAGAATATGAGCGCAAAAAGAGACCTCAGGTGCCTCAGAATTCTTCTCAGGTTCTGACCAACTCCGCACAGCAGAGCGTGGATGCAATCTCCAACAACCCCTTTCAGCCAGTTTCTTTTCATGAGTCCGTCTGACTTCATGTGACCGATGATCGGCTCTATGCCATTGCGCCTTGACTGTTCCGGGTGCACTTTGCCTCGTCCTTTCTTTTGATGGCTGATGCAGACATCGACGGCGGCTATACGGCTGTCGTGTTGCGCTCCCCGGTACCCTCGGTCGACCAGGATCTCTTGCGGTTTAATCCCGGTGTTTAGCCAGCTTTGAATCAGATTCCAGTACAGGGGATGGCCGTCGTAGGGGTTGTCAGGGACACAGTAGCAGGCGGTGATGAAGTGACTATCAGTCGTGGTAACCACGGCCACTTTTTGGCCAAATTCATAGCGTTGTCGGCTTTGCCTTTGGCGATGCACTGAACGTCTGGTTCATGCAGGCTGTACCGTTTCGGGCCTTCCCAGTCTTGCTGTGTTTGCTTGATGAGTTGAGAGGCTTGCGCGGCTTTTTCAAGAATAAGCCGGCTTTGCTCGGTGACCGGTAGCTTGCGCAGGATGTCTCGCGTCAGTCGCCCAACCAGCGTCGCCATTTTCTTGAGAGCCTTCTTCAAACGCTTGAACTGTCGGGCATGGGCGTAGCCCGCCGCTTTGTGTTTGAGATGAGTCAGTTCTTTTTCGTAGCTCTGACGTAACGAAATGCCTTGGGCTTTGGCTAACATCCCCCGCTGTTCCTGTACACGTTTGAAGAGTCGGCTGTCGGTCGGATAGGCAATGGCTTTTTCCATCACGGTCGTGTCCGCGACCAAGGTCTGACAGCTGGCTTCGTCGATGATATTCAGTTCCAACCCTAGGCGAACCGTCATTTTCATCAGTGTCTTTAAACCGTCCTCGCCGAGACGTCGGCGGAAACGCCCGAACGTGATGGAATCAATCGGTGGTCGATGTTGGAAATACTGCTCGCCGCGAAGTGCTGCCAGTAGGGGTTTTCTACCCAGCGGGCGATGCAGTGTTCATCCGATAGCGCGTAGATGTGTTTGAGGAGTCAGGCCAATCATTAATCGGGACGATGATCCAGGGCGTCCGTTGTCTGTGCAGTAAAAACTCTGACAGTGACGCTCCAGTTCAGCCCAGTCGATACGTTGACTGAGCTGAACGAGTTCATGCCTGGGGTCGATTAGGTCAAGCAGCTCCGGGCGCAGGAAATCTTTCTGTTTATCGTGCTGTTTGTCCTTGGGAGTCATGGCGATCTACCAGATTTTGATATCGTAATATGATTTTACTAGTAGAAAGTCTGGCCGCAACAGGCGTGTAAGGCTGTTGAATGCTGGCGTCGAAGGTGTTGCAGGGACGACTACATACTTGACAAATACGACTAAATAGACTTATTTAGCGAAATTTTCCCAAGAAAATTTGTTTAGAAATCAACAACAGTCGATAAATCAGTGAATATAAAAAATACCAGTCAAACTGCATCAATGGCGTACATGAGCCAACATCTGGCGGTGAATTAAATTGACAGTAGAATAATGGGTCAGCTGACGATCATGGTGCGCTTCAAAGCCTGGGACAGATAGACAAAAGAGCAGATCTAACAATAACCGCGCTCGCCATTACGGTGGCAAAAACCAACCAAAAATGCTCATTTATCGCTCATAAACGGCGCTTTTTCGTCGATTTTTGCCTTGCACCTTCATCGCTCGCTACATTTTTAGATACATCTAAACGCTCCACCACAGGGCTGATTGTTCCAGCTCTGTAACAATCATGTAGGAAAAATGGCAGCAGAAGACACGGACTCAGGAAATCGGAGGTGAGAGATAAATAGGCAGATTGCAGAAATAACGGTTGTACTATACCCCGTGCACCAGACTGGTCAGCAGTAACCGGTGAATGCGTTCCGTCGTTTGTGCCGGTTGCCCGGCCTGACGGCAATGCTCAATCACCGGCAAGCAGATTTCATCCACTTCCAGTGGCCGTCCCTTCTCCCGGTCGACCAGCATGGAGGTTTTGATGTCGTCAAATTCCGAGATCAACCGGAACATGTCGGCGGCATCCTGTGCTGTAAGGCCAACGTCGAGTTGCTGGGCCGCACGCACGGTTTCCGCCATCATCTCACGCACGATTTCTTTTAATACCGGATCCTGGGTCATCGCACGGGTGGTCAGCCAGGTCAGTGCCGACAGCGGATTAACACCATTATTGATCACCAGCTTACGCCACAATGCTTGCTGGATATCGTCGCTGAGCGTACAGGGAATCGCGGCTGCAACAAACACCGCTTGCCACCGCAACAAATGCGCCTGCCAGTCGGGATTGCGGCGACTATCGGGCCAGGCGCCCATTTCTATCTGTGCCGCGCCCGTTGCCTCCACTTGCCCTGGCGCTACGATATGGCCACCAATACGTACGGCCAACCCGCCCAGCGTTCTGCCGCTGCCAACCACGTCGGCGATCAGCGGTTCATTACCCACACCGTTTTGCAACGACAATAGCGGCGTACTTGCCGCCGCCAGCCAGTTAGCCAGCTCCGCCATCATGCTGGCGGTGACCGTGGCCTTGGCGGCCAGGATAATCAGATCAAAGTCGGCGCAGCCATACTCAGACATCAGTGCGGGCATATCACAGGCCGATACCGGGGCAGCAAACTCGAACTGCGGGTGTATGACCTTTAACCCCTGAGTTTGCATCGCCCGAAGATGAGCGCCACGAGCAACCAACACCACGTGGTGCCCGGCATCCATCAGCCGGGCTGCGTAATAACAGCCAATACCACCAGCCCCAAGAATCAGCACTTTCATTGTTTTACACCCGACCTGACGGTTGTTTCAGCACTCGGTGGTCAAACCGCTGATCGCACCACGCCACCGTCCACCCGTAATGCTGCACCGGTCGTGGCCGAAGCCAGCGGACTACAAATATAAGCCACCATGGAGGCGACCTCGCGGGGGTCGGCAAAGCGCTTGATCAACGACGATGGACGCACCTTTTCGAAAAATTCCTGTTCAAACTGCTCGAAGGTTTTGCCTTCGTTTTTAGCCAGCTCGTTAACAAAGTCTACCACGCCACGGGAGCGGGTTGGCCCCGGCAGTACGCTGTTAACGGTGATGCCAGTTCCGGCCAGAGATTCCGCCAAACCTCGGGATACCGCCAGCTGGGCCGTTTTGGTCATGCCATAATGAATCATTTCAGCCGGGATCTGCAGCGCACTTTCACTGGAGATAAACACAATACGTCCCCAGTCCTGCTGCTTCATCCCCGGCAAATACAAACGACTCAGACGCACACCGCTCATGACATTGACCTCGTAAAAACGAAACCAGTCTGCATCAGTAATATCGGCAAATTCGGCGGGTTCAAAAATTCCCAGGCTGTTGACCAGAATATCCACCTGCGGGAATTGTTCAGCCAATTGTTCAATTGCTGCGGCATTGGTCAGATCACCGGCAAAACCCAGCAACTCACCACTGACACGGGGGGTCAGCTCGGTAATCGCCGCCTCGACCGCTGCCGTGGTACGGCCATTAATAATGACGCGGGCACCTTCCGCCGCCAGGGCTTCGGCAATCGCAAAACCGATACCTGCGGTGCTGCCGGAGACCAGCGCCAGCTTGTCTGTTAATTGCACATCCATGTCGAGACCTCAGGGAGAAGTGAGTAGAAACCTGAACGCAGAAAACGGCCGCCAAGCGACCATTTTAAAACCAACAGCGTAGAGGGGACATCTAAAAATGTGCCCTCTAAAACGGATCAGCCAAAACGACCTGTAATCGTGCCCATGCCCTGATAACGGACACTGAAATTATCCCCCTTCTTGCACTGGATCGCAGCGGTAATACCACCGGTCATAATGAAGGTGCCTGCCGGAATTTCTTCACCGCGTTCACCAAACATATTCGCCAGCATGGCAACCGACGCCGCCGGGTGGCCCAGTACCGCAGCACCGGCACCGGTGGCGATGACTTCGCCATTGATTTCCATCACCACACCAAAGTTTTTCAGATCGACGTTTTCTACACGCTGCATCTGGCCACCGGTAATAAACCGGGTAGACGATGAGTTATCCGCAATCACACTCTTCAGATCAAATTTGAAATCCTTGTAACGGGAATCAATGATCTCAACCGCAGGCAAGACAAAATCCGTTGCCGCCAGTACGTCGGCAATGGTGATACCCGGGCCTTTCAGTGTTTTTTTGGTGACGAAGGCAATTTCAGCTTCGATTTTCGGGTGAATCAATTCATCGGTCTTGATTTCACCGCCGTCTGGCACGGTGAAATAATCACACAGGAAACCGTAACATGGGTGTTCAACGCCCATCTGCGCCATTTTGGCCCAGCTGGTCAGGCCCATTTTCAGGCCGACGATCTTGTGGCCTTTTTCTTCCTTGCGACGACGCAGTTCCCACTGGATATCAAAGGCATCCTTGTAGGTCATTTCCGGGTAGTCATCCGTCAACTTGGTGACTTCATAACGCTCAAGTTCTGCTTTTTCCAGATGCGCAGCCGCAGCGGCGATCTGTTCTGCATTCAAGTTGTTGCTCATGGTCTGTGTTCCTTATCTGTGTGTTCACATCGGATAACGCCTTCGGCTTGTTTATCCGATCAGCATTCTTCTGGCTGCCCCGCCGGAGCGTGGCAGCCAGTCCAGCGTTAGCCTTTCGCTTTGTTAGCCTTTCGCTTTCGCTTTGGCCATGGTTAACGCCAGATCTTCAATCATGTCTTCCTGACCACCCACGGTGCCGCGCTTGCCCAGTTCCACCAGGATGTCGCGGGCGCTGACGCCGTATTTCTTTTCGGCACGCTGGGCGAACAGCAAGAAGGAGCTGTACACACCGGCATAACCCAGGGTCAGGGCATCACGGTCGATGCGGATGATCTGATCCATTAATGGCGTGATCAGGTCTTCGGCAACGTCCATGATTTGGTACAGGTCGATGCCGGTCTGACAGCCCATGCGGTCGAGTACCGCGCACAGCACTTCCAGCGGCGTGTTACCCGCTCCGGCACCCAGACCAGCGACTGAGCCGTCGATACGGGCAGCCCCGGCGTCGATGGCGGCGAGGGAGTTGGCTACGCCCATGGCCATGTTGTGGTGGCCGTGGAAGCCGATTTCGATGCGGCTGTCGAGTTCTTGCCGCAGCAGGCCGATTTTCTGGCTGACTTCGTCCGGCAGCATGTAACCCGCAGAGTCGGTGCAGTAGATGCAGTTGGCTCCGTAACTGACCATCAGTCGGGCTTGTTCGAGGATTTTTTCGGCCGGTACCATGTGCGCCATCATCAGGAAGCCGACGGTGTCCATGTCCATTTCACGGGCGATGGTGATGTGTTGCTGGGAGACGTCGGCTTCGGTGCAGTGGGTCGCCACGCGAATGGTGGAGACGCCCAGTTCTCGGGCCATTTTGAGGTGGTCAACGGTGCCGATGCCGGGCAGCAGCAGGGCGGAGATTTTCGCCTGTTTCATTTTCGGGATCACGGCACCGAGGTATTCTTCGTCGCTGTGGGCCGGGAAGCCGTAGTTCACCGAGGCACCGCCGAGGCCGTCGCCGTGGGTGACTTCGATCAGTGGCATGCCGGCGGCGTCCATGGCGCAGGCGATGGCGACCATGTCGTCAACGCTGATCTGGTGACGTTTGGCGTGCATGCCGTCGCGCAGGGACATGTCGTGGAGTTTGACGCTTTTACCTTGCAAGTTCATGTTCATGCTCCCCTGTTATTCGCCACGTGCTGGCAGTGTGATGGTGCCGTTGGCGGCTTCTTCGGCAAACATTTCGGCGGTACGCAGTCCGGCGGCGGTCATGATGTCGAGGTTACCGGCGTATTTGGGCAGGAAGTCGCCCAGGCCTTCCACTTCCATAAACATGGAGACGCGGTTGCCGTCAAACACCGGGCCGTTGACCAGGCGGTAACCGGGTACGTATTTTTGTACGTCAGCAACCATGGCGTGAACCGATGCGGTGATGGCATCACGATCCGGTTCGCTTTCGGTGAGGCAGTGGACGGTGTCGCGCATCATCAGTGGCGGTTCAGCCGGGTTGATGATGATGATGGCTTTGCCTTGTTTGGCACCGCCGACTTTGGACACTGCACCGGCGGTAGTGCGGGTGAATTCGTCGATGTTCTGGCGGGTGCCGGGGCCAACGGATTTGGACGACACGGTGGCGATGATTTCGCCGTAGTCAACCGCTTGTACGCGGGACACTGCCGCCACCATGGGGATGGTGGCCTGGCCGCCACAAGTGACCATGTTGACGTTCATTTCGAGGTTTTTGGCGTGCGCGGCAAGGTTCACCGGCGGCACGCAGAACGGGCCAATGGCCGCTGGGGTGAGGTCGATCATGATCACCCCCAGCGCGTTGAGCTTGCGCGAGTTTTCCGCATGCACGTAGGCGGAGGTGGCGTCAAAGGCGACACGAATGTCGTCGGCGATTACCTGTTCGAGTATGCCATCGACGCCGGTGGCGCAGGTTTTGATGCCCATCGTGGCGGCGCGTTTGAGGCCTTCGGACTCAGGGTCAATGCCCACCATCCAGACCGGTTCAATCCATTCGGAACGTTGCATTTTCATCAGCAGGTCGGTGCCGATGTTACCTGGGCCGATGATCACGGCCTTCAATTTTTTAGACATAACATTTCCTCGCTGAGTCTAACGCTTATACGAAACGAACAGAGGCAGAACCGATGCCACCAATGGTTACCGACATAAAGTCACCGGCTTTAACCGGTTCCAGCGGCACCAGCGAACCAGACAGAATGACCTCACCGGCCTTCAGCGGAATACCGAATTCACCCAGGGTGTTGGCCAGCCAGGTAACACAGTTCACCGGAGAACCCAGCGCCGCAGCACCCGCACCAGTACTGATGATGGAGCCGTTCTTTTCTACCACCATGCCGCAGGTGGTCAGATCGACATCCAATGGGCTGACAGCGGTATCGCCGAGCACAAACAGGCCGCACGAGGCATTGTCGGCGACGGTGTCCTGAATCTTGATTTGCCAGTTTTCAATGCGTGAATCGACGATTTCGAAACACGGAATCACAAAGTCGGTCGCCGCCAGCACGTCGGCATTGGTGATGCCGGGGCCAAGCAGGTCTTTTTTCAGCACGAAGGCGATTTCACCTTCGGCTTTGGGCTGAATCATCAGCTCACTGATGGGCATTTCTTGGCCCTGGCTGTATGCCATCTTGTCGGTCAGGTAGCCAAAATCCGGCTGATGTACGTTGAGCATGTTCTGCACCGCTTTAGAGGTCACACCGATCTTTTTGCCAATGATGCGTTCACCGGCCTCGATACGGCGCTCGTTCATGCGCAGTGAAATATGATAAGCATCCTTGATGGTGATGTCGGGATAGCGCTCCGTCAGCGGGCGCAGCGTGGTACGGGTAACCAGCGCGTTATACAGCTCGTCTCCCGCTTGCTTGATATCAGCTTCATTCATAAAAAATATCATCCATCTCGGTGAATAAATCAGCAGTATCGCGACCGCTGAATACTGCCTGCATTTGGGTGTATCAAAATACGACGGCGACGTGTGCGCGGTTCGACGGATACACCATTTAGAGTTATTTAATTGCCCGTTCGCCAAACCGGAGCGTCATGGTGCCGCCTTGACGACCCAATGTACTCCTCAGCCAATTCTGCTCAACCGACTAAATTTGAAACACAAGATCCCACCTATGAGAGCAGCTTTCGAAATGACTATGAGACCAATGCCATATCCTTCAGCGGTTCATATCTCGCAATCACATAATCAATAAAGGCTCGGGTTTTTGTCGGTAAATTACTGCGATGTGGATAAATCATATTGACCTGTTTGTATCCAGCACCCCAGTCAGGCAACAGTTGCCGCAAACGGCCACTGGCCAGCGCCTCCGCAACCAGGTATTCCGGCAAGCAGGCCAGGCCGACCTTTTCCAGTACCATATCCAGCGCCAATCGCGCTTCATCGGTTCTGAAATAGGCTTTGGGGACAAAAGAGACTGACTCCTCGCCCTGGTTAAAACGCCAGACAGGCAAACCACGGGTGGCAATCAGTGGCAGCAAGGCAAGTTGAGAGGGATGTTCAGGATAACGGGCACCAAAATCGAAATCCGCCGCCGCACACAGCATGACCGGCGCTTTCATCAGCGGCCGCGAAATCCAGTCGTTCAGGGTAATCGGGCCGAGCCGGAAGGCGATATCAATGCTGTTTTTTACCAGGTCAGAATGGTCATTGGATAACAACAATTCCACCGATACGCGGGGGTTTTGCTGCATAAACCCCAAGACCAGCGGCTTGATATAATGATGGCCAACGGCAATCGGCGCGGTAATCTTGATTTCGCCAGACAGTGACGACAGTTCACTGTTAACGCCATCAACCCGCATTTCCAGATCATGTATGACTGTATGCACACTGTCATACAAACGCACGCCAGACTCGGTCAGGCCAAAATGTTTGGCGGTACGATGGATCAGCTTATAACCAAGGCTTTTTTCAAAGCCCTGGATTCTCCGGCTCAAGGTCGATAACGGTACATTCAGAAAGCGGGCAGCAGCGATAAGGCTGCCCTTCTCGACCACCACGACAAAATAGTAGAGGTCTTGATAATTCACCATCCCGGCACTGCCGAAGTCCCTCTCCGCAGACCAGTTAACCGGTGTCGCCAGCGCTATTGGGCCGTTCTCGAGCTGCTTTGACATCCGTCTACCCGACGCTTTTCAGTACACGACGGGTCGATAACACGTCCAACCCCGTCAACCGGTGTGCCAGACCAGTGATGCCGCCCGGCACATACAGAGTCATCAGAATCGCCAGCGCCCCCAACCCCATCAGATACCAAGTGCCGTAGTCGCTGAAGTAATGATCAATTAGCCAATACACCAGCGTGCCAATCAACGGGCCTTCGATGCGGCCAATACCGCCAATCATCACGATGAAGATACCGAACGCCGTCCAGTTGACACTGAACGCTGCTTCCGGGCTGATACGCAGATTACTGACAAAGTAGAGACCACCAGCAAGGCCACAGCCCAGCGCGGCGATGATATAAACCGCCAATTTCATCCGGGCAACATTGATACCTTGGCTTTCGGCCGCAACCTCACTATCACGAATAGCTTGCAGCGCCAGTCCCTGCTTACTGCGCAAAAACAGGTAGATACCGACAATGGTGACCAGTACTGCCGCCAATGCAACCCAGTAGGTAACACTTTCCCGGAAGGCCCGGCTGACGCCGCGAAAGGCTGTCAGGCTGGTGCCTGAACCACCGCCCACGGCATCAATATTGGCGACGGTAAGACGGATAACTTCAGAGATCACCCAGGTGCCAATGGCAAAATAGCCACCGTGCAGCCGGAAAGCGATTTTCGACACTGGTAATGCCACCAGCGCCGTCGCCAGTGCAGCCAGCACAATGGCCACAAACGGATTGATACCGCCCTGATTAGCCAGTGCCAGCATAAAGTAGCCACCCAGTCCAAAAAAAGCCTGCTGGCCGACCGACACCATGCCGCCGTAACCGGCCATCAGGTTCCACATCATCGCGAAAATAAACAGACAAGCGACGTTCACAAACTCGTACATCCAGTACGAATCACCCCATAGGGGCATGGTGCCACCAATGACGGCAACAGCAACCAGCACCGCCGCAAGCAAAATATTCTTGTTCATACATTCTTCTCCGTACGCGGCCTGCATCAGCCCTTGGTTTTGGGGAACAGACCACTGGGCTTGAATGCCAGGATCAGGATAAACACCAGATGGCCAAACCAGATGCCCCAGCCGGGATCAAAATAAAAGCCGATTTGCTGGGCCAGACCGAGCGTCATGGCACCGAGAAACGTGCCCCAGAACGAGCCCATGCCGCCGATAATCACCGACTCAAAGGCAAACAACAGCAGCGACGGGCCATCAGTGGGTGCCACCGTGGTACGCATGCTCTGGAACAGACCAGCCAGCGCCACTAGCGAAAACGCAATCGCTGTCGCCATCGAATACACCTTGGCACTGCTAAGCCCCATCAGCTCGGCAATGTCACGGTCGTCCGATACCGCCCGGAAGGCCCGGCCAATCGCGGTGTGGGCAAACAACCACTGCAAACCAAAGGTACAGCCGATGGCGCAACCCAAAATAATCAATGGCAACACACCCACCACGGTATCGTTGCCAAGGCTGATACCCAGCGTATTCAGGCCACCACTGTCGAGTGATTGCGGGTTGGCGGAAAAGATTTCCTGCAGCAGATTCTGGGCAATGATCGACAACCCAAAGGTGATCACCAGCGACGGCAAGGGATCCTTGCTGATGGTTTTATTGAGTACGAAATACTGAAAGGCATAACCGCTCACTAGCGCGCAAGGCACCAGAAACAGAATCAGTAAAAACGGATTGATATCCACTACCGACGCAATGGCAATGCCGATAAAACCGGAGATCACAATCTGATCACCGTGGGCAATATTGGTAAGACGCATGACACCGAACATCAGTGACAACCCGAGTGCAAACAGGCTGTACAAACCGCCCAGTAGTACGCCGTGAATGATGACTTCTAACATAATCAGATACCGAAATAGGCCTCAGTGATTTGGTCGCGGGTCAAGGTGTCGCTGCGACCTTCCAGTGCCACCCGCCCTTCCTGAAAACAGTACAGCCGCTGCGCGCATTCCCGCGCCAGCATCACATCCTGTTCCACCACCACCACGGTCATGCCATCGGCGATAATCGATGGCAGGGCGTCGTAAATTTCACGAATCACAATGGGTGCCAGACCCAGCGAGATTTCGTCACACAGCAAGATGTCGGGGTTGCTCATCAGTGCGCGGCCAATCGCGACCTGTTGCTGCTGGCCGCCCGATAAAGAGGTCGACGGGTTATTCCGCTTCTCTTGCAGAATCGGAAACAGCCGGTAAATTTCAGCCAGGCTCCACTTACCCTTACGCTTGGCAAAGGCACCCATTAACAGGTTTTCTTCCACCGTCATACTGGCAAACAAGCGCCGACCTTCCGGCACCATGGCAATGCCCTGTTTCACGATGTCACCCGGTGCAATCCCGCCAATGGCGTTGCCACGTAAAGACACCGACTCCGGTGCCACCTTTACCAGCCCGGTGAGGGACTTCATAAAAGTACTTTTACCCGCACCGTTGGCACCCAGAATGCCGACCACCTCGCCTTCAGACAGCGAGAAATTGACATCAAACAATACCTGCGCATCACCATAAAAAGCGTTCAGCCCGGTGACATTGATCACGCTATTCGTTACCGCCTTGGTCATGCGTCGATCCCCATATAAACCCGTCGGACTTCAGGGTCGTTCATTACCTCTTGCGGCTTGCCTTCGGCCAGTTTTTTACCGAAATCGATCACCAGCAAACGATCCGCAATCGACAGCAGTGCATGCACCACGTGTTCAATCCAGATCATGGTGGTGCCCTGCGCCTTGATGCGTTTCAGTTCGTCCACCAACTCTCGGGCTTCGTGTTCGGTCAGCCCTCCGGCAATCTCGTCCAGCAGTAGCAAGCGCGGCCGGGTGGATAACGCCCGCGCCAGCTCCAACCGCTTGCGATTAAGCAAGGTCAGGCTGCCCGCAGGCTGATTGGCGTAGGCACGCAAATCCGTCGATTCCAGCACCTCTTCGGCAATCAGCCAGGCTTCCTTTTCCGTCACCTGGGCACCAAAACAGGCGGCGGTGACCAGGTTCTCAAACACCGACATATTGCCGAAAGGATGAGGCACCTGATAACTGCGTCCGATACCCGTACGGCAACGCTGATGAGGTTTCAGCCTGGTGATATCAGTACCGTTGAAATACACGGCTCCCTGATCCAGCGCAGCATCCCCGGAGATCAGATTAAACAAGGTGGTTTTGCCCGCGCCGTTTGGCCCGAGAATCCCCAGCGTTTCGCCCTCTGCGACATCAAACGATACGTTCCGCGTGACCTGCAAAGCACCGTAGCTCTTGCAGGCTTGCTCAACTTTCAACAACATGTCAGTTACTCATTGCGTTAGAACGGGAAGACCGTTTTGATCCAGAGGGTGCTGCCCTCGGCGCGGTTTTTCACCTGGGTTTCTTGCTGGTATTTGAAGGTTGCGAACCAGCCAGTTCCCGAGTCATAACGCACGGATGGGCCAACCGCGAGTGCCTTGCCACGGTTGTCTGCCACGGTATCGCCATCCTGAGTGTCGTCGGTGACTTGCTGGTAAATATAACCACCAATACCGGCGACCCAGCGATCGCCAAGACCCCAACCAAGGGCATAGTCGAAGATCAGTTCTTGACCGTCCTGGTAGGATGTGGCGCTGTTTTCCAGGTTATAGGTCCACATCGCCTTGAGGTCATAGTTGAAACCATGAGGGTTCATATTACTCACCCCCAATACCGGCTGGATGGCCCAATGGTTACGACCAGGATTCGCAATATCGCCCTTTTTGTAACTACCGGTTGGCACAATCACATCAATGGCGAACAGCGAATGTAATGCCTGACTGTGGTGCCAGCCAAAGGCCAGACCGACCGTCGCATCTCCCAGCCCGGATTTGCTCTGCTCCACACCGTCAGTGACATGAACATCCAGATCCACCAGTGGTAAAATCCCGTGCAAGGCAACCGATGCGCCTTGCCACTGTTTGTCTGTCACATAGATAAAACGCGGCACAATGGCATTGGCAGTCACCTTGAAATCATCCGGTGTGACTGTATCGCCGTTATTGTCGACCGCCTTGTCAGCACTGTAATGCTGTGCCCACACAATGCCGTACATGCCAGGAGGTGGCACGGCACAACAGGTATAGTTCTCCGCGCCCACTGGATAACTGGAACCGCCGCCTTCCGTCGCCATGGCAGAATTCGCAGCCAGTGCTGCAGCCAGAGTGCATAGAATCAACCGGGTATTGATCATCATCTTCTCCGTTCTTATTGTTATATCGTTGTTTTGCTTGCGTACTTCGGGAGTTGCTCTCACGAATACTTGATCGGCAGTAATTCGGCTTGCAGCGGAATCATCGGTGCCTGGCTGTTCTCAACCACCACCAGTTCCAGCTTGTTCGCACGTTTTTGCCATTGGCCGCTGACCAGCGGTGTTTTGCTGATATTGGGCACCGGCCCCTTGCGGAAATTAATATTGCCGACGATGGTGTCCAGATCCGTACTCTTGATGGCGTCGCGGATAGCTTCCGGATCCTTGCCACCCGCCCGCTTCAACACATCAATCGCGACTTCAAACAACGAATGTTTCAGACCCAGAGGCATCGTCCAGGGGACGCCGGTTGCGGCGGTATAGCTGGCCACCAGCTCAGCGGCAGACTGACCGGTCAGGGTCGACTGGAACGGATAAGCCGGACTCCACATCAGCTCCACCGTCAACCCTTCGGCCCGATCACCAAAGGCACGAATGGCTTGCGGAAACTCCGTCGCCTTGGCCACCGTAACAATCTTTGGCTGGAAGCCCTGTTGACCGGCCTGATTCCAGAAGTTGGCAAAATCTGGTGGTGGCACCACGCCAGTTACAATCTGCACATCGCGCTTGCGGAATTCAGAAATAAACGAAGAAAAATCATTGATCGGCGACTGGAAACGGCCACGATCCACCACCTGGAAACCCTTCTGCTTCAGCACCGGAGGAAAGCCCCGCTGATCATCGCCCCAGGCGTTGCCATCCTCATCGTTGGGCCACAGCGCACCAATGGTTTTACTGGTAGGAATCTGCTCCCATAAATTGGAATAGGAGCCGATAACGTCTTCCAGGCCCCAGAAAAAGTGATAGGTCCAGTCAAAACCGACCGCCGGATTACCCTTGCGACCAAAGAAATAAGGCTGCCACGGAGCATCATTAGTGATACAGGGAACACCGTTGACCTCACATTGATCCGCCACTGGGTTGGTCGTCGCCGGAGTCGAGGAAGCCACCACCAAATCAACCCGGTCACGCAGAATCAGCTCCGATGTGACATTACCGGCCTGGTTGGCACTGGACTGGCTGTCCTTATAAATAATCTCGACGCTGTATTTTTTACCGCCCGACATAATGCCGTTTTTGGTCAGCTCACGAAGTTGTTGCAGCACAAACATATCCGGCTCGGCAAAGGCCGCCAACGGCCCGGTCTGTGGACTGACATAACCAATTTTAAAAGTATTGTTTCGCCCGGCCTGAACCAGGGGGACGCCACCGGTAGCCAATACCGCCGACGAAGCCAGCAATGATGTTTTGATAAACGAGCGGCGATTCTTGTCGACCATTTAGCCTACCTCTTACTTATTATTGTTAGGATCGTATGGGTTCAGACACTGCAGCCAGCACCTGAATGCCGACATATTTCACCAACGGTCCGCTAGCCGTCCAATATTGAATTCATCTCAAACTATACTCATAGGGTATAATTTGAGGTTTCATCAAAAAGGCCAGGAACGGGCCGATATGACATGGCGAGCCAGACCGCTTTGTGCAAGTATCAGGACGCTGATAAATACAAGAAGAATAAGATGTCCAAACAATCCCTGACCCTGCCAGACAACTCAGACTTGTTGTCGCAGATACGTTTTGACCCCAAGGAAGGTAAAATCTGGCTGAGCGAAAACCGCATGCTGCTGATTCATTCCGCAGTAATGGGGCTATTACGCAAAGAGCTGATTACCACTCTGGGCAAAGACAGAACCCGTGCCTTCCTGATGCGATTTGGCTACCACTCCGGCTGGATGGATGCCGAACTGGTGTCCCGTATTCGCCCAGACCTGTCTACCAAAGATGCCTACTTTGTTGGCCCGCAGCTGCACAGCATCAAGGGCATGGTTAAAGTGACGCCAGTTGAACTCGACTTCGACGTCGAATCTGGCCACTTTTCCTGCACCATGGACTGGTTCGACTCCTACGAAGCCGAAGTACACATCAAGCAATTTGGCCTCTCCGACGACCCCGTCTGCTGGACATTGCTGGGCTATGCCAGCGGCTTCACCACCTTTTACATGCAGCAAAAAATCGTTTTCAAGGAAACCCTGTGCAAAGCCTGCGGTGATGCCCACTGCCGCATTGTGGGTAAACCCGTCGATGAATGGGAAGACCACATGGAACTGGAAAACATGCTGCTGCCTGACCCTGTCGCCGATGAGCTGTTTGCCTTGCGCCAGCAGCTCTCCCATTTACGGGAAGTAACCGATTCACCCCATCACCACAGTGACCGCATTACCGGCTCCGTCGGCCAGTCACCGGCCTTCCTCGACGCCCTGACGTTGTTGAAAAAAGCCGCTGAAAGTAAAGCCACCGTTCTGCTACAAGGAGAAACAGGAGTCGGCAAGGAAGTGATGGCACGAGAATTACACAACAGCTCGCCGCGCCAGAGCGCTCCGTTTGTCGCCGTCAACTGCGCCTGCATTCCCCACGAACTGATCGAAGCTGAGCTGTTTGGTGTCAACAAAGGGGCTTATACCGGTGCCCACGAAACCCGCCAGGGCAAATTCGAACGCGCTGGCGGCGGCACCATATTCCTTGATGAAGTGATCGAGCTATCACCCAAGGCTCAGGCCGCACTCTTACGGGTGTTACAGGAAGGGGAAATGGAACGGGTCGGTGGCACCCACTCCATTGCCATCGATGTACGGGTCGTTGCCGCCAGCAATGAAAATCTCAAGAGTGCTGTCGATAACGGCAAATTTCGCGCAGATCTGTTCTACCGGCTCAACGTTTTCACTGTCGAAATTCCGCCACTGCGACAACGCAAGGAAGACATTCCGCTGTTTGTTGAACACTTCATTCGCAAATACAACGGCCTTTACAACAAAAATGCCCTGGGGGTTTCCGACCTTGCCATGCAAACCCTTCTGCATTACGACTGGCCCGGCAATATCCGCGAACTGGAAAACATGATCGAGCGCGGGGTGATCCTGACTGACAACAATCACCAGATCGATGCCAAGAGCTTTCCTGCCAGCCTGACCCGGCCAGACCAACACCAGGACACTAACAGCGGCCTGACCGATGGCGGCTATATTGGCCAACCGGGACAAACCAATATCGATTATCAACAACTGCTCAGTAGCGAATTTGACCTGCGCCGCCACGAAGAAGGCATCATCAACGCCGCACTGAAAAAAACCGCAGGAAATATAAGCCAGGCCGCCCGGCTACTGGGGCTCACCCGGTCGCAATTGAACTACCGGCTGAAGAGCCGCTAGCTCCTGGCCGGAGATATGGGTGGTTCAAGGTTACAGCCAGCAAGGATGACCCCAAGCAGCAGAAAAGCAGGCAGCCAACGAGAGGGCTACCGAGGATCGAGCGTTCAGGCGCTGGCCAGCTCCTGAAAAGATTTTGTTAAACGGCGGATAACAGAACCAAACAATACCGCTGCCAGCATCATACAGACCATGGCCTTGGGAGAGCCATCCGACAACGCACTGACCACACCACCAGCGATACCACCACTGGCAAAGCCCAACGCACCGACCAGCGCTGTCGCCGTTCCAGCCAGATGGGGGAAATACTCGGTAATCGATGACGTCGCATTGGCGACCACAAACCCATGGCTGCCAATGTAGAGCATCAGCATCAGCGTCAGTGGCCATACCGACAGCTCGTCAAACAGGAAAATATAGCCCACCATCAATATCCCCATGGCGATCTGGATCTTCTGGCCGATACTGATCAGCACGGGAGGACTGTAGCGCTTCAGCAAATGCAGGTTCACCTTGCTCATCGCCAGCATGGTTAAGACAATGCAGCCGAACACCAGAGGATAGACCGTATCACTGAGGCCAAAATGGCCCATAAAAATACCCGGAGACGACGTCACAAACGACAGCATCCCGGCATAAGCAGCACAAGTTGAGGCGACAAATCCCCATATGCGACGGTCACTCAATACCTGCCAGTAATTACGTAACGGATTACCGCCCGTACGTACCTTGCGTGTTTCTGGCAGGCGAAAATAAAACAGTGCAATCAGCAACAGTGCATAGATCAGCAAAAAGCCGAAGACCGAGTGCCAGCCCAGCATTTTCAGGATTAGCATACCCAGTAACGGCGCGACCAGCGGTGCGATCATCATCACCTGAATCACCCGTATCATTGCCCCTGCCCCTTCACGGCCACTGGCCAGATCGCGAATAATCGCGGTACTGTTGACCACCGCCAAACCGCCACCCAGTGCCTGAACCACCCGAAAAGCCAGCATCACATCAAGCGACTGCGCCAGAATAATACCCAGCGAACCGACCGCAAAAATACTCAGCCCGATCAACACCATGCGGCGACGGCCATAACGATCCGACAGCGGCCCGCCCAGCAGCTGCCCCAGACTGAAGCCCATCAGGAAGACACTGACCGACAGCTCGACCTCATGCAGCGAGTTACCGTAATCACTGGCAATAGCAGGAACGGCAGATAAATAAATATCCGTTCCCAATGGCGTAAGCGCGGTTAATGCCGACAGCATTAACAAGAAGCCTGGAGTCAGGCGAACAGCCACAGAAGACATAATTCTCCGGAAATATAAAAAGCCGCAAAACGCCAGTACAAACACAATCTGGCGCTGTGGAAACCTGGGTTAAGCATCGAATACCCGCCTGGCAATCAGGACACCAGACCATCAACTACGATCCAGTATATGGCGATCATAATCTGGTAATCGCAGCACACAGCGCACAATGTGCCATTCAAAAAACGGGATGACTGATCAAACGACTGGCGCCAAACAGGAAGAACACAACCGGTGTTGTATTGGTAGTGTCGCCAGCGACCATACAGTATGAAGCACCGCGCCATCAATAGATGCTGCCGGTATGAATTGATCCGTTAGTGGCAACAATATATCGAACACCGTGCCATTTTTGCTATTGGTTCAGCGAATAGCAGTTCTGCCTGATACCGGATTGGCCAATCCATCGGCTGCAACGTTTCCAGCAGGCGTAGGAAGTACCAGAAATGCTGAAAAACCGTATTTTCCGCCCTTCTTGGCCCGGCAACAACAACCTGTGAATAAACTGTGAGTAAAACTTCACGTAATTGTCATGTCCCCATCGCGCTTGTACCGACGTCTTCTTCAGTGAATCGCTTGTTCTGCCTGTTGTTTTCAGCGGTGCAGATCGGCCCTGATCCTTGCTCTATTTTGTTCACCTGGAAGCCTATTTTATGACCTCTGAATTCTTCGGCGCCAAGCGCAGCACCTTGTACACTGCGGTACTGGCAGCAACCGCTCTGCTACTCAGCGCCTGTGGCAGTGACGATAATAACAACGACACGGTACAAGACACTCCAGACATCGAGACCAGCACCCTGCTGGTGTCTAAACCAGCCATCCCGACCGGATTGGGTTACGAACAATACGTTGCTGAGCCATCAGTCGAGTACCCGCTGCCAGCGGTTGATAATCTGGCGTTGAATGAAGGAGATGGCCGTTTCTTCCGCGATGAAAACCCGATTCTTACGGTGCTAAGCAGCATCAACAAAATCTGGCAAGGCACCACGGAACAATGGCAGACCACGGCGGGTAATTACACCGATGATGCCAACGGTTACAAGGCCGGTGATGGCCCTAATCCGCACGCTGCCGCCAACGGTCAGCCCAGCGATTATGTTGAGGCTGGCACCGAGATCGTCGATGCTGCTTCCTGGGCCGCCAACATCCAGTACGTGATCGACGTGACGGCAGCCCGCACGGAAGATCAGGCCCTGTTTGCGTTTCTGGATGACATCCGCAGCAAAACCTACAGCACTATTGATGGCTTTGGCCCACTGACGGAAGACTACGCCGCCAACTCTGGCGCTTACGCCAGCTTCGAGCCCATCCTGCTCACCGACGTGACCGAAAACAATCGCTACGCGCAACCAAACAACGACAGTTACAGCACCTATGGTGGTCAAACAGATTCAACCCTGGGTGACATGGTGCAATTGGCAAAACGTTTCCGTGATTCACACGCATCGACCAGTGGCCCGAAATACATCTTTGGAACACCGCGCCCATGGCGCATGACCGACACCGGCAACATTGACTTCAAAGGAGTCGAAAGCCTGACCTGTATTGACGGTGCCAGTGAGACCCGCGAAGAAAAAGAATACCGTATAGACTCTTACACCAGCAGCGTGAATGTCCTGCCCGGTCTGTTTTGCGGTCGTCGGGCGCATTCATCCAGCAAGGAAACGGAACTGCTTTACACCGCCACGACGGAAAACCGCCGTAAAGACAACGGTTACCCAAGCGGCCACGCCAACGCCGGCATTCTGGCTTCTCTCGCCTATGCCTATGCCTTGCCAGAGCGTTTTGCCGAGCACGTAGCCCGTGGTTCAGACCTGGGAGAAAACCGAATTATTGCCGGTATGCACTCACCAGTCGATGTCATTGGTGGTCGTATGCAGGCCCTGATGGTCGCCACCTACGCGCTCAACACCCAACCGGCCGAGGCCGCAGCGGCACGACAACAAGCGCTGGAATATTTTGGTGGCAAAGCGGCGGCGGCCGGTATGAGTCTGTATGACTACGCCCACCAGACCGTGACAGACACCGGCAGCAGCAAAAATGCAGACGGCACACTCAACGTTAACGTATTCAACAACAATCGCTTCGATGACCACGCCGCAATCAAGGCTGATTACCTGGCGCGCATGACCTACGGCTTACCGCAAAACGGCACCCTGGGTTTGGCTGCTATTGTGCCAAAAGGGGCGGAAGCTTTGCTGAAAACCCGTCAGCCTTATCTGTCCGATGAACAGCGCCGGGCCGTACTGGCCACCACAGAAGTGGAATCCGGTTATCCGCTGCTGGATGACTCCAACGGCTGGGGACGGATTAACCTGATCGCTGCGGGCGATGGCTATGGCGCATTTAACGGTGACGTCAACGTCTATATGGATGCCGGCAAAGGCGGCTTCAATGCTCAGGACGAATGGCGTAATAACATCAGCGGTGCTGGCAAGCTGACCAAAAATGGCACCGGCCAGTTGACTCTGACAGGCAACAACCACTACAGCGGTGGCACCGTGATTGAAGGTGGTGTACTGGCAGCCGCATCGGCAACCGCTTTCGGTAGCGGTGATGTTTACATCAATGGCGGTGCGGCGCTGGTGAACGCCGATGGCGCGGTGGCCGTCGCAAACCTGACGCTTGAAAACACCGCCACACTGGCCATCAACATGGATACAGACAGCACTCAAGTAGCGGCTTCCGGCACGGCGTATGTTGCGGGTGCCGCTCTGGAACTGACGTTTGCATCAACCCCCGCATCCGGTACGACCTTTACCCTGATTCAGGCCGATAACATGGGGGGTGAATTCGCCAGTGTTTACGCTGGCGAAGTGGCTATCACACTTGAGTACACCGACACCTCGATTGTCGCTACCGTCGAATAACCCGTCCGACCCGTCAGCGGAGCCGGTGCCCCGGTTCAGCTGACGGTAAAAGGGCAGTTCCTCTCTCAGCTGCCCTTTTACCAGCCACCTCGCAGTACCGTGACGAATCCTTCAACTCACTATCAAACGGCCTGTGCTTCCAAGCCAGGATTGCGAACGGCTGCGTCACGTAAACCACAACCACAACCACAACCACAACCAATCCATAAGCCCCACCCACCATTGGAGACACTGAAATGACTGACCTGAAACACATCGTTCGCCACCTCGCTGCGCTGGTGCCACTTTGCTTGCTGCATACCCCTGTCCAGGCCGACGCCGGAACCTTCAGCACCCTGACCTACAACGTCGCCGGTCTGCTGGAAGTCTTTTCCAGCGCAGACTCCGACCGGCAGGCCGCCACCGAGCAGATCAGCTGCTACGTCAACGAATTTGACATCGTCAACGTCCAGGAAGATTTCAACTACCACGCGGCGTTGTACGACACCTGTGACGACCACGCCTATCGCTCTGCCACCACCGGAGGTATGGGAGTCGGTAGCGGTCTTAACAGCATGAGCCGTTTTGCATACACCGACTGGGATCGGGTCAGCTGGGATGCCTGCAATGGCGTCGACTGCCTGACCCCCAAAGGCTTTACCCTGGCACGCACCCGACTGGCAGAAGGTGTGTACGTCGACATCTACAATCTGCATACCCAGGCACAAACAGAAGAGGCCGACCTGATCGCTCGCCGCGCCGATATGCTGCAACTGATCAACTATATCGAAACCCACTCCGCCGCTAACGCCGTGATCGTCATGGGTGATACCAATACCCGCTACACTCGCAGTGGCGACAATATGTGGGAGTTTCTCAATCGTGGTTTTAGCGATGCCTGGGTCGACCTGATACGCTCCGGCGATATGCCCGAAGCCGGTATCGACGCGCTGGTCTGTGATCCGAAAATCACCAGTGCCGACTGTGAAATCGTCGACAAGATCGTCTATCGCGGCAATGCCTTTATCCACCTGGACGCCACTCTGTATGATGTGCGTCAGGATGACCTGACCTACGACGGCCTGAAGCTGGCCGATCACCCGCCGGTACAGACCAACTTCAGCTGGAGCACCGCCAGCAACCTGCAAATGTCCGATTTTTGGGGTGGCCCGCATGGCAGCGGATTTAACGACGTGGCGGTATTACCAGCCAATCCGGTTGTCAGCAGGGTGACGTTGCGTGCCGGTTCCCGCATCGACAATATTGGCCTGAGCTTATCTCAAGGCAATGTACTGTCGCACGGTGGTAACGGTGGCAGCGAATCCTCCCTGACCCTGAACAGCGGTGAATATCTCACGGCGCTGAAGGTCTGCTCCGGCCAGAAAAACGACCAGACCCGCATCTTTTACGCGCGTTTCACCACCAGCCAGAACCGTACGCTGACGGGCGGCAGCAGCACATCCAGCTGCACCACCTTCAACGCCCCCGCAGGTTGGCAGATTGTCGGCTTCAAGGGCCGGGCCGGTGACGAACTGGATAAAATCGGAGTGATTTATGCGCCGCAATAATTGCCCGGTAGCGAGTGGGCGTTGTTGATTTGACTTACCGGCAGGAGGTGCCTTGGGGCTGGTGTTTATCACACCGGTCAGCGGCAAGCCACCTCCTGCCACAACAATGCAATTGACGCAGGGAGGCCCTTGGGGCCGATGTTTTACCCGGTTTATTGCCCTTCCATGAACCGGTATTGCCCTTCCCAGTCGCGATAGTTAAACACTTGTCCTGCGGTGCGAACTCGCGCCAACTCAGCCAGATCCAGATCGGCATAACACCAGCCGGGTTGATTCAGCGGCAATTGCGCCACAATGCCGTCGTCAGGAAAGCCGTAATCCACGGGGGCAAAAACACCGGCCGCACCGCAGTTGCTATCGATGGCTGGCGACCAGGCAGCGCTGCCAACGGTAGGCGACTGCACCACAAAACACTGATTTTCCAGCGCCCGTGCCCGACAGCCCAGTTGTACGCGGTGATAACCCGCGAGCGTATCGGTACAGGAAGGCACCAGAATAAGATCCGCACCTTGCGCCACCTGCTGACGAGCTAGCAGTGGAAACTCGCTGTCGTAACAGATATTCACCGCCAGACGGCCAAACGGGGTATCAAAAACGCGTAAAGCGTCACCAGCGGAAATCCCCCACTGCTCATGTTCAAAGCGGGTCATTTGCAGTTTGTCTTGCCAATGTACCTCGCCGGAGGGATAGCACAGGTAACAGCGGTTAACGTATTGCTCCCAGCCCGCCACCGTGGCTAATCCGACCGGAAACGTGCCTGCGGCGATCAACACCTGATGCTGTTTCGCCAGACGGACAAACTCCGCCACAAAAGCCACCCGCAGACTCTGCAGCTCGACCAGCTGCTGGCTCAGCGACTGATACACAGCGGGTGTAAACAGCGACGTCAACTCCATGGCAAAATATTCCGGCAACAGCAAAATCTGCGCTCCGTTATTGGCTGCCTGCTGCACCAGGCCTGAGACCTTGTGTTGCCAGGCACTGAAGCTGTCCAGAAAACCGACCTCATAGGCCGCCGAGGCAATGCGTAATGTACTCACAGTGTTTTTACCCAGAACATCATTGGATGAGCAGTTGCAGCCGTCTGATCAATATCCTGCCAGTCATAATGAGCAACCAGATCCGGTCGCGGGGAATAGCCAAAATGCTGCCAGACAGCATCCAGTGGTTGGTAACCAACAGGCTTCAGGGGATGGTTGACGGGCCGGACCACTGCACAAAAGCAGAGCGATTCAAACCCAGCCAGGGTACGCACATAACGTTCGCGGCCAGCAAAAAAACCGCGATAAATACCCTGACCACGATATTCCGGCAGCAACACGGATTCACCACAATAAAACAACGTCGCGGTATCAATGCCCGCCAACTCAAACGGCTGGCGAAACGCCTCGCTTTCATGAGTCATCGGAATGCCGGTAGAGGCACCGACAATGCGCTGCCCTGATGGCAGGCTGTCATCCATGGCCAATACGGCCATGGCCTGGCCAGAGCCTGTATAGGTTTGCAGGTACTGCTGCTCGTAGGCGGCAGAACCCTGGTAAAGATAGGGATATTCCCGAAATACGCGGATACGTAACCGCGCCAGGTCATCAATATAGGCTTGCAACTCAACGCCGCTAACGGGCATCAGAGAAACCGACATATTCACCCTCCTCGTCTGTTAGCTGTCGCCGGGGAGTATGTCGCTGTTTGGCTGCGATCAGACTCCGCCGTTACGACCAGCCTGACAAAGTCGCGCAAGCATATCAATTAAAAGGTCTTTTTCACCCGGTTCAAGCAGCGACTCCAGCCCTTGTTCATGTTCTCGCACCCGGTTTTCAATCGTCTGATAAAACGTTTCACCGTGTTCGGTCAGATAGAGTGCGTAGGAACGACGATCATTCAGCGATGGACGGCGCTCCACCAGATCCATTTTCTCCAGCTTGTCGACGGCGGCGACCATCGCCGAGCGGTCGTTGCCTAATGCCTGGGCAATGGCTGTCTGGGTGCGACCAGGATTACGGCTCACCAGTACCAATACGCCAAACAATCCCGGACTGATACCAAGATCCGTACAGGCTTCGGCAAAGCGGTTAAAAAACACCAGTTGGGTGCGACGTAAACGATAGCCAATCAGGTCGTGCAAAATACCAAAATCGAGGGAGTCGGACGATAAATCAGAAGTTGCCATGAGATGCCTGGGGTCTGAACAGCCACTGTGCTGCGTATTAATAAGTCATATCTGGCGGGCAGTATAACAAAAAAGTGTTTGTTTTCCGGGCAATTGTTGTTTGTTAAACAGTTATCAAACAACGGTTTAACACGCGCAATCAAACGACCTGCCACAGACGACGTCTCTGGCAGGCCAGTAAGGTGAACCGGTCAGGAACCGGTTTTTTTCTGATATTTGGTGATCAAGGCGTTGGCCTTGTCGTACAGCGCCTGACCATTAGCACCTTCTTCGGTCATATCGCCAATCCAGGCATCCGTTACTGGCTGCATCATCTGCTTCCAATGGTCTGCCTCAGCGGCTGGCAAGGTGTAGAAATGATTGCCACCCTTGGCGGTAATGTCATAGCCGTGCTGTTCCGACTGATCAAACAAATAACCAATATGACGCGCCAGTTCAATACCGGAGTTGTTGTCGATGACCTTTTTCAGATCAGCTGGCAGTTGTTCGTAGGCCTGTTTGTTCATGCTGAACAGGAAGAACTGGGTATACAGGCCACGATCCCCTTTAACCAGGGTGTGATTGTTGGTCAGCTGGTTGATCTTCATCGGTGCAACCACTTCAAACGGCAGTGCAGCCACATCCAGAATTCCCTTGGCCAGGGCACTGGACATCTGGGTCACCGGCATGAATACAGGGGCAGAACCCATAATACCAAAGGCTTCAGCCATGGCTTTGTTGGGGGCACGCAGCTTCAGGTCTTTCAGGTCTGCAGCAACCTTGATCATGTCACCCCGAGAATGCAGAGAACCCGGCGCGTGGGTGTGCAGGGCCAGTACATGCACATCACTCAGCTCTTCCTGCATCTCTTCTTCGGCGTATTGTTGTAACGCCATACTGGTGGCTTCGGCACTGGCAGCCATGAATGGCAGCTCAAAAGCACCGGCTTTCGGGAAGCGGCCAGGGGTATAACCACCCACCGTCCAGGAAATATCAACAACTCCCTTACGGGCCTGGTCAAACAACTGTGGTGGCTTGCCGCCCAGCTGCATGGCCGGGAAGACGTCGATCTTGATACGCCCACCCGATTCCTTCATTACCTTGTCAGCCCATGGCTGCAGGAAGTCTTTGTGGGCCATCGCCATCGGCGGCAGAAAGTGGTGCAATTTGAACGTATATTCGGGTTCAGCGGCCTGAGCACTCAGAGCAGTCGTCAAGCTGCCCAAAGTCACGCCCAGCGTGATCAGCAGGTTTTTAATCTTCATTATTATTCACACCTTGTTATTTTTATCGATTATTGAAGGGCATCAATCGGATCGTGACGTATCCGAATTGACTCTTGCGATGCCGCTCGTGAACGAGTGTGTCCCGGCTAATTGTTTATGTCAACAACAGTTTAAAGCACATCA
Organism: Candidatus Thalassolituus haligoni; assembly: GCF_041222825.1. NCBI lineage: Bacteria > Pseudomonadati > Pseudomonadota > Gammaproteobacteria > Oceanospirillales > Oceanospirillaceae > Thalassolituus > Candidatus Thalassolituus haligoni. Next base: position 3,869,900 of record NZ_CP139482.1, read on the forward strand.
ATAGACATTGATCGAACTGTCGCGAGCTGTCCTCCTGGCCTCTCCCGTGCAAAGAATGGAGTTATTGGTTGCAAACTGTTGTACTCATAAACTATATTTGAAAACAACAAATATCCGGATGACTGATTTCAGCGGATAACCAACAAGAACAAAGCCGACGAGGCCCGCTCATGAGCAACTACCAACACCTGACATTCAGTGTAGACAATAGTATTGGCCACCTGACCCTGAATCGTCCCAACAAGAAAAACGCCATCAACGACGCCCTGTGCCTGGAGATCGAACAGGTCTTTATCAACATGCCCAAGGACGTCAGCGTTATCCTCTTTTCTGGTAATGGCCCTGAATTCTGCTCCGGCCTGGATCTGTCCGAACACACCGCCCGCGAGCCATTCGAAGTGGTGGTGCATTCCCGTATGTGGCACCGGGTATTCAGCCACATCAGCAACAGTGGTATCCCGATTGTTGCCGCCCTGCACGGTGCCGTGATTGGTGGTGGCCTGGAACTGGCCATCTGCGCTCATGTCCGGGTATCCGATGAAACCACCTTCTATCGTCTGCCAGAAGGTCGCCACGGTATTTTTGTCGGTGGTGGTGCCTCCGTGCGCGTCGCGCAAACCATTGGTCATGGCCGCATGACAGAAATGATGCTGACAGGCCGCACGCTGAATGCCGCAGACGGCGAACGTCTGGGCCTGGCGCACTACGTTGTGCCCAAGGGTACGGCGATGGAAAAAGCCCAGGAGCTGGCAGAAACCATTGCCACCAACTCACGCCTGTCCAACTGGGCCATGGCCTCCGGTCTTGCCCGTATCAACAACATGGCCAGCGACGACGGCCTGTTCACCGAATCCCTGCTGACCGGTATTACCCAGACCAGTGGTGAGGTCAAGGAACGTATCGACGCCTTCCTCAACCGTAAAAAATCATCCTGACAGGTTGGTATGGCACTCATCCAGGTGGATTCAAAGCCGCCCATGAGTGCCCTGCCCAAACCCATCACAGGATCCGCAACAACCGCTGGACCCGAAGCAATCGCTGGAGAAGGAGCGTTATATGAATCTTGCCAATAAACATTGTCTGGTAACCGGTGCCGGTTCTGGCCTGGGTGAAGCGGTTGCCCGCCGCCTGTTGAGCCAGGGTGCCCGCATAACACTGGTCGACATTAATACCGAAGCAGGCACCCGACTGGTGGCCCAACTGGAACAGGACTACCCGAACAGCAGCCTGTTCTGCACCTGTGACATTACCGATGAAGCATCGGTCAGCAGCGCCATCAACCAGGGAACCGACACCTTTGGCAGCCTCTACGGGCTGGTCAACTGCGCCGGAATTCCGGGAGCTGAACGGGTGATTGGCCGTGAAGGCCCGCACCGTCTTTCCTCCTTTGAACGCGCCTTGAAGGTCAACCTGCTCGGCACCTTCAACATGATTCGCCTGTGTGCCGACCAGATGCAGCACAACGAACCGGAATCGACCGGTGAGCGTGGCGTTATCATCAATACCGCCTCCGTCGCAGCTTTTGATGGCCAGATTGGCCAGGCCGGTTATTCCGCCTCCAAGGCGGGTGTGGTCGCCATGACCCTGCCGATTGCCCGAGAGCTGGCCCGTTTTGGCATTCGAGTGATGACCATTGCTCCAGGCCTGTTCAAGACCCCGATGATGGCCGTACTGCCAGAAGAAGTGCAGCAATCGCTCGGCGCTGCCGTGCCATTCCCGCCACGACTGGGTGAGCCGGACGAGTTTGCCCAACTGGTGCAGCAGATTTTTGAAAACTGCATGCTCAACGGCGAAACCATCCGCCTGGATGGCGCTATTCGCATGGCCGCAAAATAGGAAGCATGCGATGAGTGACTACATAGCTCCGCTAAAAGACATGCTGTTCGTACTCGATCTGGTACGCCAGCAAACCGCGATGGATCAGGTTGAAGCCCTGGCCGAATTCACCCCGGACTTTGTTGCTGCGGTACTGGAAGAAGCAGCCAAGTTTGCCAGCGGTGCCCTGTCACCCCTGAACCAGATTGGCGACCAGCAAGGTTGTTCCTTTGACCAGGGCACAGTCACCACTGCGGCCGGCTGGAAAGAAGCCTACCAGCAGTTTTGTGACAATGGCTGGATGGGTCTGGCCATGCCCGAAGCCATTGGTGGCCAAGCGCTGCCCAAGAGTATCGCCCAGCCGGTCAATGAAATGTGGTTGTCGGCCAACCTGGCGTTTGTGATGTTCCACGCCCTGAACCAGGGTGGCAGCGAGATCCTGCTGCATTTTGGCACCGATGAGCAAAAGCAACGCTATCTTGAACCCTTGGCCAGTGGCCAGTGGACCATTGCCATGGCACTGACCGAACCCGGTGCCGGTTCCGACCTCGCCGCGACCACCACCAGGGCCACGCCCGTGGGTGACGGCAGCTATCGCATCAAGGGCCAGAAGATCTTTATCACCTACGGTGAGCACGACATGGCCGAAAACATCGTCCATCTGGTGCTGGCGCGCACGCCAGATGCTCCGGCCGGCAGCCGTGGCATCTCACTGTTTGCCGTCCCAAAATATCGCATTGCCACCGACGGCTCACTGGGGGCCAGCAACGATGTGGTCTGCAGTGGCATTGAACACAAAATGGGCCTGCACGGCAGCCCGACCTGTTCGATGAGCTATGGCGACAACGACGACTGCATTGGCGAGCTGATCGGTGCCGAGAACAAGGGTCTGATGGCGATGTTCGTACTGATGAACGAAGCTCGCCTGAGCACCGGTATGCAAGGGGTAGGCTTTGGTGAACAAAGTTATCAGCACTCCTTGCGCTACGCCCAGGAACGTACCCAGGGCAGCCACTTCCAGAGCGGCGCACGGGTCACTATCAGCCAGCATCCCGATGTGCAGCGCATGTTGCTCTCCATGCACAGTCAAACCATGGGACTGCGGGCATTGGGCTATCTGATTGCGGCCTGGATCGACCTTTCGGAACACAGCGAGGACGACCACCAGCGGCAGCAACTGCGAGAACGGATTGCCTTGCTCACACCGGTCTTCAAGGCCTTCAGTACGGAACAAGGCAACCAGATGAGCTACACCTGCATTCAGGTGTTTGGCGGCATGGGGTTTGTCGAAGAAACCGGGGTTTCCCAGTTTATGCGCGACGCCCGCATCATCACCATTTACGAAGGCACCACCGGTATTCAGGCACGGGATCTGGTGTTCCGCAAGGTTCTCGGAGACCAGGGCGTAGCACTGCAACACCTGCTGCGAGACATCAACCAGGATGCCGATCGCCTGGCAGCCCCTCTGAGTCAACTGCAAGCCAGCCTGATTCGCGCAGGTGCAGCGATTCATGGCCAGTTACGCACGCTGTTGGAGATGGCCGCCAAAGAAAGCGACCAAACCCGACTGCACGCTGGATCGGTGCCGCTACTGGAAGCGCTGGGCTTGCTCTGTGTTGGCTGGCAGTTGGCCTTGTTGGCCAATCAGGCCCATACACGGGGTGACAGCGATGCGGCTTATCACAGCAATATGATTGCCCTCGCACGTTTCTACTTTGCCCATGAAATGCCGCGTATTCACGCACTGATGAGCACCGTAGCCAATGCCGATGACGGCTTGAAAGACTTTGACTTTACTGCTGCCGGGTAACCCCCGACAGCGGTCGTAACAACCGAATAAAAACTCACAAACGATGCGAACAACCATAAAAAGTGCATCAGGGAGCCTCAACATGCTTGCCGATTTCCATCCTGTCCATGTAGTGAATCATCCTGTCGACGTTGAACAGCGCGAGGATGGCAGCCGCGTTATCCGCTCGATCGGCGAACTGTGTGACTACCCGGAGCGCATCACCGACCGACTCGATCACTGGGCCGAGCACACGCCGGATCAGCTGTTTGTCTGCCAGCGCCCGCTGTCCGGCGCAGATCATAACCATTGGCAAACCCTCAGCTATGCCGAAACCCGTACGCAAGTACGTGCCATCGCCCAATGGCTGCTGGATTTACGCATCGATGGGGAACCCCTGAGCCAGGAACGACCGATTATCATCCTGTCTGGCAACAGCAGCGAACACCTGTTGCTGGCGCTGGCGGCCATGTACGTTGGTATTCCATACGCGCCCATTTCCACCGCCTACTCCACGATTTCTACCGACTTCGGCAAGCTGCGCCACATTGTCGACGTACTGACGCCCGGACTGGTGTTTGTCGACAATCTCGGGCCTTATCGTGATGCCATCGACGCCGTCCTGCCTGGTTTGCCGGTGGTGTCGGTGATTTCCGAACACAGCACCGATAACCTGCAAGGTCAACTGACCGCGTTTGAAACGCTGCAAAGCACCGCTGCGACCAGCGCCGTTGATCAGGCCAACCAGACGGTCACCGCCAGCAGCATCGCCAAATTCCTCTTTACCTCCGGCTCCACCGGCATGCCCAAGGGCGTAATCAACACCCAGAAAATGCTCTGCTCCAACCAGGCCATGCTGGCCAGCGTCCTGGCCTTTGTACAGCAGCAACCACCGGTCGTGGTCGACTGGCTACCGTGGAACCATACCTTTGGGGGCAACCATAACGTTGGCCTGGTGCTGTTTAACGGCGGTTCGCTCTATATCGATCAGGGCAAACCCGTTCCCAAGGCCATGCCCATCACACTGGACAACCTGCGCGACATTTCCCCGACCGTCTATTTCAACGTCCCCAAGGGGTTTGAATTACTGGCGCAAGCACTGAAGGAAAACCCCGACGTTGCCGCCAATTTTTACCGCAACCTGAACGTGATGTACTTTGCCGGTGCCGGTCTGGCCCAGCATGTATGGGACTCTCTGGATGCGCTGGCGATACAGTACACCGGCAAAAAAGTACCGATGCTGACCGGCCTGGGTTCTACCGAAACCGGCCCGGCAGCCTTGTTTGCATCCATTGAAGAATGTGCATCCGGCGTGGTCGGCGTACCGGCTCCAGGCACCGAAATCAAACTGGTGCCCAACGGTGGCAAACTGGAAGCCCGTATCCGTGGCCTCAGCATTACACCGGGATACTGGCGTGATGCCGACAAAACCGCCAAGGCCTATGACGAAGAAGGCTTCTATTGCCTCGGTGATGCCTTGAAGTTTATTGATGAAAAGCAGCCCAATCGCGGCTTTTACTTCGACGGCCGGGTATCGGAAGACTTCAAACTGGATACCGGCACCTGGGTCAGCGTTGGCACCCTGCGGCCATTTGTGATCCACCATTGCGCGCCCTACGTGCAGGATCTGGTGGTGGCGGGTCGCGACCGTGGCTATATTTCGGTTCTGGTGTTCCCCGACCTGGCTCAACTGCACAAGCTGACCGAACTGCCAGCCGATGCCAGTGCCAGCGAACTGGTATCGCATCCACGCACACGCGAGGTATTTGAACGCCTGCTCGGTGAAATGGCAGCCTCCTCAACCGGTAGCTCTACCCGTGTTCAGCGACTGGTGATTGAAGCCCGGCCACCGCAACTGGACGCCCACGAGATTACCGACAAAGGCTCTATCAACCAGAATGCGGTGTTGACCAATCGGGCCGACACCGTCGAAAAGTTGTATGCCGCCGAACCGGAAGCCGGGATTATTTGCCTGTAATCAATGGCTGTAATCAATGGCTTTTGCCAAGGCATTTTAGCAGGCGTTACATGGCGGGCACGATCCGTCATGTAACGCAGGCATCAGCTTAAAACCCTTCCAGCACAATTTTCCCAACCGCCTGATGGCTCTCAAGATAAGCATGAGCACGTTTGAGATTGGCGGCATTGATCGTACCGTAATGCTCACCCAGCGTGGTTTTAAGCACACCGTCGTCAACCAGACGGGCTACCTCGGTAAGTAACTCATGCTGCTTGTACATATCCCAGGTAGCAAACATCGAACGGGTAAACATCAGCTCCCAGTGCAGCGAAATGGACTTGCGCTTGAGCTTCATAATATCGATTGGCCCTTGTGGATCATCGATCAGCGCCAGCTTGCCTTGTGGTGCCAGTACCTCGACCAGCTGATCAAAATGCTGATCGGTATGCGTCAGGCTAATCACATGAGTAACGCTGTCGATACCCACCGCCTGCAACTGCGGTAACAGCGGCTGGTGATGGTTAATCACATGGTCAGCCCCCAGTTCCTTCACCCAATGCTCGCTCTGTGGCCGCGAAGCCGTACCAATCACCGTCGCGCGAGTCAGCCGCGCGGCCAACTGGGTCAGAATCGATCCCACCCCACCCGCAGCCCCCATAATCAGGATAACCGGCGCTGGCGCAGCGGCATCCGCGTCACTGGCAACCGTCTCCGCAGATGGCAGCAACGGCGTAAAACCCAGCCGGGCGAACAGCAGTTCCCAGGCGGTAATCGCCGTGAGAGGCATCGCCGCCGCTTCGACATTCCACAAGGTGGTTGGCCGGATGGCGACAATCCGTTCATCCACCAGCTGAAATTCGGCATTGGAACCCGAACGGGTAATATCCCCGGCGTACCACACCGCATCACCCACCTTGAACAACGTTACCTGGTCTCCAATTGCGACCACTTCGCCTACCGCATCCCACCCCAACACCTTGTACTGCCCGGCCTCGGCAGCAGCCGATGAGCGTACCTTGGTATCCACCGGGTTGACCGAAACCGCCTGCACTTTTACCAGCACATCGCGGCCCGTGGCAGTCGGCATGGGCAACTCGATATCAACCAGGGCGTCGGGTTCCTGAATGGCCCGGGGTTGCAAATAACCAACAGCTTTCATGTCTGATCCTCTCTGATGTCTGCGAACAGATGCCGGTTGTTGCTGACGGTGGGCAGCGTACGGCGATGGCCTATTATTCCCAGCCAAACCCGTGCTATAAACGGGGCAATACCACACTCTTAGTCAAAAAATATTTGATAATGAACACCAAAGACCTCGTCCTGTTTGTGCGTACCGCCGACAGCGGCAGCATCACCCGTGCCGCTGAACAGTTGGACATCACAACCGCCGCTGCCAGCGCCGCACTCAAACGACTGGAACAGCAGCTCAAGGTGCAATTGTTTATCCGCTCAACGCGGCAATTACGCATCAGCGCCGAAGGCGAACGGTTTCTGGTGTATTGTCGCAAGGCACTGGCGGAGCTGGACGCCGGGCGGGCATCCATTCATGCGCTGGCTGGCAAGGTTGCCGGAGAACTGAGAATTTCCGCTCCGTCCGATATTGGCCGGAACCTGCTACCCAGGTGGATCGACGACATCATGGAGCAACACCCGGACTTGTCCATCCACCTGCTGCTGGGTGATGCGGTAGCCGATTTTTATATGGACAGGATCAACCTCGCCATTCGTTACGGCAATCAGCAGGATTCATCTTTGGTGGCGTTCAAACTGGCCACGATTGATCGGGTGGTGTGCGCCTCACCGGCCTATCTGCGCCGGTTTGGTACACCTCAGACACCTGCCGACCTGCTGCAACACAATTGCCTGCTGTTTCAGCTCAACAACCGTACCCACGATGTCTGGGAATTTATTGCCGCGAAACCAACACCAGCCAATTCAACAACAGCCAATTCAACAACAGCCAATTCAACAACAGCCAATTCAACAACAGTAAAAAACAGCGCCACCACTGCGACAGAACACCACCACGAGCACCACCACGAGCACCACCATGAACGTATTCGCGTACGCAGTAACCGCTGCGCCAACGACGGTGAAATGGTACGCCGCTGGGCACTGGCAGGCCGCGGCATCGCCTACAAATCGCGGCTCGACATCAACGACGACCTGCGCACCGGACGCCTGGTGAGGATATTACCGCAATACCAATCCGACCCAATCGACCTCAACCTGGTCTCCCCTGGCCGTCAACAAATCACCCCCGCCGCCTTACTGTTACGGGATATCCTGCGACAAAAATTTGCCGAAGTGCTGGCACTCGAACAAGGCTGAACCCAGACACTCACTACAACACCCAGGTTGCTAGCGGATCACCCAACGCTAACCGGCTTGTCAGTTAACCCCGACAACCCCTCGCGACAGCTTGCCAAGGTATTCCACGATCAGCTGCTTATAGTACTGGGGACATCTATTTCATCCTGCACGGCTCTGCGCGAGTGCCGCCGCCGTCCAGAGCCAAGAGGATCACATAGATGATCCCACGACATAGATACTCTCAATACTTGTTATAGCGCTCTCATGTATTGCCATTACAAATCCAGCCCGAACTCCCCCACGCTGTGATCCAGCCCGGTTACCCAGTCCCGAATAAACTCACGCACTTTCTGGCTGTCGGGCCGTTCGCTATCTTGCCTGCGCGACCAGAGGGCTATATCGCGGCGGGCGCTGGTCTGGCCTTCGACTTGTATCATTTGTTGTGGATCAATTTCGGTCGTCATCAAGGCCAGCCGTGCGGGCAGGCGCACCAGCATACTGGTGGTGTTAAGCAGATGAATCACTGAACGAATGCCTCCAGTAAAAGCGATCCGGGCGGCTTGTTGCGCCGCCGGGTCTTCTACCCCAGACAAAAATCCGGCGCTGGCTCCGGCGATAAGCCAGCGTTGTTGTTCCAGGACGTCGGGGGAAATCGGTTGCTGGCTGCCCAGTAATCGGGATTGTTTGCCGACAAACACGCCGGAGCGGTCACGGAATACCACTTCCCGCTGCAGTGCTCCCTGGCTGCCGGAGGCATGGGCAACAGACAAGTGTGCGGGGGCCAGCAGAAAGTCGAGCTCTCCGCCCTGCATCCATTCGATCTGGGTGGCGGCAGAGCCAACCCGGCAATGAAACACGTAACGGTTCTGGCTTAAAAAGCCGCTGGTCATCTCTGCCACGGTGGCGTATTCCCATAATGGGTCGATGCCAATGGCGAACTGGTTGTCGTAACCGCTGTGCCATTGGCGAATAACCTCGTCACCCTGTTCGGTTTCGGCCAGTATCCGTTCGCCAATTTGTGCCAGTCGGGCACCTATTTCTGTGGGTATCATGCCGTAGCGGGTGCGGGCCAGCACCGGTGCCCCTACCCGCATTTCCAATTGCTGCAGGGAGCGGGTCAGAGTCGGTTGGGTAATAAACAGCTGTTCAGCAGCAGCACTGATCGATCCTTGTTTAACGACCATCGCCAATTGTTTGAGCAGGTTGGGGTTCATATATGTGTTTTCTTTGCATCTAAACCTAAAAACCGATTTTTCCTGATAACTTGCGGCGGGTAAAGTGCTATGGCTGATTCATCAAAATAATCCATACAATCGAATAGCAGGGGTGTGCGTGCGCCGTCACCCCGCTTCAGGAGCACATCATGCAATTCCATCTCAATGGTTTTCATCCCGGCGATCCTCGTTTTTCCGATCCACAGGATGCCGTTGTAGTACCACCGATCAAACGTCCTCTGCCTGAGTGTGTTGATGTGTTGATCGTTGGCTGTGGCCCTGCCGGGCTGAATCTGGCGGCGCAGCTGTCGCAGTTTGGCGATATTTCGGTCGCCATCGTTGACCAGAAAGACGACCGTCTGCTGGTCGGTCAGGCTGACGGTATCGCTTGCCGTACCATTGAGATGTTCCAGGCTTACGGCTTTGCCGATCAGATTATTCAGGAAGCCTATCAGGTCAGCGAAGCGGCATTCTGGAAGCCGGATGCCAACAAACCGCATGAGATTGCTCGTAGCGGCAAGGTGCCGGATGTTGAAGATGATCTGTCTGAGATGCCGCACCTGATCATCAACCAGGCCCGTGTTCACGATATGTTTCTGGATGTGATGCGCCAAGGCCCTGGCAAGGTGGAGCCGCACTACCAGCGTAAATTGCTGGGCCTGGAGGTCGACCCGGAAGGCGGCGAGTATCCGGTCACGGTCAAGCTGGAGCGCGGTGTCAACTATTCCCAGTACAGCCAGGAAATCGAGACCGTTAAAGCCAAATATGTCGTCGGTTGTGATGGTGCCCGTTCCAGCGTGCGCAGTGCGATTGGTCAGGAGCTGGTCGGCGATGCTCTCAACCAGGCCTGGGGTGTGATGGATGTGCTGTTGAATACCGATTTCCCGGATATTCGCCTGAAGTCGCTGATTCACTCCAACAACGAAGGCAATATGCTGATCATCCCGCGTGAGGGTGGTTACATGGCACGGTTGTACATCGAGCTGGACAAACTCAAGGAGAATGAGCGCGTCGCCCGTGACGAGATGACTGCCGACGTACTGATTGCTGGCGCTAACCGCATCATGCAGCCTTACACCATTGATGTGAAAGAGGTAGCCTGGTGGAGTGTGTACGAGATTGGTCAGCGTATTACCACGGCCTTTGATGATTCCACTAACGATCGTTCGGCACGGGTTTTTCTGGCGGGTGATGCCTGTCACACCCACAGCCCGAAAGCCGGTCAGGGCTTGAACACGTCGGTGATGGATACCTGGAACCTGGGCTGGAAACTGGCTCACGTTCTGACCGGTCTGGCCGAAGAGGATCTGTTAAAAACCTATTCTGCCGAGCGGCGTGAGTATGGTCAGGCGCTGATCGATTTCGACCGCGAGTTCTCCAGAATGTTTAGCGCCAAACCGAAGTCAGCCGATAACCCGGACGGAGTCGATCCAGCCGAATTCCAGCGTTATTTCCAGCTGTTTGGCAAATACACCGCAGGCGTTTCGATCCAGTACAAGCCATCCATTATGGTGTCTGACGGCCAGCATCAGCATCTGGCCAGCGGCCTGACCGTCGGCAAACGCTTCCACTCGGCTCCGGTTGTTCGCCACGGCGATGCCAAACCGGTACAGCTGGGTCACTGCCATACCGCCAATGGCGCGTATCGTATTTATGCCTTCGGCGGCAGTGCAGACGCAATGTCGGATCAGTGTGGCGTCAAAGCCTTGTGTGAATTTCTTGCCAACGATGCCAGCTCACCGCTGCAGCAATACACCCCGGCAGGAGCCGATGCCGACGCCGTAATCGATGTACGAGCGGTGTTTAACCAGCACCACCAGGCAGTGGAAACCGGCACCATTCATCCGGTACTGGCACCACAAAAGGGTAAGTATGGCCTGCGCGACCACGAGAAAGTGTTCTGTGCCGATCACCGCCCTGAATCTTCCGGCGGTGGCAAAAATGTCTATGACATGCGCGGCATCAACAAGGAACAGGGCTGTATTGTTATCGTACGGCCAGATCAGTACGTAGCTGACGTACTGCCACTGGATGATTACGCCAGTCTGACAGCCTTTTTTAACGGCGTGTTGAAGTAAGTACCCGCCCGCAGTTCTCTACATCCCGGTGAGTGATGACTCACCGGGATTTTTTATTGCTATCCCGCTATCCTCTACTGCCTCCCAACATTCTGATCAGATCCGTTTAAACAACGCGGAACGTTCTCCGTCTCCGGCACCATCAGCGGCAGTGACGAATTTTTCCATATGAATATCCCGCTCAAATACCCGCCCTTGCATCAGGGTGGTGATGGCAGCGTCGATCATCGGTGGCGGCCCGCACAGGTAGGCTTTGTTGCCACGGAGTTTGCCGTCGAAGTACTGATTGGCGGCGTCATGCACGTAACCGGTCAGGCCTTGCCAATCATCATCAGCCTCGGGGGCGCTGAGTACCGGGATATAATGAAAGTTGTCGTGCTGTTGATCGAGTTGTTCAAACAACGAGCGGTTGTACAGTTCGCCCAGGTTACGTGCCCCCTGAAACAGATACATCGGGCGTGGATCTTCCGACACCAGCAAGTCGAGAATCATCGACTGCGGACTGGAAAGGCCGGAGCCACCAGCAATAAAGATCGCGCCGCCGCCATCCGATTTACGCACAAAGAACTGTCCATACGGGCCGGAGACGGTGAGTTTGTCACCCACCTTCATTTCCTGGTGAATCCAGCCGGTGCCAGCACCGCCCTCCACCAATCGAACATGCAACTCCAGTTCGTTTGCCAGCGAGGGGTTGTTGGCGATAGAAAACGCCCGCGTGCCTTCAACACCAGGAATCAACAGGTTAATGTACTGTCCGGCCTGGAAGCTCATTTCGCGGTCGAGTTTGAAATGCACGCCTTTGATGGTGGGTGACAAATCCATAATCTTGACCACTTCGGCTTGGTAATCTTCCACCGGGTAACCGGCAAAGTCGTCATCGACGTCGATGTCGGCTTCCACCACCATATCGCTTTCAGGAATAGCGCAGCAGGCGAGGATTTTGCCTTCGTCACGCTCCATATCCATCAGCGCAAACGACGAGGCTTCGCCCACATCCACGTCGCCTTCCAATACCTGGATCTTGCAGGTGGCACAGGTGCCATGACCGCAGGCGAAAGGCAACCAGACCCCCTGACGCAAGGCAGCATCAAGAATGGTTTGGCCTTCTTCCACATCAATCTGGTCACCGGTCGGTTCGATGGTCACGCGATAACTCATGGTTAAACCCCCGCACCCATAAAGCCTTTCAGCTCCGGCGTCACCAACCGCAGCAGGGATTTGTGGGTAATCCCTTGCGGCGTAATGGCTTTGTCCAGATCCGGGGTGAATGGTTGGCCATCCAGCAGCCAGCTGGCCGTGTCCCAGTTAATGTCCGTCCATTCAGGATGCTCGCCAAACACGCCAGCCATGTTTTCATCCCGCAATGCACGAAAGCTGGTCGTCGGCGACACCATAAAGGTGAAGGCGGAACAGAACAGTAGATGCTGATCCCAACCGATGTACACCAATTGGTTGCCGTGAAAATTTTCGATACGATCTCGAACTTCGCCGATGTACTCGGCGGCGGTGGTTTTTACAGTCATATTGTTATTCTCTTATCTGGAGCCTGACATCTGCTGTCAGACTCGGTGTTGTTTTTCCGCTGGGATGGGCTCCGTCCCTGTCCGTTTCTCTCCTGTCCCTGGCGCCACCACATCCGGCGGGGTCAGGCTGATTTCCATTCCTTCCAGCGTTGTTCGTCTGGCGAACCCTTCATATCGAGGTTGTCGACACCGACGTCCATGCCGTAGTACTCGCGCATGACGGTTTCCAGATCAGCACCACCGCAGTTGCCTTGCAGGATCTGGTGCACCGGCAGCCAGGACTGGACGTATTTTTCTGGCTCGTCATCAAAGATGTCCTTACAGCCATCCGAGCAGAAGTGGTACTTGTCGCCGTTGTATTCAGAACTGCGATAAACCAACTGGGTTGGGTCATCCATTTCTGTGTTGAGCATCGCCACCTGACAGGTGTTGCATAATTGTGGCAGCCCTTTGGAGTAGAATCGTTTGCCTTCTGCTTCCATCTTTTTGGCCAGCTCCCAGCGTGGACGGTAGTACTTGTCGAAGGTGTCCGGGTATTTCTCACTGAGCCAGTCCAGCTCGGTAGCGGTCGGAATCCAGGTATGGAAGCCGGCGGCTTCACCGAAGTTGTAGAAATTCCACCAGGTCTGATGCGACATATGATCCATCTGTGCGGTGGCGATATCGGCGTACTTCGGCGGACGAATACCATAACGGGCGAGATCCTTGAACAAGGCACCGCCTGCTTCTTCAAAGTAAACCTCCCAGGCTTCGCGCCAACTCATCACTTTGTTGGGCAGCATGTAGTCCATCATCATGGCAACAATCCCCAGCACTCGGGTGCCGCGCCAAAACCATTTGTCGACCCACTTCTGTACGATGGGGACGTTGTCTTCATGCTGCTCCAGCAGGAACTTGATCACTTCCAGGCCCAGAGTCATATGGCGGGCTTCGTCCGACTGGGAAGAAAAACCAAACGTGACGGTGGCCATATCGCCGTTATAGGCAGCACCCGACATAAACGGCACAAACAACAGATTGGTGAGCACGTATTCGAAGCTGAACGAAATCGCTACCAGAAATTCAAACGGGCCAGCCGCACGGGCATCGTGGAAGAAAGAGACCGGTACCGACATGTACCAAACCTTGTCCTGCATGCCAGACCAGTTGTGCAGACCATCGAAGTACTTGTTGTAATGGCTCATGGCATGCACCTGGGTCTGCACATGCCGTAACTCATCGATCGACTGCATCTGGCAAGCAACCCGTGCCCCAACGCCGCCAAACTGGCGACCAACATGCGCAAAACCCTGGAAGGCCTGATATTCCACCGGCGTCACGCCGCCCAAAAATACTTTGAGTGCGTTGACGTATTTCGGATCAGAAATATTCAAATGGCCGTTATTCTGGGCAAAAGCATCGAGAATGGCGTACAGCTTTTTCTCTTTTTCTGACTGGTATTTCCAGTAGGAATCCATGGTCAGACGAAATGGGTCTTCCCATTTCGACCAGTCGGTAATCTTGATGCCTTCAAATTCTTCATACGGAAAGGCTTGCTTGCGATCCTGATAGGAAAACTCCCAGTCGAGATCACGGGTCAGCATTTTGTATTTGTCTTTCATATTGAGCTTTTTGGTCGCCATGGTGTGGCCCCTTTTTTATTTTTCAGGTCGAACGTTGCCTGAGGCAGACGCTCGGCGCGTTGTTGTTTTGTGCTGTCACTCTGGCTGTTGGGCCATACCAAAAGTCATGCCCAACACCGTCACAGCACTGGCGCTGATTACTGGTTCCAGGTCAGAGTAAAGGCGTCTTCGTCTTCCTCAACGTTGCCACCAATGGTGATCAAGCTCAGCGACAGTTCCTGCACATCCCAATCGCGGCCGAGTTTTTCTTCCACGGTTGCGCGCTTAACAATCAACTGGTGTTCGTTTTCGATGCGAATCATCGCGGGCATGTACTGCACCGTAACGTCCGGGTTATCTGCTTCAATGGCTTCCACCAGGTAATGGGAAACGTCGTTATCCTGCAGGGCGATATACACCTTGGTCATAGTGGAATCCTTATTTGATACCGAGTTTGTTGAGGCGCGTTGCCAGTACGTCTTGCGCCTGGGAAAGTGCGTCTTCACCCAGTAATTCCAGCGCGACCGGCGTCAGAGCAACGCTGGCCTTGGCGCTCCACTTGTCCGCCCAGGTGAGCAGTTGCGCCCGGTTGCTGTCGGATTCAGCCGCCGCCAGCTTAAGGATGCTATCGAGCCAGCGATTACGGTCTTTTTGCCATTCCTGCATAAATTCCAGCAACATGCTAACGTCGGGAACGTCCTGATCAGCCAGCCATTGATCCAGCTGGCGGTAATAGAGATCGCCAATCAGCGTGTCGATAATCAGGTTCTGGGCAATGACGAGCTCGAACCAGTCTTGCTGCACCAGGGTTTCTTCACACAGCGCACGCACACCTTGCCAACAGCCGTCGTTCATCCAAAATTGCTTCGCCTGCTCCAGCGCCGTGCCGGTATTGCCATCGAGAATCAGGCCAATACGGGAGAGGTACTGAGCAATCCCCAGCCGATCCATACCTTCGTACACCAGCGCTTGGGTGATGGTGGTGCCATAACCAACGGAAACACCGTACATATTGTTCAGGTTGGCAGCTTGTTCAACGTGACGCAGAGGCACGACCAGACGAATCAATTTCTCTTTAACGACGTCTGGCAAGCGCGCGGCAAAGTGGCGTTTTTCAAAAAAGCTGTAGTTGTTTTCAGCGTTTTCCTGCATTTTGCCGCGACTGCCGACGTAGGTGCCGTAATAGAACTGGCGCGGATCTTTCAGGCTGTACCAATCTTCCATCTGAATGGCAGTGCGGCGTGCATCATTGATCTCGAATTCTTCATTCCAGGCCGGTTTGTAGTGAAAGTTGGTCACCCCCTGAATATCGTAGGAAGCCTCCTGGTAACGACTGGCCGGTTTGTCGCCAAAGCGTTTGGCGATGGGTGTGAAGGTATTACGCACTGGCTCCAGTGTTGCTGTCTTGATTTCAACGCTCATAAATTATTCCCACCTGCTGGTTGTTATTGTTGGTTGGCACTGCTGTGTGAACGCCCTACCAGGGTGTCGTGGCCGTAGCGCCATTTGTCCATTTCTGCGTCAATTCCAGCCGCCTGCTGCTTGGTCATAGCGACCACCGAATTGGCCTGACAGAATATTTCAAATGCCTGCTGTGGCAGGATCAGCTCGACGAACAGGCTCGGGTCGTCAATTGCGAAATCGAATTCGACATAACGGCTGTTCGGTGCGCTTCTGACGCGGATATAGCGGGTGTGTGATTGGAGCGGGTCGCGGGACGACACCAGACTCAGACCGGCGGAAGAACCGGGCAAAGAAGATTCGGCGCTACTCATGATGTTCTCGTTATTGTTATTACGTCATCAGAGCTATAGCAGCCGCCGTGCCAGCTTTTAAAACCTTAAATAACTATTTGTTTTTAAAGGATTTTATAGAGAAATGATGGTTTTTTATGAAATATGCAAAGACGCGAACTGCGTAATATCAAACAGCGGTAAAAGCCGTGTTGCGGCCAGGTGTTTAAAAACAGACAGGTCATACCAGCTGCGAAGCGCGGGCCGGCACTGAGCCGGGCGTTGATGCCCGATTGGGTGGATAACGCAGACCCGGCAGCGACACAAAGCAGTACCAAATTCACGCTCATACGACGTACCTTTATGATGTCAGGGAGCAACCGGCAGTGTAACCACCAACATCCATACAGCCTCCGTCCCACAACCGGGAACATACCCGACGGTTAATGGAAAGATCTGCTTTCGCGGGGCTGACTGCCAGTCGGTGATCATATCCTGTTGATATAAACTCTGGCTTTATCTCGGTTCTTATCGCTATTTCTGCTTAAATATCGCCATCATCATCCTGCTCATACTATTGAGGTATATATGGAATTACGCCAACTGAAATACTACGAGGCGGTGGCCCGCTTGCTGAATTTCAGCAAGGCAGCAGAAGAGCTGCATATGGCACAGCCGCCACTGTCACGTCAGGTGCAGAACCTGGAAGAGGAGCTGGGAGTCACCCTGATTGATCGTTCCAGCCGCCCGCTGAAGCTGACGAACGCCGGGCAGTTTTTTTACGACCAGTCGGTGCAAGTACTGGCTCGGATTGCGGAAATCAAACGTGCGACTCATCATTTGGGGGCAGAAAAGAAACGCTGGATGGGCATAGGCTTTGTACCATCGGTGCTGTACAGCCATATTCCCAAAGCGATCCAACGCTTTATCAGTGACAACAGCAACATCGATATTTCGCTCTCTGAACTCACCTCAATGCAACAAACCGAAGCCTTGAAAAGTGGCCGCATTGACGTTGGCTTCGGGCGACTGCTGATCAGTGATGAATCCATCGACAGCATCCCCCTGACCAAAGACAAGCTGATCGTTGCGGCATCGTCCTCCAGCCGACTGGCAGCCTGGAACGATCTGTCGCTGCAACAAATCTGCGAGCAAAAGGTGATCCTTTACCCGTCTGCGCCGCGCCCCAGTTTTGCCGACCAGGTACTGAACCAGTTCAAGGCCCGAGGGCTGGAACTGAACGACATTTTTGAAACCAACAGTCTGCAAACAGCACTGGGGCTGGTTGCTGCGGGTATGGGCGTCACCATTATTCCTGAATCCGTGCGCCTGATGCAGCGGAATGACGTCTGCTATCTGTCCATCCGCGAAGAGGGGCTGGTTTCACCACTGGTCATGTCGATCCGTAAAAATGACAATTCAGACCACCTGCAACGCTTCCGCGCTTACCTCACCCTGCCCACATCCGAGCCATCAGCGCATTGAACGCAGGCGCGCCTGCAGCGGAATATCATCCTCCCCCTTGTTATCCACCACCAGTAATTCCAGCTGCCGATAACGATATTCCCACTGTCCCGACGCCAGTGGGGTTTTGCTGATATTCGGTACCGGGCCGGTCTGGAAATTAATCCGCCCGGCTATCGACTGATAATCGGTGCTCGCCAACGCCGCACGAATGCTTTCCAGTCGCCCCGGCCCATTGGAATGTTTCAGGGCATTCAGAGCCACCTCAAACAAAGCATGTTTAAAGCCCAGCGGCATCGTCCAGTTACGCCCGGTGCTTTTGGTATAGGCCTGCGCCAGCTCAAAAGCGGATTGCCCGGTCAGGCCGGAATAAAACGGAAAACCAGGACTCCACCAGACTTCCACACTGAGCCCGTTGGCATCACGCTTGAAAGGTAACAGCGACGACGGAAATTCGGATGCCTTGGCAACCGTGGTGATGTGCGGTTTGAAGTTCTGCTTTAATGCTTCCGTCCAGAAGCGCTGAAAAAATGGCGGCGGTAACACGCCCGAGACAATGTCGACCTCCTGCTCCCGGAACTGCCGGACAATCCCTTCAAAATCGACGGAATCGGCCTGAAAGCGACCGGGGTCAACGATCTCAAACCCGGCTTGGCGCAGCGCTGGCGGAAAGCCCATGCTCTCATCAGCCCATACCCGGCCATCGGCATCATCCGGCCACAACACACCAATCCGCCGGTTGGTCTCGATCTGTTGCCAAAGCGAGATATAGGACTCAATCACATCCTCCAGCCCCCAGAAAAAATGATACGTCCACTGGAAGCCTTGCTTCGGATCGCCACCCCGACCAAAAAAATAACTTTGCCAGGGGGCATCATTGGTCACACAGGGAACCCCCATGCGTTCACACATATCGGCCACCGGATTGGTGGTTTTCGGTGTCGAAGCTGCCAGTACAATATCCACCCGATCCCTGACAATCAGATCACGGGCTGCCTGTGCGGCAACATCGACACTCGACTGGCTGTCACGGTAAAGAATCTCGACCGGAAAACGCTCGGAGCCAACCGGAATCCCCGCCGCCGTTTGCTGCCGCACCTGCTCCATCACAAAAGCATCCGGTTCAGCAAATATTGCCAGCGGGCCAGTTTTCGGACTGATATAACCTATTTTGAAAGTTGGGCTATTGGCCGTCGCAAACGACGGTAATAGCAATCCAGCCAGCGCGGCAGAACCACCAGCGGCAATGAAGCGGCGGCGGGATAACGGGTCTTTTTTTATCATTATTATAATCCTGATCCTGTGGTCTGGCGCATGCTGATCACTGCCGATCAGCTCCGATGCACCTTGTTCCCTGTATACCGAACCGGAACCGATTCGAACACCGCAATCCATGACAGCAGCAACCGGATCGGCTGGTAACCCCGATGACCGCTATACTCCTGCATCCAGGAATATAACTTCTCGTTTATGCAACCGGAGCTGTCAGAGCAAGTGTTTATCCCATTCGTGGTGCCAAACCCAACACCGGCCATGATTATCAGTTGGCTCTGCTCTCGACACCAAGCGTGTCGGTTATGCTGGAAACCGGAACTCAATACCACCCTTACGAAGATATTTATCCGTAAATCATCCAGCTCTGCCGTGAATTCAACACGATGACGAAAGGACTCTGTTTACAGGTCGTCACACATCGCCAGATACAACGAGCAGAACGGGCGAATGCCGGGCTATGCCCGACACCCTCCCCCGGAACTGTGATCAATACTCAATCAACAGCTCTTCATCACGGGCAATCAGCTGACAAGCCAGCCGCCAGACGGTTGGCAGATCGTCAACCCGCATGGTATCAACATCGTCTTTGCTGATTTTCCCCAGCTCCGTCAATGCGGATACTTCTTTATCGGTCAGCGGGCCAGCCATACGAGGCTTGCTGCCCAGTGGCGTGACCTTGATCAGGCAAGTGCCACAGTTGCCGTCTTCGCAGTTGAAGTCGATGGGGATCTTGTTTTCCCTGGCAATTTTCAACACGGATTCCGTGTGACTGCCTGCCGTAGCGTATACGGTCTTGTCTTTATACGATGGGTTGCTGAAGGTCAGAATAGCCATATCAGGCTCCTTGATAATTATCTGTGAGTAAAACGAAAAGCGTCTGTGCTGTGGTATCAGGCCGGGCTGACAATAACGTCACCCAGAACCTGAGCCTGACAGGCCAGTCGATGGTGTTTACCCGCAGCGTTGTCGCGCAGGATCTTGTCTTCAATAACGGACGGTGTGGACAAGTTATCCCAGCCTTCCTCGACCTTCATAAGGCAGGTACCGCAGTCGCCTTCGCGACAGCCATACACAATACCTGAGCCGACTTTGTCTGAGATTTCGATCACGCGTACACCAATGGGTACGGTTACGGTGATATCAATGTCCTTGAATGTAATTTGAGCTTTAGCCACGGTTGGTTTCCTTGAATGGAAGGAGTAATCATCGGTCTGACGCCACTGGACGAAACACCGATCCTCTTTTTCTGCGCGGGGAACCCAGCCTTATTGCCTCGGATGTTTTGTTACGCATAGCCAGCAGCCAGGCGCCAACAAACGGATCCGGGCAGCGATTGCATCCAGAGGCAAAATGCATCGCCATTATCGTTATCAGGGCTGTTCAAAAATCAGACTGCAATTGCCAGACCATGGCAAAGGATCTTTCTAATCAATTGATATAAAAAGATTTTTTAAAGGAAGGAGTGATAACTGTCGGTAATGCGACAATAATAATGTCGTCTTTGTCAGTTCCTGAGCCGAAACTGATTGCTACCGATTTTTTGTCGGAAACCAGACATAAGGGGGCATCTATTTAATCCTGGTGACACGGCAGAGGACAGCGCCTCTGCCCTACTGTGGTTTAACGGAATCGTTCATCTGAACGCTTGGCGCTGATGTCTGCATCACTGGCCTGCAACCAGCCAGAGCGACTGTCTTTGACTGCATCAAATTTGGCGATGTACGGTTTGATATCCAGCAAGGGGGTACCATCCAGTATATCCACCCCCTCAACAGACAGTCGGTTACCCTCAATTCCGGTTAACTTCACAATCGACATACCCATATGATTGGGCCGTAGTGGCGAGCGGGTAGCAAAGACCCCTCTTGCTTGCTTGTCCATAAAAGGCGTGACCAGCAGTTCGGTGCGGCTGGCCTGATGAAAACTGTAAAAAAGATAGATATGGCTAAAGCCTTCAAGGTCGCGTAATCCGTCCTGGTATTGTTTGTCGATGATGACGTACCCGGCAATGTCAGCGGCCCCTTTTGGTTGGATAGGCATGCCGTCAATGGATGTGTGGGGGGAATGTATTACGCCAATCGGGTTTATTACGTGCATGTGTAGCGACCTCCTGTTGATTGATGCCAAGTACTTGCCATCAGGAACCATCAATTGAATCCCGCACAACGCTCGGCTCCCTGCTTCGCTCTCCGTCCTGCATCCATGCCGTCGTGCGCGGGTGCTGCGGGACGTCAGGACAAGACGGCAAACACCACAAAATAGTGAGTCCTTTTACGTTCGGCAACACAACATAAGGCATTGTGACGTGATTCCCAATGGCCGCGCAAGGTGCAGAATTCGTCCTGACCGGTCAACCAGACCGCCATTACGGCAGCAGTTGCAGCGCAGCCTTGAGGCGTTTCTGCTCCGTCGTGGTGAAGTGTTCTGTGCGATAACGTGCCAGTGCCTGTTCACCCTGTTGCCCTGACAGTTGCCCAGACAGTTGCCCAGACAAAGTCGCGTAGTCTTGCAATCGTTGTTGCCAGAGCTGCCGTTGCTGATCCAGTACTGCCAGCCGTTGTGCGGCTTGCTCGCCAAACTGGGCACTGCGCCATTGCTGCAACGTATCACTGTCGGCACCTTGCCGGGCCAGTTGCTGTTCACCCTGTTGCAAGGTAATCAGGCGGCGACTCTGGCTTCTGGCTTGTTGCAGTTCTGGTGCCAGCTGCTGTTCGAGGGCTTGTAACTGTTGCTCCAGCACCATGGTTGAGTTGCTATCGTCCTCCGTGTTGGTGTGGGCGTTGGCGTTGGTGTTGGTGTTGGCGGCCTGGCGTAACGCCTGCTGCGCCAGAAAACGCTGATCGAGAATGTCGTCCTGAGCGAAAAAGGCCTGGCTGACCGCTGCCGTGAACCATTGCAGACGTAGCCGTTCGGTCCAGTCGAGACGCTGTTGCAGTGCCTCCAGATCGCCACTGGTCAGACTGCGGCCGGTGCGATCATCGTAGCTGGCCAGCTGATTGCGATAACCGAGATAAGCATCCAGCAGCGCCAACGCCTCGGTGCGACCAGGATTCGGCAGTTGATTCATGCGCTCAGTGATTAATTCCAGCACCTGTTCAAGGCTTAATTCACCTTGCACCGATAACCAGCTGTCGAGCCAATAACGTAATTGCCGGTCAATAATCAGCTGATTGGCACCGTTGACGTGCAAGCGACCGTCCGGTGCCGCACCACGAAAGGTGGCCAGCCCCAAAGCAACCGCGTCGGGCAATATTTCGCGACGAGTGCTGGTCTGCAGCGGTGCCGCCGATGATGAAGGCACAGCCATACCGGAAACGGAGTCAGCGGCGGCAACTGCCGCCGCTGACTGAACCCGTACTGTCTCCGGCGACCAGGCACCCGACCCCGCTAACCACCACACACCGACCAGCAGCAGCGCAGCAAATATTCCCCATGCTGCGACTATTGGGTGGCGCAGTCGGTATAGAAAGGGCCGTTGTGACGGAGAGTTAGAACCTGGTTCAGCCATGGTTTACAGTCCAGCTTGCTGCAGACGATGCGCATGGGTACGGAATACCGTCAACGGATCCGTTTCGGTCAGGTGATGAATCCCCAGGGTCTGGTTGATTTCGTCGAGATGGTTCATGGCAAAATCATCCCGTATCACCATCCCCAGGTGCGCCGCACAGGCACCGACCAGACCATCGTTGGCAACACCGGCATCAAAAAACAGCGCTGCCGTGGTAGTCACCACTTCCAACGGATCAAGAATATTGGTCAACGGCGCAGCACCGGCCCAGGAGTAATAACGCACACCGTTAAACTCGTAGTCCCCCTCACCGCATTCGGTCAGTGGAATACCGCCTGGATGCTGCAGGTTAAAGGCCACCGAGTCTGCGGTGGTCATCGAAGCCAGCGAAGCAATCACATCCTGCTCGTAACCGCCACCGGACAACACATCAATCGCGACAGCCAGTGCCGTTCCCAATGACGCTGCAACTCCAGACAGGGCGCTGCCACCCTCAACCCAATCATTCATACCATCGGCAACCGGAGTGCCCTTGTTGACCCCGGAGATCGACGTCACCGATGCCACCAGGTCGGGCCGTACCGATGCCACATAGCGGGTGGTCGGGCCACCATGGCTGTGACCGATCAGGTTCACCTTATCGGCGCCGGTCAACGCCAGTATCTGTTCAACCTCGGCAATCAATTGCTCTCCCCGCACCTCGGGGGAGTTGGAGTTGGCCACTGACGTCAGATACACCTGAGCGCCATCCGCCTGCAGGGTTTCAGGAACCTTGTACCAGTAATCCACCCCCAGCAGGGAATCAAAGCCGAACAGGCCATGAGCCAGCACAATCGGGTAACGGGTCGCGGTATAACCACCGGATGACTGATCTGACATCGCCCATCCCATGGCGGGCGATAACAGCAACAGACACATCAGGGTACGCGTGAACGAGCCGGTTTTGCGTTGTAAACAGGACATCAACATCTGGTATTCCTCGGATTATTATTGTTGAGGATTAGGGAACGTTCTCAATGATTAAACCGAGCCTGCTGAGAGCCAGTTGGCTTCAGAACAAGGCATGAGGAGCGTGGTTTAGCGAGCTAAACAAGTGACGAATAACGCCGTACTGGAAGTTACTGGCCTCAGCCCGAAGGGTCAGGGTCAATATCCCGCCATGCGGTGTTATTGGACTTGAAAAGGACTCGCCATTCTCGGCGTCCAACGCCTTGCCTGGCGGAATCTTTCCTCCTGACAGGCTGTGGCAAATCATTGAGAACGCCTTAAGTACGTTATCTCACTGGTGCATGTACCCGGAGTCTGCCGGGCCAGCACCGATCGGAAGTGTACGTATTCAGTGTCCTGTCGATAGGTCACAAAGTGACAAAAAGGCATTACCATAGTGCCTTAAAGGCAACAGTCTCGATTAGTCCTGACCAAACAGAACAGCAGTAAAGCAGCAGAACCCGCCGAATTATTCGATCACCAGATCCCGTCCAGCCAACACAAGCGCCAGGCGAGCTGCGCGGGTGCGCATAAAGCGGCGAATGTCATTGAGAAAGGGGCTGGAAGTCATTGATCACTCCTTGATCTGATCTGTATGCATATCCAGTATAATTGAAAGTTTGCCCAAATCAATGCGCGCTTTTTCAGAAGCCTTGCGCGCTTTCCCGGACGTTGTTATCGTTAAGGCATTGATACACGGAAAGTTGTTGCGCAGGTTTACAGATTAATGCGCAAGGCACAAAGGAGTTAATGCGCATGCTCGTTTTCACAGAATGGACTGATCTGGATAATGGATTTTACTTCCTATTATTCAAGTAGTTACGGTGATTTCCCAGGAACCGACTTGCCCAGAAACCGCGCATGCGCACTAATAAACTGTTAGAAGTATTGAGATATGAGTGAAATTGAATTTTTGTGTTTTAATCAAGTGAATCCAGAAGACTTCATGGCAGTCGTCAATGAGGATTCTCTGAGAACACATTTAATCGATCATCCATATTTTGATGCAGCCAGCCTTCAAGAGTGGATGGGAGATAAAATTAAAGTGGATGCGATAGAGGGTTGTCGTATTCGGGCAGTTTATATAGGTGGGGTTTTAGCTGGTTGGTGTGGAATTCAGCCAGATGATAATGGTTTTGAATTAGCTGTTGTTATCTCACAAAAATTCTGGGGTTTTGGCATTCCAATTTTTAAAGTGCTCATGTGTTGGGCTAATGAGTTAGGGCATAAAGAAATACTATTTCATTTACTCGAAAGTAGGCCTGAGTACAAGGCACTAAATAAAATGGCCACTAAAGTTCATAAAACAGAACAATTAGGTCGGTATTTTACAACTTACCATATTCCAGTAGGTAAATAATGAGCGAAAAAACTTCTAACAAGGCGCTGTTGTCGCCCTACGGGCTGGGACTCGCTACACTACGTTTCGCTCACCCCAAAGCACGGCGTTAGGTGCCAATGTGTATAGTGCAGTTTTGTGAATAAGAAGAATAAATCACTATTGAAAAAACCGAAAAAGATTCCTGACTTCGATGAGGAAAAATCAGGGGTTGGTAATATACTGCTTCCAACAGTGATTGGCGGATTCTTGGGTAATTTAATAGCTCCAGGAGTTGGAGGCATGGTTCTAGGTAGCCTCGCCGGAGGAACTTTCGGAACAATATCAAATAAGGGGAAGAATATGGCAAAGACACCTGTCTTTTATAGCTTTCATTTCGATAATGATGTGATGAGAGTCCAGCAAATAAGAAACATTGGAAGTATTGAAGGGAATGCTCCTACAACTCCAAACGAATGGGAAACACTCAAACGAACAGGTAAGAAGGCAGTTGAAAACTGGATAGATCAAAACATGAAATACAAGCGCTGTATTATTGTTTTAATCGGAAGCGACACCGCTGGAAGGCCATGGGTAGAGCATGAAATTATAAAGGCATGGAATGATGGTAAAGCTCTATTGGGCATCTATATCCACAATCTAAAGTGCCCTAGAAATGGTACCTGTAGAAAAGGTAGGAATCCTTTTGACTTGATTAAGTTTGATGATGGTAGAAAGTTATCAAGCGTTGTGCCTTGCTACGACCCTAACTCTCTAAGTGCCTATAACGATATTTCAAATAACATTGCAAGCTGGATAAATCACGCAATAGAAAATAAGGCGAACTAAATGTCAGATGAACCGTTAGACATTAATCCTGATGCAGCATCCATTCAAACACATTTAGGTATACTCCAGAATGTAATACAGCGTATGGCCTCTAATAGCTCCGCTAGCAAAGCATGGTGCGTAACATTAGTCTCCGCGATTCTGGTTATTGTAGCTGACAAAGGTAAACCCGATTATGCATATATTGCATTGCTTCCGGCCTTTGTGTTCGCCGCATTGGACGCTTACTATCTTGCCCTAGAAAAAGCATTTAGAAACTCATACAACGACTTTATCTCAAAGCTTCACAACAAGACACTTGCTGAAAAAGATCTGTATTCAGTATTACCGGAAGGTAACATGTCTAGCTTACAATGGATGTCTTTAAAATCTTTTTCCGTCTGGGGTTTTTATCTTTCTTTAATCGTTTTAATTTTTATCACAAAATCTATAGCGATCGGATAATTATTAGGAGTAAAACGTGGCTGTTGATTTTGCAACATTTAGTGATTTAAAGAGATTTACAAGCAACTTAACACTCAATGAACAAACTGTACTGAAATCTACCGCGTCTACAAAGAGCGCAAAAGATACATTCTTGTCTCATTCCTCTAAAGATGCTGAGTATCTGCCGGGTGTTATTAAACTATTAGCAAATCACGGGGCATCAGTATATTGTGATTTGGACGATGACAGAATGCCCGGTGAACCAAACCCGGAAACAGCCGAATTAATAAAAGGACAGATAAAGAGTAGTAGCCGTCTAGTACTGTTTGTAACAACAAATAGTAAAGATTCAAAATGGGTTCCTTGGGAACTTGGGATAGGAGATTGCAGTCTTTCAGCTAATAATGTTGCACTATTGCCTGCATCTCAAAATAGTTACGACCAATCATGGGCCAAGCAAGAATATCTTGGGCTTTATCGACATATCGTTCATGGAAATATGAAAGGTGAGTCAAAGCCACTTTGGATGGTTTACGACTATCGAAATAACACGGCCACTAAGTTGAGTGAATGGTGCAGATAGATTGCCCCGCACCTAACAAATTGCTGCACGCGGACACATACTGCTACGCTCGTTTTTGTGTGTCGCTGCGCTCCAGTTTACACAAAAACGCTCTCCGCAGTATGTGCCGATGAGCAAAGCGTTAGGCTGCCATTGAGAGAATCATAGACCAAGGAAATACGATGCTAAAAATTGAAGATTTAAATCTAGGATTCAGTGATGCAGAAAACTACAAGCGAAGGGAGAATAAGGAACTTCTAAATCATCTATTTCTTAGGACATCCTCTTTGGAAAAGCTGTGTTCGCCTTCCACTACGTTCTTGGTGGGTGAAAAAGGAACTGGAAAAACAGCATATGCCGTTTATATGTCCAACAATTCGTACGGTGATAATCTATCATCGTTGCGATACATAAGAGAAACGGAATATCAAAAATTCATAACGCTTAAAAATGAAAAACACTTAGACCTTTCAGATTACAGTTCCATCTGGAAGGTAATTATATATTTACTTTTGTCAGAGCAAATATATCAGCATGAAGGCAAAGACGGATTATTCAAACGGTTTAGCAAGTTTCAAGCCCTCCATGATGCGATTCAAGAATATTATCTCCATGCATTCTCCCCAGAGATCATTCATGCTTTGCAATTTGTTCGAGAATCCAAGCTCGTTGCGGAGTTGCTTTCAAAGCATGCAAAGGCCAAGGGCGAACAAACAGAAACTATCGCCTTTAGTGAATCTCGATTTCAAACCAATTTGCTATACATACAGAAGAATTTTGAGCAGGCCATTAGTTCACTAAAACTCGATAAAAGTCACATTATTTTTATTGATGGAATAGACATTAGGCCGTCAACAATTCCATTTGATGAGTATCTAGATTGCATTAAGGGGTTAGCGAATGCGGTATGGGAGATTAATAATGATTTTTTTCCAAGTATCAGAGATTCAAAGGGAAGACTGAGGGCCGTCCTCTTAGTACGTCCCGATATTTTTGCGTTATTGGGCCTCCAGAATCAGAACACAAAGATACGGGATAACGCCGCTTTGCTAGACTGGAGCACTGCTTATAAAGAACATCGTTCTAGTGATTTATTCTCAGTATCGGATCAAATATTGAAACATCAGCAAGAGGAAGCGAAAAAATTAGATGTTGGCGACTCATGGGATTACTATTTCCCGTTTGATACACCAAATTTGATGACACAATTTGAAAAGCCATCTTCCTTTGTTAGCTTTTTAAGATTCGCTCTATATCGACCCAGAGATATAGTTACAATGCTTTCAATGCTGCAAGAAACATTCGTAAGAACATCAAAAGATAAGAATAGGTCATTTTCGCAAGACGACTTCGAGCAAAGTTCGTTTAGGCGTAATTACGCTGACTATTTGCTCGGAGAGGTAAAAGATCAGTTGGCTTTTTACTATGGTGATGACGAATACGAAAACTTCCTTAAGTTTTTTGAGTTTTTGGATGGGAAAAATAAATTTACCTATGATGAGTACATTAAAGCGTATGCTAATCATCAAAAATATTTAAATCAAATTGATGATAAAACACCAAGATTTATGTCTACTGCTCCTGACTTTCTTCAGTTTCTCTATGATCTAAATGTGATATGTTTTATAGAGAGAACCGAAGAAGGAAAGCCTCATATTCATTGGTGCTTTAGAGATAGAACCTACTCAAATATCTCACCAAAAGTAAAGTTGAGGGAAACTTATGAAATTTTTTACGGCATGTCAAAAGCGTTAAATACTGGCAAGAAGCTTTCTCGTGGAAAGGCCTAACAAAGCACTGCTAGGGACAAACCTACGCTGCGCTTCGGTTTGCCCCAGAGTGCGGCGTTAGCTACCACGAACAAAGTTATGCACAACATTCTGTACATGTGCTTATTTTCAAACTACACTTGTGCGACATACTGTACAAGTGAGGTGCAAAATGAGAATTGTCTCTTTTACTGAAGCCCGAAATGGCCTAAAAGCCGTCTTGGACAATGTTATTAACGATGCGGATACTACTGTAATTACTCGTCGTGACTCTGAAGATGCTGTTGTAATGTCATTGGATTACTACAATAGTCTTATGGAAACTGTACATTTACTTCGCTCACCAGCGAACGCTGAACACTTAAATCGTTCAATTGCGCAGTTTAAAACGGGTAAAACGACTCAGCGAGATCTTATTGATGAGTAACAGGTTATTGTCATGGACTGATGAAGCCTGGAACAGTTACGTTTATTGGCAGACTCAAGACAAGAAAACCTTAAAACGCATTAATAAATTAATTACCGATGTTCAGCGTTCACCATTTGATGGAATTGGGAAACCGGAAGCCCTTAAAGAAAACCTTTCAGGCTTCTGGTCTCGCAGAATAGATGATACCAATCGTTTAGTATACGCCGTGGATGATACGGCAATTACTGTTATCTCGTGTCGTTACCATTATTAGTTGGTGGCAGCTAACAAATAAATGTTTGGGACACAAACGCGCGGGCTCTGCTTCGCAGTATAGCCCATGCGTTTGTGCCGCCAAATTAGGGCGTTAGGTGTCACGAGGAAGTTTTAGCATTTATGATCCAAACTCTTGAAATTGAATTGTTTGAAGGAGTTTATTTTGACCAATCATGGTCGTGTACCCTAGAAATTCCAGTTGATCACAGTTTAGAGGAGTTGCATCTCGCCATTCAGAATGCAGTCGACTTTGAAAATGATCACTTATATGAATTTGTAGTCGGCAATAGTCCTAGATCTCACTCTTCAATCAATTTTGACTGTCAGAGCGACGAAATCTACGAAACCAGTGTCGAGAAATTATTGGAAGGCTCCAAAGGAAAGAAGGTTTTTTACTATTTTGACTTCGGCGATAGTTGGTTATTTCAACTCAAAAAGAGTAGAAAGAAGCCTGTTAAGGAAAATCCGGATACTTTTTATCCTAGAGTCGTCAGTGAAAACGGTAAAAAGCCTATTCAGTATCCTGACTGGGATGAAATGTAGAGTGCCACCTAACACGTGGGCTCAGTCGCTTCGCTCCAAATTTTAGCCCACGAGTTATTGCCCCTAAGCGGGGTGTTATGGGTTTTAGAGGTGCTGATCCACATCCATACTGTTGTGGAGGATTCGAATCACAACGATCTTGGATTCCATGCCAGCTCGGTAAAAGATGATATGGCTGCCCTGACTGAACTTTTTGTACCTGGCCTTTATTTCATCCGCATCGCGGCCTATTTCAGGTTGGCGAGCAAGCAGCTTGAAGGCAGCATCAAGCTGCTTGAGGTATTTGTCGCGTTGCCGCTTTCCCCATTTTTCAGCGGTAAAGCGGCCAATATCAATAAGGTCTTTTCGAGCGGCGGCGGTGAGTAGATATGAGCGCATTAGTGGGCTTCGTTATCCAGCTCAGCAATAACGTTTTCAAGGGAGTAGTCCGCTATACCGCTTTGCTCGCCTTCATCCAACAGGCGCCGGAGCCTTTCAAGCTTGCTTTCCGTTTCTTCAAGCAGGCGCAGCCCGGCACGCACCACCTCGCTCGCCGAGCCGTAGCGGCCATTTTCAACCTGTGTGGCTATAAACTCGTCAAAGTGGGGGCCAAGTGTAATACTGGTGTTTCTAGCCATGGGGTGCCTCCTGTACCAAATATTGGTATACTCTGCCAAAACACCCATAACAAGGCAAGGCAGGCCGACGCGATAAAGCCGCGCGGCTGTTTGGGCATTAAAAGTCTAAAATTACATCTTGCCGGGCCCCCCATGACGGTATATTTTCTATACCTATGTATTCTTTTGAATTTGACCCAAAGAAGAGTGAATCTAACCAGAAAAAGCATGGGATTGACTTTTTTCAAGCCCAAGCCATCTGGCAAGACACTGATTTTATTAAAGTTATGGCTAAATCAGAGGATGAGCCAAGGGCTTTGGTGGTCGGCATGATCGACGGGAAGCATTGATCTGCCATTATTACTTACCGTAAAGACAAGATTCGGATTATCTCCGTCAGGCGATCCCGGGAATCTGAGGTGGTACTCTATGAAAGCTAAATCACTGGATAAGAAGTTCGACGATAACCAATCGGATATCGTCGATGAACTCGATCTATCAACAATTAAGCGTCCCAATCAAACTCAGAAGAGAGTCAACGTAGACTTTCCTACCTGGATGATTGAATCCCTTGATAAAGAAGCAACACGTCTTGGCGTTACTCGCCAATCCATTATCAAGATATGGCTTGCTGAACGTTTGGAGCAATCAACTTTTAACAAGTCAAGCAACCGGACGCAGTAAACTGCACCGTTTCTTTGGACGTTATACATTCGAAGGTGCGTAAGGAGAGCATATGAGAACAGGGTTGGTTATTTACGCTTCATCAATTGGTCGATTAGCCGAATTCTATTCTCACGTCTTCGGGCTTGATGTCGTCGAAAGTGACAGTTCATATATGTTACTGGTTGATGGAGATTTTGAGCTGGTGTTACTTGAAACGGAGATTTCTAAAACGGCGCTTAATTCACATGAGGTCAGAGAGAATACGCCGCTAAAGCCAACATTCTTTGTCGATATTCGCCTCGAACTAATTGGGGGAAAAGTCAAAGAAAAAGGTGGCACTATATATCCGCCAAAAAGCTGGGAGTTTGGTGGCCGTCAAGTATGTGATGCCTGTGACTGTGAGGGTAACCTTTTCCAGTTGAGGGTTGGGAAAAATGCATAATCGGGTAGCCGAGGGTCTCTAACCCTCAGCCCCCACAACACCCCGCATGCGGATCCAGACAGGGCGTTTCACTGAGAATGGTGAAGTTTAATCCAACCATCGCCTGAACAGCAAGATTCTTCACGCAAGCGACGCAGACTGACGCAGTCACTCCCAACAATGGCCATTCTCTGGATCAAACAGGAAGTGACCATGAAAAAAACCAGCCCATCCTTCGTCTATCGCGCCAGCTGCTCACAATGTCGCTGGCACAGTCTGTATAACTCTCTGAGCGAGATACCCGAATTTTGCCCGGACTGTCATGCCTATGCGCTGTACGTTGATCAGCAAGACACACTATCGGCCCACCTGCAGACCGATACATTCACTCAATCAGCCGGTCTGTTTGCTGTCAAAAAAGCACAACATACCCTGCATTTATTTGGCGTTATACTCGCCAGGCTGGATAGAGCCTAAGACCCATAAGGATATGAACCATGTCTAACGATTACTCCACCTTCGCACGTCGCATGGAAATGCTGCGTATGATCCCGGAAGAACCGTCTCCGCCAGTCAGTACCCGCGCCATCTGGGAAAAACTCAATCCCCATTTCCCTTGCCACAAGCGCACCGTTGAACGAGACCTGGTTGAGCTGTCGCAGCATTACGCCTACTACTGCAGTGAACAGGGCAGAGGCCAGACATGGCGTTTTCTGAAAGGTCGCAAGGAACTTGCTCCGACCAGTACGGCAGTGATTGCATTGGGCTACCTTCAGGCGCGGCCCTATTTGCAGCAAGTATTACCAGCCGAGGTCTATCAGGGCATAGAGCCCCAGTTTGCTGAAGCGGAAGCCGTACTCCAGCGCCACGGCAGCCACC
This sequence comes from Candidatus Thalassolituus haligoni, assembly GCF_041222825.1. Lineage (NCBI taxonomy): Bacteria > Pseudomonadati > Pseudomonadota > Gammaproteobacteria > Oceanospirillales > Oceanospirillaceae > Thalassolituus > Candidatus Thalassolituus haligoni. The sequence continues at coordinate 3,901,874 of NZ_CP139482.1, forward strand.
TGAGTGCCTGGCCTGAACGAGTTCGGGTACTCCCCGGATTAAAACAATTGCAGAAACCGGCATTTAATCATCAGGTTTGGGTGACACTGACCCAGGCGCTGCTGCTCGGCAAACAATTCACGGCCCTCTACGCCAAACGCACCGCAGATCACCCGAAAACCCTGCGATTCTCGCCACTGGGGCTGGTGAGCAAGGGTAATGTTCACTACCTTATTGCGACGGCGAACGACTACACCAACCCGGTCATTTTTGCATTACACCGAATCTCGAATGCCGAGCTGTCAGACGACAGCATCGACGAGCATATTCACTTCAATATTGATGAGTACATCGCTAATTTTGGCTGGACACCCGCCGGAGAGATCACCCTCAAGGCAGACATTGCTCCGGCTATCGCCCAACGGCTTGAAGAAACCCCACTCGGTGATGAACAGAAGATTACCCCGCTTGATGGCAGCGACTGGTATCAGCTGGAAGCCAGAGTACCCGACGATCAGGAGACCAAGTGGTGGGTATACGGTCTGAATCATCATATTCGGGTCACCGCACCGCCACATTGGGTGGATGAATTCAGGGAGAACTCATACAAGATGATGGCCTTGTATCAGCAATAAACGACGGCATAACGTCCCTGAATAGCATCGAGAAAAGAGGCATCCTTGCCCTGCATCCTTGCCCTGCATCCTTGCTTAACATCCTTGTGCCGCCCTGATACCAACGTCCTGTTCCGTTTGAAGGGGCAATCCTGCTCCCTCAGGCAATATCGGGGCTACAAGCGACATATCTGTCGGGTAACCGGTGAGTTGCAACCCAGTTGCCCAAATAACTGCGTTTAAAAAGCCAGCTTGGCGAACAGATGCAAGCGGCTCAATTTGAGGTCTTCGCTAAAGGTATTGCCCTCTGCTTTTTTCTTGGTAGCCCTGATCAACTCAACGCCATACTTCAATGGCTGGTAGGCGTTATAGATCAGGTTCAGGTGCATCGAAGAGAAGTCACCCATGTCGTTGCCATCAATTTCAGAGGTGGTTTTGGCCAGCCGCAACGTAGAACGGAATGCCGGGGAAAACACGTGTTGATAGGCCACTTTAACGCCGGTCTGCCTCGATAGCTCCAGGCTGTCGCCGCTGAAATCGTAGGCCGCCACATCACCAAAGTTCATGTAACCACCCAGGCCGGAACCCGAGATCAGCGCAAACTTGAGATTATCGCCCGCCATATTGATACGACCGGAGAATCGTCCGGCAATCGCCGTAGCACTGTCGTCTTTGGTGCCATCATCGACATTGATTTTCTGCACCAACACACCGGCGGAAAGATGGCCGAAACGGGTTTTGGCGGTGTACTTGGCAACCAGATCCGGGACGTTCGGATCTTCCGAGTTCACCGGCTGTTCAGCAGCCAGTTCCAGGGTGTCATCCCCCATTGGGATGGCGTATTTCACCAGCGATTTACGTGAAAAAATACGCGCAGCAGGGCCACCAAAGTCGGCGGTTTCTGCCAGTGCTCCCAGATCCATAAAGGTACTCCAGGTGCGGCCAATGGTGAGATTATCCTGCTGCAGGTAGGCATGGCGCAGGTTAAATACCCGCGCCGTGCCGGAGAAGAAGTCACCCTCAATCACGGCTTTCAGGTTACCGGCGGGGGTTCCGGTGCTGGAGTGGACAAACTTGAGGCGGGATTCCAGTGACGACATGTTCAGGTCACCCTCTTCGTCTTCCGCTTCGTTTTCATTCAGGGTGATCAGTGACTGTCCACGGGTATGGGTTGCAGAGCCGTCGTTCTCGGCATCAAACAGAATATCGGTTTTGACATAACCACTGAAGCTGTTGCTGCTTTCAATCTCGGCCTGAGCCATGGCCGATGCTGCCATTACCGCTGCCGCCAAAACCGTGATCGAGAACCATCCTGCATTATTGTTATTGTGCATGGTATTTCCTGCCGTTAGTTGTTTTGTGCTTGTTATTTTCCATTTGCAGATATTGGTCGTTCTGGCCATGCCAGCGCCACAAATGATCAAAAAACTATATCCAAGGGTTCCCGACGGGTATCCCGTAAAATAGTAGGGAGCAAAAAACCGGATATGTTATTGATTATAAAATCGGCAATAAAAAATCCCGACGGCTACCAAAGCACTAGTCAGCCGCCTATTTTGATTGTTTTTATTATTAATAAAAAAAACACTGACAATGAATTCGTTAAGGTTATTAATAATATTAAAAGCCCTGCTATAGTCGTCCTGCTATAGTCTCCCTTCTATAGTCGCCCTACTTTAGTAGGAATATGAGTGCTTTCTTCCCGGAAAGGCTTGCCTGACCCAGAAAGCCGGGAGTAGATTCACGGAGATAATTATAAAAACCGGGATAATGTATGTACCAGGTTCTGATCGCTGACGATCACCCACTCTTCCGCCGCGCACTGAGTGATGCCTTGGCTGAAACCGGCATGCCCTGCTCCAGCAGTGAATGTGAGGACTTTAATCAGGTACTGCAGACGGTTGGGCAACAAGCCACCGACCTGTTATTGCTCGACCTGCGTATGCCGGGTAATACCGGACTGATGGGGTTAATGCGACTGCGGGCCGAGTTTCCGCATCTGGCCATTGTGGTTGTCAGTGCCAGTGAAGACCGGCTGGTGATTGAAAATGTTCGCCAGCTGGGAGCACTGGGTTATATCCAGAAGTCGACCACGATTGAAGGTATCAGTCAGGCGCTGGCGCAGGTGATGGAAGGCAAGCTGAGTTTTCCTGAATTTACCGATCAGCCCAACAACGATATGACGGCCCGTCTGGGCCAGATGACCCCCCAGCAACTGCGGGTGTTGCAGTTGATTGCCGAGGGGGCGCTGAACAAGCAAATTGGCTACACGCTGAACATCAAGGAAACCACGGTCAAATCCCATATCAGCGATATTTTCCGCAAGCTGAACATCAATAATCGCACCCAGGCGGCACTGATTGTGCAGCAGCTGGATATTCCGGACTGAGGCGTTCGTCGCGAGGGAAAGACTGGTTTGAGCGATGTTTGCGCAAATTTGAGGCGAATAGTGGTTCTATTTAACCAGAATTTGCTCAAAAAAGAGCCAGCTTCAGCTTTTCGCAGTAGCGCAGCCCTAAGCCCGACAGCCTGCTAGAGCATCTTGTTCAACAGTGCTCGTAACGCCATTGGTTTCACTGGTTTGCGTAACAACATGAAGCCCAGTTCTTCTATCCGCTGTTTGACCTCATCGGTGTAGTCGGCAGTAATCACCATGCAAGGTACCTGGCGCTGCCAGACCTGACGGAATCCGGCCATCACATCCAGCCCGGTGACACCCTGATCCAGGTGGTAGTCGATAATCACCAGATCCGGTATCTGCCCGGCAAGGGCTTTGCGGGCGCGGTTAAAGCTGTTGGCGGTAATCACCTGATAGCCCCAGTCGCCCAGCAACATGGCCATGCCATCAATAATCTGCTGTTCGTTATCGATGCAGAGCACCAGCCCGGAACCGCGTTCGCCTTGATCATCACGAGCAGACGGCGTGGCCGTTAATGGTGCGACGGTCGTTGGAATCGACACACTGAAGCAACTGCCCTGCTCCGGTTCGGAAACCACCCTCATCGGGTGATCCAGCAACAAACACAAACGCCGTACAATCGATAATCCCAGCCCCAAGCCTTTGGTATTCGCCGGAGCATGAGGCTCAACGCCATTACGGACTCCTTCAAGACGATGAAATTCTTCAAAAATCATATCGAGTTCATGGGCCGGTATGCCGATGCCGGTATCCAGTACCTGCACCTGTACGCCCTGTTGCTGACGTCGAGTGCCAACCAGTATCTTCCCCTGACGGGTGTAGCGCAGCGCGTTGCTCAGCAGGTTTTGTACGATACGCCGCAACAGTACCGGGTCGGAATCCACTCTGGCGCTGCTGCGCAGATAGTGAAGTTCGATACCTTTCTGTTCCGCCAGCGGGCGAAACTCATCCACCAGCGAGTCCAGCACCCGACACAGTGCAAACACTTGGCGGCGGGGGCGGACGATATCGGCATCCAGTTTGGAGATTTCCAGTAACTCGTTCAGTAATGACTCAGCGGAGTGCAGCGACTGATCCAGATGCTGGGCCACCGGCATGATTTCATCCACCGCACCGGGACTGGCTGCCTGCTTGCGCTCCAGTTTGTTCAGTATCGACGCTGAAAACAGCGACGCCGAATTTAATGGCTGCACCAGATCGTGCCCGGCAGCGGCCAGAAAGCGGGTCTTGTTACGGCTGGCCTTTTGCAGGTCATTATTCAGTTCGGTGAGTTTACGGGTGCGCTCTTCGACCCGCTGTTCCAGCACTTCGTTGGCGCTGCGTAACTGGTCTTCGATATGGCGATATTCGGTAATGTCGCTGTACACCGTGATGTAGAGATTTTCGCCAATCGGGGTGCCACTCAGTTCGATCGAACGACCATCACGGGTTTTACGCACGTAATGCAGTATCTCCCGATTGCGTAACTCCCTGAAGCGTTGCGCCACCAGTGCGTCAACATTCTGGTCACCATAGCCGCCGGAACGGGCAATATGCCCCAGCAGTGCCTCGACCGACTGGCCGACGTACAAATACCCTTGGGGGAAACCGTACAAGCTGGCAAAGCGCTGATTCCAGGCCACCAGCGTCAGGTGTTCATCCACCACCGTGATGCCCTGGTTGAGGCTGTGCAGAATGGAATTGAGCAGGTCGCGATTGAACAGCACCACCTCGGAGACTTCCTCAACCAGGTTATTCAGCGTGGTGTACTGGCCGGTATCGTCCTCAACCAGATTACGTAACAGCAGCGCCGAACCCTTGCGTCCCACCACCGAACTGAGCAAACGATCCGCTTCTTTGAGCATGGGTTCATCCACTTCGCCACGATGCAATATCCGACCAGTGAGCGGATTGCTGAAATCTTCAAAAAACGCGTTGACCTTGGCCGGATTGATAAACCGCTGCAGCAACGCACGTAAATCCTGGGCTCGAATGGCATAACGCCGGGAACTGAGCTGACCCGATGAGCCGGTACTGTAAACAAAACGCTGGGCTTGTTCGGTGTCGGCAAAACTGGGTTTGTGATAGAGCGACGCAATCACCAGCATCAGGGTATTCAGCATCAGGCTCCAGAAGGTGCCGTGCACAATCGGATTGAGTTCATTCAGCCCCAGCAAGCCGTGGGGTTGTAAAAACGCCAACCCCCATGGCCCGTCAAGAAAGGCCGGATCCACCCAGCCCATATCCGATACTACCGGCAGGAACAGCGTGTAAGACCACACAGCAAACCCGGTGCCAATCCCCCAGTAAGCCCCCATACGATTGGCACCGTGCCAGATCATTCCGACCAGTATCGCTGGCGCAAACTGGGCGATGGCAACAAAGGCCAGCAAGCCGATTTCCGACAAGCTGTGAAACTGCGACAGCAAACGGTAGTAAATAAAGGCCAGCGCCAGCACACCGACAATCGCCACCCGGCGGATCAGCAACACCCGCAGCTTGATGCCAGTGCCGTTACCCTGCCAGCCAAACTTGATCAGAATGGGCAAGACGATTTCATTACACACCATGGTCGCCAGGGTGATTGAGGAAATAATCACCATCGACGTCCCTGCCGACAGCCCGCCGATATAAGCCAGCAACGCCAGCCATTCCTGATGAAATGCCAGTGGCAGTTCCAGCGTGATATAGGTGAAGGATTCCAGCAGATCCTGATTCAGCATCGCCACCATGCCGAGTGGCAATACAAACAGATTGATCGCCAGCAAGTAGAGCGGAAACATCCAGCGGGCGGCACGAATATCGCGCTGCGAGCGGTATTCCACTACCGCTACGTGGAAGTGACGCGGCAAGGCAATAATGGCGACCCCCCCCAGCAAGGCATGGGTCAGATAGACACTGGGATCGGCATAATCCGTCAGGGTACGGGCAATATCACCTTCTGCCATGGCCTTGTTCACCAGATCGGCAAAGCCGTCGTACAGACCATACACAGCAAACAGCCCGACGGCGGTCAGTGCCACCAGCTTGACCAGCGATTCGAACGCAATTGCCAGCATCATGCCCTGATGGCTTTCGCTGGAATCCACCGTGCGGGTACCAAACAGAATACTGAAAATGGCCATGATGCCAGCGATGATCAGCGTCGGGTCGCTGTACCAGCTTAATTCGACCGAACTGGTCAGCGTTACCAGCTGGAAACTGGCAGACACCGCCTTGAGCTGCAACGCGATATAAGGCACCACCCCCAGCAAACACAGTAGCGCCACCAGAATGCCCACGCCCCGGCTATGACCGAAGCGGGCCGAGATAAAATCGGAAATTGTGGTGCTGTTTTCCTGCCGGGCGATCTGGATAATCCGATCCATGACCTTCCAGCCCACAGTAATCAGGAGGATGGCTCCGGCGTAGGTCGGTGCCAAAATCCAGCCATGGGTCAGCGCCTGTTGTACCGTGCCGTAAAACGCCCAGGTGGTGCAAAAAATGGCCAGCGTCAGACTGTACACATAAGGCTGCCAGGAAGGCCGCATCCAGCGTGACCCCCAAATGGCGATCACAAACAAAAAGCCGACGTACATCAGTGACAGCCCACCGACAAACCAGACCTGATGAATCAGGCTATCCATGGAATCGGCCTCTACTCGCGCCAGTCTTCACGCGGTCTGTTGATACTGAAGTCATTATTACTGAGGCCATTATTATTGTTTACCCCACAAAACGTGAATCGGAATCGGCCTGATCTCTCTTGTATACAGGTTATTTCTCCCGCTCAACCTACTTTGGTAGGTCTTGGCAAATTCCCCTACCAAAGAAGGGTAGGATGCCCCAGGCCGCCTCCCTATAGTTTTTCACACACTCTGGCGTGCCATTTTTTCAACCAATGGACGTACAGCTACTGAAAAAATAATAATCAGGATCAGGCTATGAAACGCACTCTTACGACTCTGGTGGCCACATCAGCGCTGGCGCTCTGCTGCACTGCCGTACAGGCAAAACCTGTCTTACTGAAAACCCCGATCGCTTTTGGCTCCAACCTGCCAGCCCTGGGAACACCCATCGCGTGGGTTGCTGAACAACTACCGATTGTCTCGGGTGGCGAAGTCAAAATGAAACTGTATGAACCGGGCAAACTGGTCGCTCCGCTGCAAATCCTCGATGCGGTATCCACTGGCAAAGTTAACTCAGGTTACTCCATCGCCGGTTACTGGGCTGGCAAAATGCCTGCCGCCGCCATCTTTTCAACCATCCCGTTTGGCCCGGAAGCGCCGGAATTTGCCGCCTGGATGTACTATGGCAACGGTCTCAAGCTGTATCAAAAAATGTACGATGATGCCGGTTACAACGTCCACGTTGAGCCTTGCGCACTGATCAGCCCGGAAACCTCTGGCTGGTTCAAAAAGCCGGTCAACTCCCTTGAAGACCTCAAAGGTCTGAACATGCGTTTCTATGGTCTGGGTGGTGAAGTTCTGGCCAAGCTGGGGGTCTCCACCTCACTGATTCCAGGTGGTGAAATCTTTGGTGCACTGGAAAAAGGAGCCATTGATGCCACCGAATTTTCGCAACCGGCGATCGACCAGAAGCTCGGTTTCTACAAGGTTGCCAAGCACAACTACTTTCCTGGCTGGCATCAGCAGGCCACCTTCTTTGAATTATTGGTCAACGGCGATACCTGGAAAGGCATGACCGACCAGCAGCGCGCCGTGGTATCAACCACCTGTAAGGCATCGGTCACCAACTCGGTGGCGGAGTCTGAATACATCCAGTTTGAAGCGATCCGCGCCAACATTGAGGAGCGCGGCGTAACCGTGCACGAGTGGCCGAAAGAAATGCTGGATGCCTTTGAAGGCGCATGGGAAGAAGTCGCCACCGAACAGCGCAAGGATCCGACCTTCGCGGCGGTATATGACGACCTGCAAACCTTCCGCAGCAACTACAAGTTGTGGTCCAGCCGCGCCTTTCTGCCTCGCGATTGATACGAGCCTACCGGGCCGCAGCTGAGTTGCTGCCGACAGGGTGTCTGCCAGACACCCTGTTTTGTTTTTCGCATCAACGCTTTATCAACGAACACTCGCAGGAACACCCATGAACCAGCACCCAGATACTGCCCTTCCGGTGCCATTTGCCGACACCGTCGATCGGCTGCTGATCCGGCTCAGTCAAGCCGTCGCCTGGATCTTCGCCATCCTGATGGTGGTGATTCTCACCCAGGTCATGCTGCGTCGCGGCTTCAGTGCCGGCATGATCGCGCTGGAAGAACTGCAATGGCACTTATACGCCATCGGCGTCTTTGCCGGTGTCGTGTATGCCCAGGCCAACAACAGCCACGTGCGGGTGGATGTCCTGCACTGTCAGTTCGGCCCAACAGCCAAACATCTGGTAGAAATTCTCGGGCTGACGTTATTGTTGCTGCCGTTTTTGTCGCTGGTGTTTTATCACGGGCTGGATTTTGTCTATCAGTCGTGGCGCATTGATGAGCGCTCGATTGCACCCGCCGGGCTGCCCTGGCGCTGGCTGATCAAAACCCTGATTCCTGTCACCATGGGGTTAATGATCATCGCCGCACTGAACCGCCTCTTTCGTGAAGCCATCCTGCTGCAACGTCATCTGAGCGGAGGTCACCACGATGGAAATTAATGAAATCCTCATCATCGCCATGTTCGCCAGTTTTATCCTGCTGCTGTTTAGCGGTTTTCCGGTCGCCTGGGTATTGGGCGGTGTTGGTACTGTGTTTGCCCTGCTGGCCTACCTGTCGGATACGTACCTCGACACCCTGATTGGTATCGACTTTACCTCGGTGGGGTTGGTCGTTGACCGCACCTACAAGATCATGGACAACTGGATTCTGGTGGCACTGCCGATGTTTATCTTTATGGGCAACCTGCTCGATAAGTCTGGTGTCGCCGAAAATCTGATGAAATCTTTCCAGGCGCTGTTTGGCCGGGTACGCGGCGGGCTGGCCATTACTGTCGTGCTGATCGGGATTATTCTGGCGGCATCCACCGGTATTGTCGGTGCCTCGGTCGTATTGCTGGGGGTCATGTCACTGCCTGCCATGCTGAGCCAGGGTTATGACAAAACCGTCACCGTCGGCACCATTGCCAGCGCCGGGACGCTGGGCATCTTGATTCCCCCCAGCATCATGCTGGTGATCATGGCCGACCAGCTGGCACTGTCGGTCGGTGACCTGTTTATGGGAGCGGTTATGCCCGGCCTGCTGCTGGGCGTGTTGTACATCGTCTACATTCTCGGCTGGGGTCTGTTTAAACCCTCATCCATGCCTCTGGACGACAACATTCAGCCAGTGACGGCCAAGGTCTGGATCGATGTTTTCAAGGCCGTAGCACCCACATTGGCGATGATTCTGGCCGTACTCGGCAGTATTTTTGCCGGTATTGCCACGCCGACGGAAGCTTCTGCCGTAGGTGCAGCGGCGGCTATGGGCCTGGCCTGGCAAAACAAACGGCTGAATATCAAGGTCGTGCGCGAGTGTCTGCACGATACCCTCAACGTCAGCGGTTATATCTTCGCGATCTTTATCGGGGCCACCATGTTTGCACTGGTACTGCGGGAACTGGGCGGTGACGAATACATCGAGTCGTTACTGACCGCCCTGCCGTTTGGCCCCTACGGCATTATTCTGTTTATTCTTGGCATCGTATTTTTACTCGGTTTTATCCTCGACTGGATCGAAATCACGCTGATTATTCTACCGCTGGTTGCGCCGGTGATCAGTGCCTTGGAAATTTCCATCAACGGCTACGGCGTCATGGATAATCCGACTCTGGTGTGGTTTGTGATGCTGGTCGCGCTGACCTTGCAGACCTCGTTCCTGACACCGCCGGTGGGTTTCTCGCTGTTCTATCTGAAAGGTGTATGCCCGCCGGAAGTATCGTTAGCGACCATATATAAAGGCGTGATTCCGTTTATTCTGCTGCAACTGACCGCCCTGGCGTTGCTGATCATCTTCCCCGGTCTGGTCAACTGGTTCCCGGCCTACGTCTACGGGCCATAACAACCGGAGAGATCAAAGTGGCCATGGCTGGCCGTGCCTGCAAGGCGGAATCTCACCCCACCTTGCAGGCAGCCCCTTTTCTGGGGTACCGCATCAGGATACCGCTGAAAATACCCGTGCGAAGCTGGATTGTTCATGAATATCAATCGGCAAGCGCAGCTTGCGAGAGATGTCACTGGCGGAGAACAGGCCCCGGATTTTGTGGTTTTCACGATCCACCACCAGACAGTGTTGCTGATAGTTATCTTGCAGGCAGTTCACCACATCACCAATGGTCGAGAGCACCAGTTCGGAGTAATTCAGCGCGGTCAGATCTTTCTTGCGGGTCATCAGTTCCGAGACCAGCACTTCTTTCAGGCTGCTGAGGCCGGTATTGGTCGCTTGCAGCAGAATGTACTGATCCGACAAATGCTCTGCATCAATGATACCGAGAAAGCGGTTGTTTTCATCCACCACCAACTTCAGGCGAACATGGGTCTTGATCATCATGTTGCGAGCTTCGACGGCAGTCACCGAGGATTCAATCACCATCGGTTCACTGTCGACAAAATCGGTAAAAAACGCCTTTGCTGGGCTGTTCAGAGAGATATGAACCGGCTTTTCAGGAAAGGCCAGTTCATCGACGTTTTGTACTGGGTGCAGAGTCAATTTATGCATGGGAAATACTCCTCTTTTGCCTGTTACCGCAGCGATACTGATCGGTCAGGCAATATTCTGATTGTTGGGTGAGATTCGGGAGTCTGGCCAAAGGGAGGGGGGAAGCTGTCCATTGGCCAGAGCAATCAAAAACGGCGAGGAGGGCCGCGAACCCGAATGCTGGCGCGATGCTGCGTCCGGTAATCCGGCACCATCGCAGGCAACAGCACAACCATCAGCACAAGCGTCAGCAGTAATAACGTAACCGGAGCAGGTGGAACATAGCGGTCGTTGTCGCCATCCAGCAATGCGGGGGGATCACTGAATGCAACCTGACTACTCCAGAAGGCGTCATGATTACCATGGGCATCCAGCAAACTGAACGCACTGACAGCACCCAACAAGGAGACACAGAAGAGCATACGCAGCATGATGCAACGATTGATCATTAGCTCTCCCCGGTTCGATAGATTGCGCTAAACGGCAATCGGTGGTTGATACGTTCAAGATGACGGATTTAGCGTCACTGTTGAAGTATAGACTGAATATTCTGTTTAAGTTCTCCACCAAAGACGTTCAAATGGGACAATCCTGTAAATTATTACATCATTATTGCCCCACCTAACGGAATGGCATCAAAAATGCCGTTAACGTATGCCGGGAGTCAGCCCAAATCCCCACCACCGACCGGAATCACCGAACCGGTAAGGTAGGAAGATTCATCCGATGCCAAAAACAGAATGGCATTGGCCTGTTCCTGCGGCGTCGAGTAGCGCTTCATCAGAGTAGAATCGATGGTCTGGTCGACAATCTGCTGATACCAGATTTCTTCCTGCTTGCTTTGTTTGTTGGTGTTGCGCGGAATTCGACGCGGGCCAACGTCGGTGCCGCCCGGCGCGGTAGCGTTTACCCGAATACCGTATTCGGCATTTTCATACGCCAGACAAGCGGTCAAGGCATTCACACCGCCTTTGGCAGCCGCATAGGGCACCCGGTTCAGGCCACGGGTGGCAATCGACGAGACGTTGACGATGGTGCCACTGCGTTGTGCCTGCATGGTATCGAGCACCGCATGACAACCCCACAAGGTCGGAAACAGCGAGCGTCTGATTTCTTTTTCGATCTGGGTCGGTTTGTAGGCTTCATAGGGTTTGGCCCAGATGGTGCCGCCGACATTATTCACCAGCACATCGACCCGACCCAGCTCTTCAATGACCGAACGGATAGCGTCGTTGGCACTTTTGAATTGCTCCAGATTGGCCAGTCGGTAGAGGGTGTTGGGTGAACCGGCAGCGAGGCAGGATTCGACCACTTCTTCGACGATGGGCGACAGATCAATCAAGGCCAGTATCGCGCCTTCCGCCGCCATGGATTCCGCCACCGCCCGGCCGATGCCTTGAGCAGCTCCGGTGACGATAACGACTTTGTTTTCAAAACGGGATGGACGCATGAGGTGTTCTCCTGAAGCGAGGTGGTGTGCAAAACACACCACTACAAACGGGCGATGTTCAACTGGAAGCAAATTTCTCGTAATAGAAATTCACTGGCTTGATGCCTTTATCGGTCATAAAGCCGTTGACGGCATCCACCATGGGCGGCGGCCCACAGAGGTAAATATCGAGGTCGCCGTTGTGTAGCACGCCGTCGTCCATATGATGGGTCACGAAGCCTTTAACCGGGTATTCCGCATCCGGGTTGGCGGCACAGGCCGTGAAACTGAAGTTGTCGATCCGTGCGGCAAAGTCTTCCAGCTTGTCCATTTCAACCAGGTCACCGTCGTTGGTAACGCCGTAAATCAAGTGTACCGGCTGAGGGCAACCGTCACGTTCGAGTTTCTCCAGCATCGCCAGAAAAGGTGCCAAACCGGTACCACCGGCCAGCATCAACAGCGGACGTTTGACATCACGCAGGTAGAAGCTGCCGAACGGGCCACGCAATGTCATGGTATCGCCCGGCTTGGCGTCGTTGACCAGCCAGCTGCTCATCAAGCCGTCCGGCACGACCCGAATCAGGAACGACACAGCACCACGGTCTTCTTGCACCAGCGAGCTGAACGAGTAGGCACGGGTTTGATCGGTGCCGGGCACTTGCAGGTTGACGTATTGTCCCGGCAAGAAATGCATGGCACGAATCTGGTCACTGGCAAGGGTAAAGCTGAGGGTGGATGGTGACAGTCGGTTAAGTGCCACCACCTCGGCATGAATATCTGCCATCACGGTACGTACACACATTTCCGACAGCGCCGGTACGTTAATTACGCAATCCGTTGCTGCAATCATGCAGCAGGTGAGCACCTTGCCCGCTTCCGCTTCCTGATCTGACAGCGCATCTTCGATGTAATCATCCATTTCGAACTGGCCGGATTCCCACTGGCATTTGCAGGTGCCACAGGCACCGTCACGACAGTCCATCGGGATATTGATTTGCGAGCGGTAGGCGGCATCAGCAACGGTTTCACCCGCCATGGCGTCGATAAAACGGGTAACCCCGTCTTCAAAATTGAGTGCTATTTTGGTCATAGCGGTGTCTCCAGCCTTTGTTGAAGGCTTTTGTCGTTATGGTTCTGCGTGAGAGTGGCGGTTGAGCGGTACGCACGGGCAGGTGCCTGATTTGACCATCGCCCGCTGCACCACTCCACTTGAAGCCGCCGATAACAAGCACACAGGGTGAACACTGCGCACCCTGTGTGCTTGTTATCGAGCATCAGACATCGTCTTACACGTGATAGATATCGACGACGTGATGAATGTAATCATTTTTGATCACGACGGTTTTCTTCAGAATACGAATACCAGCGTCGGTCTTTTTCAGCGTCACAAAAGCGTTGCCGAAATAGGAATCCACGGTGTTGTAGCGCACGCTGTGGGTACACCAGTTGTAGCGGATATCACAGCTGTCGCCATGGTCGGCAAGTATTTCAACATTGCTGGTGTTATGGCTGGTACGCGGCTCCGGCAAGCTGGAGGCACTGGAGCGTTCAGTCTTGATACGGAACACCCGGTCTTCGAGACCGTCGCGACGGCGATAGTACATCAGCGAGACGTGGGCTTGCGGGTCGGTCACCAGTTCGCCATCGTCATCCCAGCTGGGAATCCAGAACTCTGCTTCCGGGTCGTAGTGTTCCAGCCACTGATCCCATTGCTTGTCGTCCAGCGCACGGGCTTCGGAGTACAGGAAGTTCAGAATCTGTTGGTATTCAAAGCTCATTATGTTGCTCCTTAGCCTTTGGCTTTATCCGAACCGGTTTTGTCGACACAGGCAGACAGGTAATCCACCCAGTAACGGTGCTGAATGGTGTACAGACCTTCGTCTTCCGATTTGGCACCACTCATCACCGGCTTGAGGTCAAGGGCTTTGGCCGCGTCGTCCGGGCCGTTGATCCAGTGGGTGGCACCCCGGCACATGTCGTTCCATGGCAGACCACCGGCTTTGAAGCCTTCCTGACAGGCACGGAATTCTTCCAGATCATCCGGCGTCGCCATGCCTGAGGCATTAAAGAAGTCTTCATACTGGCGAATGCGGTGGGCACGGGCGTCGGCACTCTCGCCTTTGGGTGCGATGCAGTAGATGGTGACTTCGGTTTTATCGACTGAAATCGGGCGGAAGTGACGAATCTGCGAGCTGAACTGATCCATCAGAAAGACGTTCGGGTAGAGACACAGGTTGCGCAAGTTACCGATCATCCAGTCGGCCCGCGCTTCACCATACTGGGCAACCAGCTCGTCACGTTTTTCATACAGCGGGCGATCTTGCGGGTTAGGCCATTGCATCCACAGCAGAATGTGGCCTTGCTCGAAGGCGTAGAAGCCGCCTTTCTGTTTGTTCCAGGTCGACGCATCCATGGCTTTGACGTCATCGTCGGACATGCCATTTTTACGGCGTGCGGTGGTCGCCACATAGTTCCAGTGCACGGACGACACGTGGTAGCCATCGGCACCGTTTTCAGCCTGAACCTTCCAGTTACCATCGTAGATATAGCTGGATGCGCCCTTGACTACTTCCAGCCCCTGCGGTGACTGATCGACAATCATGTCGATGATCTTGGCCGCTTCACCCAGGTGTTCGGTCAGTGGTTTGACGTCTTCTCGCAGCGAGCCAAACAGGAAACCACGATAGGATTCAAAGCGGGCGACCTTGGTCAGGTCGTGGGAGCCTTCGCAGTTGAAGGAATCCGGGTAACCGGCTTCTTTCGGATCTTTTACTTTCAACAGTTTGCCGGAGTTATTAAAGCTCCAGCCATGGAATGGACAGGTAAGAACCGACTTGTTGCCCTTTTTGGTACGGCACAACACCGCGCCCCGGTGGGAACAGGCGTTGATAAAGCAGTTCAGTTCACCGTCCTTGTTACGGGCAATAAATACCGGCTGGCGACCCATATAGGTGGTGAAGAAATCGTTGTTCTCGGCAATCTGGCTCTCATGGGCCAGATAGATCCAGTTGCCTTCGAAGATGTGCTTCATCTCCAGCTCGAACAGCTCAGGATCGGTAAACATGTCACGGCGACAGCGAAACAGGCCCTGTTCCTTGTCTTCTTCCATCATGCTCTGGATTTTTGTTATCAGTTGCTCGTTCATCAATGGACCCTCCGTATTGATGTTCAGGTTAAAAGCCTGACGAAATACGAACTATCCAGAGCCGGATAAGGTTTATCCGTTTTGTGCACAGCCGGGTAATGAGTTTAATCGAGCCGAAAAAAGCCGCAGCCGCAGGCCAGAAAACGGGGTGTTTACCCCGCTGGCCGTCTGCAAAAATATCAGGTAACAACCGTTAGAAACGTGTCGTGTAACTTGCGATGCGCGTAATCCAGACCACCGCCCTCGCCCAGCCCTTCAAATGTCCAGGTGATCGGTTTGTGATCCGGATAGGTCTGATAACCGCCCATAAAGGTTTCGAACCGGTTACCGGAAGGATCCCAGGCGTAAATGGTGCAACCTCGGGTAATACCATGGCGAGTGGGGCCAATATCCACCGGCACATCGTTCATCGCCATAATGTCAGCCGCACGTAATACCTTCTCCCAGCTTTCCAGCTGGAAGGCGACATGGTGCAGCTTGCCAGGCTCGGAATGTTCAACAAAGGCGATATCATGGGCCTTGTTGGAACAGCTGAGCCAGAGCGCAATTTCACCCTCCCGATCCGGGGTCAGGGTGCGCTCAACCAACTGAAAGCCCAGCACCTCAATCAGAATCTTTTTGGCAGCCGCAGTATCCGGGCCATACAGCAAGCAGTGATCCATACGAATAGGGGCGATGCCTTTTTCGGCGTTGGCATTCCAGGGTGCCGGATTCAACTCAGCGCTGTCGTTGCCCACCCACGTCTTGTCGGCGTACAGTTCGATCAGATGACCAGTAGGTAAAGTGAAACGCACCCGCTCGCCGGTTTCCAGCATCTCGCCAGCAGGCATACGACTGGTTTCCAGACCATAGTCGTTTAATGCGCGCTCAAAATGGAGCAGGGTGTCGTTATCCAGCACCTTGAAAGCAAAAAAATCGATCCCGGCACGATCAGCTTCACGAATCACCACACTGTTATGATCCTGCTCATCCCAGGCCTTGAAATAGACCCGGCCTTGATCATCCCGGCCGGTTTCCAGCAAGCCCAACACATCCCGATAGAAATGAACGCCCTGTTCGAGATTCAGCACCCGGATCTGAGCATGACCCGGCCGCAATACACCTTGAATCGCCATCAGTTGATACCTCTTGTTATTGTTTACCAGTTAGACGATTAAGGTATCCAGCGACACCATTCCGATCTAATACCTAATAGGAAAGAGTCCAATACTGTTTTTGCATGAAGTATTGTATTTTGACGAGCATCATTGACTTAGTGCCAGGTCAATACTCGATGAGAAAAATTGTTTTTTTAACGTCGGATGACGGCAATGGATTGATTATCCAGATTGCCTCAAGCACGGTCGCAGAGGTGCTTCCAGATCGTGGATATATGGCACAAATAGGCTTCGGTTTATGGCTAAAAAGCGGGATTTTATGGTTTATTGGGGTGCTTTGGATGTTAAAAATCAGCAGCAAAAAAAAGGGGATTACCCGGCAAGAATCAGTCAACCATTTTTGACAAAAGGATATCCCGACTTTGGATTGATCCGCCATAAAAACAGCAGGAAACTCCCTGTTCGGCAGAGGGCAAAAAAAATCGGCGATACAGTACCGTTTATGAATAATAAACGAGTACCTTTCGCCGATGTTTAATCAATCTGGTTTAAAATCACGACAGCAATCGTTTTAAAAACCGCTGCCGGTCAGCAGCTTATGCTCCTTTAAAAAAATTGACGACAAGCTGATTAAAGCGGTCTTTATGTTCTATTTGAGTCCAATGCCCGCAACGACCAAATACATGCAATTCTGCCCGCTCAATAAGTTCTGCCAGACGAAGACCGGCAGACAGCGGCACGACAAAATCTTCGCGTCCATGCACAATCAGCGTGTCGTTAGCCAGTGCTCGTAGCGCTTCATCCGAACTGGCCAGGGCATCGACCCAACGCTGGCGCGGCGCTGGGAACATACGCGCAAAAGACTCCTGAAATCCGGGCTGAATACTGGCGTTATAACGCAGTTCAGCTAATTCATCGGTCACAAGCGAGCGATCATAGGCAAAAACATCAAGCAGTTTACGCATATTCGCAATCGATGGCTCATAGCCCCAAACTGCATTCAAGCCATCCGTGAGCTCAAATTTTGTACCGGCAGAACCCATGAGAATCATTCGATCCACCCTTTCCGGGTATTTTACCGCAGCAGCAATGGCCAAGGCGCCGCCAAAGGAATTGCCAACAACATGGGCTTTTTCAATATCCAGGGCATCCATCAGCCCAATAATATGATCAACCCAATTCTCCATGCGGTATTCGAAATCAGCAGGCCGTTCGGTGAATCCGAAACCGACCATATCTGGGGCGATAACACGAAAATGTTCACTAATAGCTGGCATATTCAACCGCCAATTGGCATAAGCGGTCACACCAGGGCCAGAGCCATGAATCAGAATAACCACAGGCCCTTCGCCACTGTCGTGATAATTCGTTTGAATATTCGCCGCTACGACATTTTTCGATATTTCTGGATTGGTCATGACACTCTCCGATTACATCATCCGCATTTATAGAATGCTGAATTAAATAGTTGGCCCCTTAAACTCAGATCCGTTTAAACTCAAATCCGTTTAAACTCAAATCCGTTTAAACAAGGCCGAACGCTGCTGTTCTTCCGCACCATCGGCAGCAGTAACAAATCGCTCCATATGAATATCGCGTTCAAACAGTCGCCCTTGCATCAGGGTGCTGATGGCGGCGTCGATCATCGGTGGCGGGCCACACAGGTAGGCTTTGTGGCCTTCGAATTTGCCATCGAACCGGGCATTGACAGCATCGTGGACAAAGCCGGTAAAGCCTTGCCACTGGTCGTCGGGTTCCGGGGCATTCAGTGCCGGAATGTAGTGGAAGTTGCTGTGCTGCTGTTCGAGGGTTTCGAAAATCTCGCGGTTATACAGTTCGCTGATGTTGCGCGCTCCCTGGAACAGGTAGATCTGGCGACTGTCGCCTTCTTCGAGCAGATCCAGCACCATGGATTGCGGGCTGGACAGGCCGGAACCCCCGGCGATAAAGATCACGTCCTTGTCGTCCGATTTGCGGGTGAAGAACTGGCCGTAAGGGCCGGAGATGGTGAGTGTGTCGCCGACCTTGAGCTGATTGTGCAGCCAGGTCGTACCGGCACCACCGGGCACCAAACGGACATGCAGTTCCAGGGTGTCGGCTTGTGACGGTGTATTGGCAATGGAGAATGCGCGACTGCCTTCAACGCCGGGAATAATCAGGTTGATGTATTGCCCGGCCTGAAAAGCCATATCCCGATCCAGACGGAAATGAACACCCTTGATGGTGGGCGACAGGTTGATGATGTCGGTTACTTCTGCGTCAAAGTCTTCTACCGGGTGTCCGGCAAAATCCGGGTCGACGTCGATGTCGGCTTCTATCACCAGATCGCTTTCCGGGATGGCACAGCAGGCGAGAATTTTGCCTTCGTCTTTTTCCATGTCCATCAAGGCAAACGGCGACGCAGCACCAACATCGACATCCCCTTCCAGCACCTGGCATTTGCAGGTGGCGCAGGTGCCGTGGCCACAGGCAAAGGGTAACCAGACCCCCTGGCGCAGCGCTGCATCCAGAATGGTTTGCCCTTCTTCTACCTCAATCTGCTCGCCAGTGGGTTCAATGGTGACCATGTAGCTCATGCTGTTATACCCCTGCGCCCTGGAAACCGGTCAGTTCCGGTGTGGTAAATCGCAACAGTGACTTGTGGCCAATGCCTTGTTCCGCCAGGCCTTTGTTGATATCGGGTGTGAAGGACTGGCCATCCAGTAGCCAGACAACGGTATCCCAGTTGATCTGTTCCCATTCAGGATGAATCCCAAAGGCTTCGCCCATGACCTGGTCACGAAAGTCGCTGAATGGCATCGCCGGTGGCACTGGCCAGGCGAAGGCCGCCGGGAACATCAGGTGTCTGTCCCAACCGGCGTACACCACCTGGTTGCCGTGGAAGTTTTCGATCTTGTCTTTGATTTCGCCGACATAGTCTGGCGTGATTGCTTGAACAGCCATATTGTTATTCTCTTGTCTGGAGCCTGACATCTGCTGTCAGGCTCGGTGTTGTTTTTTCCGTAGGGACGGGCTCTGTCCCTGTCCGTTTCGCTCCGTCCCTGTCCGTTTCGCTCCGTCCTTGTCCGTTTCGCTCCTGTCCCTGTCCGTTTCGCTCCTGTCCCTGTCCGCTTCGCGCCCACCACATCCGGTGGGGTCAGGCTGATTTCCATTCCTTCCAGCGCTTTTCATCCGGACTGCCTTTAAAGTCGAGGTTGTCGGCTCCGAGATTAAAGTTGTAATAATCCCGCAGCACCTCTTCCATCCCCGGGCCACCGCAGTTGCCCTGGAAAATTTGGTGTGCCGGTAACCAGGCCTGAACGTATTTTTCCGGCTCGTCATCGAAGATGTCTTTACAGCCGTCCGAGCAAAAGTGGTATTTGTCGCCCTTGTATTCCGACATCCGGTAGGAGAGCTGGCCGGGGTTGTCCATTTCGGTAAACAGCATTGGTATCTGACAGGTGTTACATAGCTGCGGCAGCGCCTTGTTGTATATACGCTTGCCTTCGTCTTCGAGTTTTTGCGCCAGCTCCCAGCGTGGGCGGTAGTATTTGTCGAAGGTATTAGGGTACTTTTCGCTCAGCCAATCCATTTCCTTCTCGGTCGGAATCCAGGTATGGAAGCCCGCAGCATGGCCGAAGGTGTAAAACGTCCACCAGGTCTGATGGCTGATGTGTTCTTTTTCTTTTTCAGTGGTCTCAACGTACTTCGGCTTGCGAATGCCGTAGCGGGCCAGATCCTTGAACAGCGCACCACCGGCTTCTTCAAAGTAAACTTCCCAGGCTTCCTGCCAGCTCATCACCTTGTTCGGCAGCATATAGTCCATCATCATGCCGACGAGACTGAGCATACGGGTGCCACGCCAGAACCATTTGTCAATCCACTTCTGCACGATGGGTACGTTGGCTTCGTCCTGTTCCAGCAGGAACTTGATCACTTCCAGACCCAGGGTCATATGGCGGGCTTCGTCGGACTGGGCCGAAAAGCCGAACGTCACCGTCGCCATATCGCCGTTGTGTGCCGCGCCCGACATAAAGGGTACAAATACCAGGTTGGTGAGTACGTACTCAAAGCTGAAGCTGATCGCTACCAGGAACTCGAACGGGCCTGCCGTGCGGGCATCATCAAAGAAGGATTTTGGCACCGACAGATACCAGACCCGGTCGTGCATATGGCTCCAGTCCTGGAAACCATCAAAGAACTTGTTGTACTGACTCATGGCATGTATCTGGGTCTGTACGTGTCGCAGTTCGTCGATGGACTGCATCTGACAAGCCACGCGGGCACCGACGCCGCCAAACTGGCGGCCAACATGGGCAAAGCCCTGAAAAGCCTGATATTCCAGCGGTGAAATACCGGTCAGGAACAATTTGATGGCATTCATATAACGGGGGTCAGAGACGTTCAGGTGACCGTTATTCTGTGCCGATGCATCAAAAATGGCGTAGAGCTTCTTTTCTTTCTCGGCCTGGTATTTCCAGTAAGCGTCCATGGTCAAACGGAAAGGGTCTTCCCACTTCGACCAGTCGTTGATCTTGATGCCCTCAAAATCTTCGTAAGGAAAGGCCTGCTTGCGATCTTCGTAGGAGAATTCCCAGTCAAGATCGCGAGTCAGTAACTTGTATTTGTCTTTCAAATTCAGTTTTTTTACAGCCATGATGTGGCTCCTTGTTATTTTTGTTGGGTCAGGCGTCGGGGGCAGACGGCTTTCAAAGCACCCAGCTCAGCTCAAGCCGGTCTTCATCCTCATCCACGTTGCCACCCAGGGAAATCAGGTTCAGATGCAGTTCCTGCACGTCCCAATCACGGCCGAGTTTTTCTTCTACGGTTTCCCGCTTCACCACCATAAGGTTCTCCTGCTCCATGCGGATCATGGCGGGCTGGTAGATCACCGTGACTTCTGGGTTATCTTCTTCTACCGCTTCGACGATATAGCGTGAGACGTCGTTGTCTTGCAGGATCAAATACACTTTGGACATGGGGTTCCCCTTCAGGACAGGCCGAGTTTGGCGGTACGTTTATCCAGTGCCAGCAAGGCATCTTCCAGTGATGCCGTACCACCACAGAGCTCCTGCGCCACTGGAGCCAGCGCTTCGGCGACGCGGCCACGCCAGTCGTTCAGCCACTGGCCTATCAGTGCCTTGTTGGCGTCGGATTCTGCTACGGCGGTCTTGAGTACGCTGTCGATCCAGCGACTGTTGTCACGATTCCACTCACGCATAAATTCGGTCAACATGCCGACGTCCTGCGCGCCATTGGCGTTCAGCCATTGATCGTACTGCACGTAAAACAGCTCGAAGACCAAGGTGTCGATCACCAGATCCTGGGCAATAAAGGTTTCGAACCAGTCCTGTACCGTCAGGGTTTTTTCACACAGGGCACGCATGCCTTGCCAGATGGGGTCTTGCATCCAGAGTTGCTTGGCCTGCGTAAGCAGGTCACCGCTATTACCATCCAGAATCAGGCCAATCCGCGACAGGTACTGGGCAATGCCCAAACGATCCATACCGTTAAACAGCAGCGCCTGGGTTATGGATGTACCAAAACCGATGGAGCAGCCATACACGTTGTTAAGGTTGGCGGTGTGTTCGACATGGCGCAGCGGAATCAGATGTCGAACCAGACTGGCCTTGACTGCGTCCGACAGGTGTTCTGGCAAGCCGCGCTTTTCAAAAAAGCTGTAGTTGTTCTCGGCTTGCTCCTGCATTTTGGCGCGTTGCTGTACGTAGGTGCCGTAATAGAACTGGCGTGGGTCTTTCAGGTCGTACCAGTCGGCCATGGCCACAGCCGTTCTCGAACGGTCGTTCAGTTCTTTGTCTGGCTGCCATAACGGACGGTAGTGAAAGTTGATTTCAGCCTGAAGATCGTAAGTGGCTTCCTGGTAACGGGAGGCTGGCTTGTCGCCAAAGCGACGTTCCAGATTGGCGAAGGTCTGGCGCACCGGCTCCAGCGTCGAGGTTTTGATTTCTACAGTCATAATTGACGTCCTGATTGGTTGTTGTTGTTTTCAGAGTCAGTAGCTACTGGTAAAAATGGCCAGATACGCGACATGTATGTATGGCGATTAACTGTGCATTTTCTGATCGCTTTTCACCCAGTGATGCCAACGCAGGCGAATATTCAATAGCTGCTAGTGGGTTCGGGAATGGTTATCAGCCATCAGCGTATCTTCGCCGTAGCGCCATTTCGCCGTTTCAGCATCCACTGTCTGCTTTTGTGCTTCGGTCATTTCGATGACGTTATTGGCGCGACAAAAGGTCTCAAATACCGCTGGCGGCATAATAAGTTCGACAAACAGGGTCGGATCTCCAATAGCAAAATCGAATTCAACAAAGCGGGCACCTTCCGGGCTACGCACACGGATATAGCGAGTTGCTTCATTAAAATGGGTGTTTGAGGATTCATATTTGAGTTCATGCATACTGAAATAACCTGTTTATTATTTTTAGCTAACCAGTGATCTTCTGTACCCAGGTATATCAGCAAGACGTATGCCACAAACAACGCTACATTTCAGGCCAGAACAGGGGCTATATCGCCGATATAACCCTCCGTACCTGAGCAATTCATCAGGCGACCGAAATAGCCTCATGATATGATCAGGTCATGCGTTGCGGCGGTAACTGATATAATTAACCGATTCGATTCCGATGCAGCAAAAACAGAACCTGCTACATCGCATATGACCGTCGACGGCAATTCCAAAACAATAAAAAGATACCTATGACAACTTCATCAGCGACATCAAATAACGTGCAGCCACCCGAAGTACCGGATGCCAAAGATCTGATTTCCCAAATCCGCTTTTGCCATGAAAAAGGCGAAATATGGCTGCAGGAAGCCCGCATGCTGCTGATTCATGCCAGTGATATGGGCATTCTGCGGGAGGAGCTGGTGACGTCCATGGGGATGGAACGGGCGCGGGGGTTTCTCATGCGTTTTGGCTACCAGTCAGGCCAGCGAGATGCCGAAGTCGCCCACAAAATACGCAGCCATATGTCTCTGGAACAGGGGTTTATGGCCGGGGTTCAGCTCCATGCCATCGAAGGTATTGCACTGGTGGTCGCCAAAAAAGTGCAGCTGGATCCGTCGATCCATCATTTTTATGGTGAGTTCGACTGGCACGGCTCGTATGAGGCGGATCAGTATCTGGCCAAGCATGAGCTGTCTGACTCACCGGTGTGTTGGACGCTGCTGGGGTACGCCAGTGGTTATACGTCGGCCTTTCTGGGCATGCCCATTTTGTACAAGGAAGTGCAGTGTCGGGGCATGGGACATGAACACTGTTCAATTGTCGGCAAACCGGCAGAACAGTGGGAAGACCGTGAAGCCATGCAGCGGTTGATGACACCCGACCACCTCGCCGATGAGCTGTTCTCGCTGCAACAACAGGTCTGTCATCTGAAAGCCAGCTTCCGCCAGGGTGCACTGGATGACGATCTGCTGACCAATTCAGTCGGTCAATCGGAAGCCTTTATGCAGGTGTGTCAGCTGATTCGCAAAGCCAGCCAGAGTCGGGCCACGGTGTTATTACAGGGAGAAACCGGCGTCGGCAAAGAGGTTGTCGCGCGCGGGCTGCATAACGCCAGCGATCGGGCCAATAAAGCGTTTATCGCCGTCAACTGCGCCTGTATTCCACCGGATCTGATCGAGGCGGAATTGTTCGGAGTCGAAAAAGGCGCATTTACCGGGGCGACCGTCAGCCGTGAAGGCCGTTTTGAGCGGGCCAACGGTGGCACTATTTTTCTCGACGAAGTCATCGAACTCTCCCCTCGCGCCCAGGCAACCTTGTTACGGGTTTTGCAGGAAAGTGAACTGGAGCGGGTCGGCGATAACCAGACCCGCGCCATTGATGTCCGAGTGGTCGCAGCCACCAACGAAGATCTGGAAAAAGCCGTCAAGGAAGGTCGCTTCCGGGCTGACCTGTTTTTCCGGCTGAACGTTTTCCCGGTGCGAATTCCACCACTACGCGAACGGCTACAGGACATTCCCCTGCTGGCGGAATATTTTCTCGAAAAATACCAGAACCTTTACCGTAAACAGCTGGCTGGCATCACCGACAAGGCCATGCAGTCGCTGATTCGCTACAAATGGCCAGGTAATATTCGCGAGCTGGAAAACATGATCGAGCGAGGCGTTATTCTCACCGACAACGGTACATCAATTGATCTGTGTAATCTGTTTCCATCGTTGATGGAACCGTCGCATCCGCTGAATGTAATCGACCAGAACGGTTCACTGTCGGCCAGCACGTCCCAGCTGATTGTGCAGCAGAATCATATCCGCAGCCTGATCGACGGTGGTGTCGGGCTGGAAGAAGTAGAAAAACAGATGCTGCAACAAGCGATGGAACAATCCGCTAATAACATCACCCATGCAGCGCAGTTATTGGGTATCAGCCGGGCGGCCATGTCCTATCGATTAAAGAAGCTGAATGATATGGAAAAGAACGATTCGCAGTAGAAACAGCCAAAACAGAAACAGCCAAAAATAATAATTTACATAACAAGAAAGGATATATCGGTGTAAAAAGGCGGGTAAAAAAAGCGGGGCAAAAAAGGCGACAATTGCACCCGCCAAAGGTCAAAACCGGAATATTCCAAGAGGCCAACAATATTCTTAATACTCTGGCAATAGTCGCAGTATTTTAACAGTGTCCACGGTACCCGGATGATTATATGCACCGGGTTCTCAGGGTTACTAATCCAGACTGATTGTGAGTTCCAGTGGCAACTTGTGCAGCCGGGTCAGGTCGATATGACCCTCAAACAACCCGGCAACCAATCGCGTTTGAATCAGGTTACGATCGTCAAAAAGGATTCATGCAATTTACGTTGCGCAAAATCCAGACCGCCGCCTTCTCCCAGTCCTTCAAAGGTCCAGGTTAATACCTCACTGTCTGGATACACGGTATAACCACCCATAAAGGTTTCAAAGCGGTTACCCGATGGATCCCAGGCATAAATGGTCGCCCCACGGGTGATGCCATGGCGGGTTGGGCCAATATCGACCGGTACATCGTTCATCGACATCAGGTCGGCAGCACGCAGCACTTTTTCCCAGCTATCCAACAGGAATGACAGGTGATGCAGCTTGCCGGGTTCCGGGTGTTCAACAAAGGCAATATCGTGAACCTTGTTGGAACAGGTCATCCAGATACCCATATTGGCTTCGCCATCCGGCGTCAGTGAACGCTCCACCAACTGAAAGCCCAGTACATCTTCAAAAATCTTCTGCACTTCCATCACATTTGGCCCATACAGCAGGCAGTGATCAAGACGCAGTGGCGCAATGCCTTTTTCAGCCCCTTCGTTCCAAGGGTTCGGGTTGATACCACCGAGGCCGTTACCAATACGGGTCTTCTCGGCATACAGTTCAATATCGTGGCCGGACGGCAGGGTAAAGCGCACCCGCTCACCGGTTTCCAGCAGTTCTCCGGCCGGGATACGGGTGGTTGGCAAACCGTATTCAATCAGGTCGGCTTCCAGCTTGTTGAGCGTCGCGTTATCCAGCACGCGAAAAGCAAAAAAATCGATACCGGCGGAGTCGGCTTCACGCAGAATCACACTGCTGTGATCGTACTCTTCCCAGCATTTCAGATAGACGCGGCCCTGATCATCTCGCCCGGTTTCGGTCATGCCGAGGATGTCCCGGTAATGATGAACCCCTTCTTCAAGATTCATTACCCGAATCTGGGCATGCCCTGGACGTAAAACACCTGTCATTGCCATCTTGCTGTCCCCTTTTTGTTATTTTCACAGTGGGTATTTTTAAAAATCAGCGGATGCAGAAACGGTCAACTCACCATAAAACGTCGTCTTGCCGACGGTTGGCGATGATCGATTTCACACCATATGAGCCTCAAATTATCCCAGCACCCGATACTCGTCTAATACTATTGACCCGGCCACTTCATGCCAATAAGGTATTAAGATCTCGTTGGCCATCCCAGGAATGACGTATGGAACTTCGCCAGATCCGCTATTTCATTGAAGTTGCAGAAGAAGGCAATATTGGCCGGGCAGCGCTGAAACTGCATATTTCCCAGCCACCTCTCACCCGTCAGATTCAGCAACTGGAAGAGAATCTGGGAGTGCAGTTGTTTGTCCGTACCCCCAAGGGCGTTGAACTGACCGAAGCCGGTGCCATGTTTCTGGAAGAAGCCAGGAATATCCGTTCGGTCGTCGCACTGGCGGCCGAACGCACCCAGCGTGCTGGCCGAGGCCAACTGGGCCGCCTGGATGTCGGGATTTTTGGTTCGGCCATTTTCGATACCATCCCCAAGCTGCTATTGGCGTTCCGCAACCGCCATCCCGACGTCAATGTGGTGCTGCACAATATGGAGAAAGGCGAGCAGATCGAGGCGTTACGCCAGCGCCGTATCACGGTCGGATTTAACCGCATGCTGGCACCGCTGCCCGATATCGTCAGCGAAGTGATTGGCACCGAAAAACTGTACATTGCCGTGAATGTGCAATCGCCGCTGGCTGCCCTTGCTGCCTTGCCTTTCCGGGTACTGGAAAACGAACCCTTGATTGCCTTTCCCAATTCTGGCCGCCCCAACTTTGTCGACAAGATTGTCAACCTCTGCCAGGAACAGGGATTTCTGCCCAATATTGTGCAGGAGGTCGGTGATGCCGTCACCGGTGTTGCGCTGGTATCCAGTGGTTTTGGCGTGTGTGTTGTACCTCAGTCCGCCACCAAACTCGGGCTGCCCGGCGTGATATTCAAACCCTTTGAAGGCTTGTCGGAAGCCGCTTCGGTCGACCTCAGTTGCGTGTATCTGAAAGACCGGGAGTCACCGATCCTGACCTCGTTCCTGGAGACCGTAAGGACAACCGCGCTGACTTAGTTGGACTGGCGAGCACTATGCTCGTCAGTGCGAGCGCTGCAACTGTCGATATTTTTTCAACCGGTATTCAAACTGGGCTCGGGTCATTTTCAGCAGTCTGGCTGCGGCCGAGAGATTGCCGCCACTTTGTGCCAGGGCATAGTCCAGCACGCTGGTTTCCATGGTTTCCAGCGAACCGAAAGTATCCAGAAACGAGGCAATCAGTCCATCTCTGCTACCGCCACCAACCGAGGGTAACGGATGTTCAGTCACCCTGATATCCGCAGCAGCACTCGGCTCTCCCCTGCCGGAACGGGTCAATTCGCCATCCGGCCCCAGTTTGAACAGGATTTCCAGATTGTCTTCATCACCGGAAAACAAATGGTGTAAATCGATATTGGCGTCGTTATCCGCCAGAATAACTGCTCTTTCGATGATATTTTCCAGTTCCCGCACATTGCCGGGCCATTCATAAGCCCACAAGGCTTCGCTGGCGCGCTGTGTGATGCCCTTGATCACCTTGTTAAAGCGCTGCGAATAACGTTTTACAAACACGCTGACCATCAGCGGCAGATCTTCCCGGCGTTCCCGCAGTGGAGGTATTTCGATGGGGAAAACATTCAGCCGATAGAACAGGTCTTCACGGAAACGTCCGGCTTTGACTTCGTCGCGCAGGTTACGATTGGCAGCGGCAACAATACGCACATCCACCGCCCGAACCCGGATGTCACCGACCCGTTCAACTTCACCTTCCTGCAGCACCCGCAGCAATTTGCCCTGGGCATGGAGTGGCAAGCTGGCGATTTCATCCAGAAACAGGGTGCCGCCATCGGCTCGTTCAAATCGTCCTGGGCGCGATACGGTCGCCCCGGTGAAAGCGCCTTTTTCCACGCCAAACAGTTCTGCCTCGACCAGATCTGCCGGAATCGCAGCGCAGTTTACCGAGATCATCGGTTTATCCGCACGGGGACCAATCGCATGCAGGGTTTTCGAAAAACGTTCCTTGCCAACGCCGCTTTCGCCCTTCAGCAGTACCGTGGCATCTGTCGGGGCAACCCGTTTCAACAAGTGTACCGCTGCGTTAAAGCTGGCGGAGGCACCGACCAGATCGGGTAAACTGCTGATGTCGGCCAGTTGAAAACCCTTGTCCTGCCGGGGTGGCGGTCGTCGGCCTGGTGCCGCCACAAAGTCCTCGATTTGTAAAAACTTCAGGTGTTCGGCGGAGTCGTCACACTCATCTAACGGCTGTCCAACCACGCGACAACGAGCATGACCCATGGCAACGCATTCTACCTCGCGCCAGAGAATCGGACGCCCCATAATGGTCGTGGTTGCACCGCAGGCGTAACCCGTCATCATCCAGCAAGCCGGAATACCACTGATGCTGTAATGCTGCAGATGAGCATCGGCTTCCCATGACGATTGCCAGTAATAATCGCCCCAAAAATCACCGGTCTGCTCATTGAAGTGCATGCGGTCGACGGCCTGATTACGAACGAATCCCTGCAGTTCCCGCAGCCTCGGCAACATCGCCAGCTTGGTGTCTGTCTGACCGCCTTCGGACTCGATCAGCGAGCGGGCATCGGCCACGCCCTGCTGATAGCCCAACCGGGTGAACATCTCTCGGGTCTTGTCCAGCCCCAAGCGTTCGATCAACTCCCGCCGCAGCGCGGCCAGAGAAAATCCATGCACCAGTAACATGCGATTTTCAAACAGCTGGATAAGTCCACTATCGGGTGCAAAGCGGAGTTTTTCCGCCAGTGCCTGATCATCAATAAATTCACGGATCGGATGTAACGTCTGATGTTGGTTGTGGGCTGACATAGCAGTTTCCCACCTCCTGTTTATTTTTATTATTAGAGCAATTTTCTTTATTTAAGCAATTGCTGAATTTCATCATTTTATTAAAGCAGTCTATTAAACCATCAGCAATAAAATTAAATTCCCATAAAATTCAATATGTTACAAGAATTAAAAAACTGGCATATCGGTTGCTATCTCCTAGTCAGCCCGACAACCGGGACTTTGAACAATAATAAAAATGATCAAGGGAGCAGGCCATGACCGGTCCATTGCTTTTCACCGTACGTATTCAGCAAAAACTCACGCTGGCAGAAGATATTATTGGCCTAACGCTTGTTTCACCAGACGGTAGTTTATTACCCGAATTTGAGGCCGGTGCCCATATCGATATCCACCTTGCCAATGGCATGGTGCGTCAATATTCGCTCTGCAACAGCCCGGCACAACGCGACCACTACCAACTGGGAATCCTGTTGGATCCGTTGAGCCGGGGTGGCTCGCTGGCGATTCACCAGACCCTGCAAGCAGGCGACACACTCACCATCAGCGCACCGCGTAATCTGTTTCCACTCCAGCCTTCTCCACGCTACCGGCTGTTTGCCGGAGGCATCGGTATTACCCCGATTCTGGCCATGGCCGAAAGCCTGCAGCGGCAAAGGCAGGACTTTGAACTGCACTACTGTGCCCGTTCGCGTTCCCGTGCCGCCTTTGTCGATCGTCTGCAAACATCTGCCTTTGCCAGCCGGGTGCAGTTGCACTTTGATGACGACCCGACAACCGCACCACTGGATGCCCCGGCGCTGTTAGCCAACCCGGATTCCAGCCATCTCTACGTCTGCGGGCCGGAAGGCTTTATTCGCCATCTGACGGAAACGGCCAAGTCCTGCCTCTGGGCGACCACTCAGGTGCATTACGAGCAGTTTTCAGCCCCCGTTACCAACCACGAGGCGCTGTCCAACCGTCATGCATTTGAGCTGCAACTGGCCAGCTCTGGTCAGATTATCCCGGTCTCTGCCGATCAGTCTGCCGCCCAGGCGCTGATCGCAGCCGGTGTCCCGGTGGCGATCTCGTGCGAGCAGGGCATCTGTGGCTCCTGCCTCACGGCGGTGATCGATGGCGAACCGGATCATCAGGACTATTTTCAGACCGAGGCTGAAAAAGCCACTAACAATCGTTTCACACCCTGTTGCTCCCGCGCCAAATCCAGACGTCTGGTACTGGATATCTAGGCGGATGGGCAGCCAGTCATAACACCCGTTCAGTCACCGTTTTGGTTGAGCCAGTCTCAGCCACGCTATGGCCGTACAGCGTCGGCCACCCTTCAACACAACATGAGATATAACAATGACAACAACGCAAAATCTCCCCTATCTGAGCAATATCTGGTACGTCGCAGCCCTGTCCACCGAAGTCGATGATGAGGCCCTGTTCAGCCGCACCTTGCTGGACACCAGCGTCATGATCTACCGCCGCCAGGACGGCACCCCGGTTGCCTTGCGTGATCGCTGCCCACACCGTTTTGTGCCGCTGTCGCAAGGCAAGCGAGACGGTGACAGCGTGGTCTGCCCTTACCACGGCCTGAGCTTCGATTGCAGCGGCAAGTGCAACCACAACCCCCATGGCAACCAGCATATTCCCGAGGCAGCGGTGGTGCAGTCTTTCCCATTGGTGGAGCGTTATGGCTTCCTCTGGATCTGGATGGGCAACCAGCCAGCCAACCCGGACCTGATTCCCGACTATGGCCCGCTGGTTGATGGCCACCCGAACGGCGTCGGTTACACCTACATGCGCCGGGAATGCAACTACGAGCTGATCAACGACAACGTGATGGATCTGAGCCACATTGACCATCTGCATGGTGAAATCATCACCACTCGCGGCAAACTGTCACCCCAGGTGCCGCAACTGTCCGAAACAGCAGACACAGTGTCGGCCCGCTGGGAATGGGAACAGACACCACCCATGCTGATTTTTAACCAGTTCCTGCCAGCCCCCGAAGCCTCAGCACGGCATTTTATCGGTATTACCTGGAGCGCCCCGGCCAATATTCAATTGACGGTGGGTGCCACCCAGAACAATGACAGCCTGGATCTGCATCATTGTGTCGGTCAATACGACCTGCATACCTGTACTCCGGAAACGCTGAACTCAACTCACTATTTCTTTGGTACCCGGCGCAATCATCTGGAAGATGATGCGGAATTTAACGCCATGAAAACCAAAGCCATGCACGATGCCTTTGAAACCGAAGATGGCCCGGTGCTGGATGCAGTTCACCAGCAAATGGGCACCACCGACCTGTTCAGCCTGAAGCCGGTCTTGCTGCCCAGTGACATTGCCGCCGTCAAGGTGCGTCGCAAACTGGCTGAACAGATTACGCTGGAACATCAGCCATTATGATGGCTAACGTGCGAACCGGCTGATCGATTCCGTTCTGCCACTCGACCGGGCTGTTGTGAAGCAACAGCCCAAAACTAAAACTAAAACTAAAACTAAACCCAAAACTAAGCCTAACAGCGGCAGCGACGACGGTTTATTCCCAGGCCCGCTCAGCGACTTCCTTCTCGGTGGGGACGATGATCTGACCAGCGATATTGGAAACCACCCGAAAGTAGTCTTCCCGCAAACTCCCTTGCATCACCTGTTCCCGAGGCTTACCGGTCACCACGTACACCGACTGCACACTCAAGTGATCAAAACGCCGCCAGCTTTGCGGGTCCTTCAAACCAGTAAAGGTCAGCCCTTCAAGGCGTTTCGCCAGTGTCCGGGAATCCAGTGTGCCTGCTTCCTCGGCCACGCGCTGGTAGTGCCAGACAAGGCTATAGGCGGTAGCTGCCAGCGCCGACGGGTTGGTTTCGTAACGTGCAACATAAGCCTCGGTAAAACGCACACCATCGCCATAGCGGTAGTCTTTCGCGACCTGCCAGCTCCAGGGAACCGTCGCAATCACCCCTTCCAGCATGTCCGCTCCCACCGCGCGGGCCACACTGAGCGTCATATTGGGAGCGACGATTTTTAACGCCGTGGTCAGCCCCAATTCATGGATCACCTGCAATGCCTTGGCCAGGTCATCACCCGCTTGCACCAGTACCAGCACCTCGGCCCCGTCATCCCTGGCTTGCTCAACGGCGGCGATAAACTCCTTGCGGCGCGGGCCAGGAAAACGGGTTAACGACTGTCCGTGCACACTGAGATCGGTGGTATGGGTGAATTTGCGCAGAATCTGCTCTGTCATTAATCCCCCAGGGCTATCGCTGGTGATATAAAACATCTTCTTGCCGCCAAGCGACTGGTTGATATAAAACGCCAGCGTCTTGGCTGCCATCCAGGCATCGTAAGAGGCATAAAACACCGTCGGCCGTTGTATACGGTCGCCGGGCGAATGAAACAGGGTATCGAAATACAGCAGGTTGGCATTGGCCGCCGCCGTGGCGGTTGCCTGCGGTTGCAGCGAGCTGCCAAAAGCCATGCTGACACCCGCGTTGACCAGTTCGCTCACATGTTCCTGTTCCTTACCTTTGCGGCCAGAGGCCGACAGCAGCAACTCCAGCGGCTTGCCCAGCACGCCACCTGCCGCGTTGATTTCATCAATCGCCAGCAAGGCTCCACGCGCCTGATCGATACCCAGATTTTTGTAGCGTCCGGTATTCGGAAACGTCATGCCGATTTTGACGGTATCGGCGGCCACGACCGGTAACACCAGTAGCGCCAATAACCAGACACAGCCTCTGAACGAGGCCGTCAGTAACCCAATCATATTCATAAACTCAACACCCGTTCACAAACCAGTGAAACAAAAAGGCCCGCACAGGGCGGGCCAAACGAGCACTCCAACAAGAATCTAACGACCGGCAGCGCGCAATTGCTGTACGGTAAACTTGGACGCCGGACTCAATTCAGGGTTAACAATGCCCTTGAATTGACCCGTGGTGCAGTGATCCGCCTGCATATCCACCATTGAGAACGAATCATCGATCGACACACCCGATCCCTTGTTAATGGCCAGATGGTGGTCTGGATGCGTCTGACCAATGGTGAAGGTTTTCCACATTGCCCCGTTGCGGTCATAGGTGATGTTTCGCGGGATCACGTACGTCTGGGCGTCGATATAATGCTCGCGACGACCAACCGGATGGTTGGGATCGGTTGGCTCCGACCAGAGGACGTAGGTCTTGCGCAGCTGCCAGGTGATCTTCGGGAAACAACCGCCCTTGCCACCAAAATCGACAAACTGATACCCCTCATCGTCCACTGGCTCAGCGGCCAGTGCCAAGTCGTTGTGGTTATACATCGGCGACAACATCCACTGGGTGCCCTTGTAGGTCCACTTCATGTCACTGATGCGGCCACCATAACCTTCAAAGTCTTCGATCATGATGTCGGTACCGAGGAAGGCATCCGTGGTTTGACCAGACGACAAGCGACGCACCCGGCGCTGGAAACCCAGATACAGGTAGGCGTTATCGTTCTTGGTATCGTCCTGGAACTTGTGAATCAGCAGCTGGGTGTTCTTGACGTCAAACGGTTCCAGCACCTGGGCATAGGTGCCACGGAACAGGCTGGACGGGTTCGGGGTGATTTCCGGGTAAGGTTCCTGGGCAGTACGGCGGGAGAAGTTCAGGAAGTTGAAATTGAACTTGAAGGTACGCTCAACCTTGCCGGACGACATGTTTTTCATGGTCCAGTAGAACGGCATAATGGCGGCAGAATCGCCCCAGTTGTAGCCGTACTTGTAGTTCCAGGCCAGCTTTTCACCGGCTCGGGGATCATCCAGGGATGGCTCCTGCGGGAACGGTCGACCGGCACCCGGTGCATTGATTTCACCCACTTTTTCTCCCAGCGACGCCTGCCCGGCATACTGGCGAGTGGCATCGACATACGACTTGTGGAGATCAAACGAGGTCGTTGCGCCGACGGTAATTTCATAATCACCGTTCTTGATAAACATATAGGTGGCCGGATCCAGATACGACACCACCGAGTCGACGTTGCTGGCGTTGATCACCATACCGGGTTTGATACCGGCAACCTCCGGGACGCCCCCTTTCGCATACGGATAAAACGATTCCTGAATCACCGCTTCCGGCACTGGGGCGGCCTCGACGGCCAACGCTGGGCCAGCCAGCACGGCTATTAATGCAATCTGCTTGTACATGTCGGTTACCTTTTATGGTTATCAGAAGCCGTAACGAACGGTCAGCTGGAGTTCATCTTCCTGGTTGGCAACACCAATCGGGCCATTGCTAAAGCGGGCCAGTGGCTCCCACTGCGGCACATCGGGTTCACCGGCCAGAGCGCTGGCGGACCATTCAAATTTCTGTTTGCCGCCTTCCTTGATATTCAGAGCGAGGTTGACCAGCCAGTGATTGTCTGGCTGATACGAAATACTCGGGGCAATCGCGGTGGCTTCGGCCTTGACATCGTGAGCAACCAGCAGCTGTGGACAGAGGCGGTTGTTCATATAGAAGCCCTTGAAGAGCAAGGTGCCGGTCCAGTTTTTCTCGGCGTCCGGCATATCGTCTTCGTGATCCAGTACGTGTTGACCAAACACCTGCATCGACAGCAGGAACGCGCTGCGGGTGCCGAGCGCCGGAATAATGATGTTCTTGTCCATACCAATCACGTAACGGGCAATATCGGTTTCCTTGTGCCCATCGAGATCACGCGCCAGCTCTTCACCCTGGGTGTAGGCTGCTTCCACACGCCAGGTGGCATCGGTATTCATATCGTAATAATCGAGCGAGCCGCCGAGCAGGCTGACGCGAGGGAAGTAAATATCAAACACACCATCGGCGGCCGGGGTGCCGGGATCTGGCCCACGCCAGTGAATGGAAGGCAGCTGCTGGAAGTAACGCAGCGCATTCACCGAGAAGGTGGCATCGCCATAGACCCCTTCCCACTTCAGCCCACCCTGGGTATTTTCCAGGCTGCGATCCGGCAACTTGACGTCGTGAATGATCGGAATGGTGCCCGCCAGGTAAGACGAGAAGAAGCAACCGGCATCCAGAATGGCGTATGCCTGACCACAGGTGCCCAGGTTGTTGGGACGGAACTTGTCGAAGTTCCAGATCAGCTGGAAGTTCATGTCGTCAAAAACGCTGTTGGCACCCATCAGCAGGTCGGCTTTCAGCATCCACTGGGGAATACGAATGTCTTCCAGTTCGTCGTAAATATTGTGACGGGAATAATCCACCGGGTTGGTGGTATCCAGTACCCGGAACAGGTCAGTACGCCCCCAGATCACTTGCTGTTTACCCAGCCGGACGGTCAGCTGGTCTTCACCGACATCGCGGGTCGCATCGATATACAACTCACGGATAAAATCCAGTTCGTCGTTAAAGTCAGGGGTGCGGACGTCTTGCGAATCGTCATCCATATAGCCATGCAGGTTATCGCACAGCTGCTCATCGTTCTCACACGGCAGCGGCACTCCTGCGGAAAGCAACAGGCTGGACGCACCGCCATCCGGGTGCCAGTTTTCGCCCAGATAGTCTTGTTCGGCATCCTTGCCAAATTCATCACTGTTGAGGTCGTAAACACCATCGTAGGTAGCACGTAATACGCCATTTAACGTGACGTTGTACCAGCTGCCACTGGTGTCGACAGGCCGTATAAATTCAGCTTGTACGGTGTTGCGGAACTTGGATAACCCAACCTCGTCCCGATAGTAAGTCGCGTTCTCTCCAAACCCGCTCCAGCTCGTCTCATTGGCCACCACCAACGATGGACTGACAGCGGCTGCAACAGCAAGGGCTATCAGGGATCGTTTGGCCAGCATGATTCCAGGCATGTTATACCTCCGGTTTATTGTTATTTTCGCAGCGCCAACCACTCTGGATATGAAGAATCCAGGCAGCAGGCAGCCGATTCCCGACCTCGACCAGGCGAAGCGCGTGAATTTTTTATTAACGGTTAATCGGCGTGAATAATACCGTCTTCGTCAGTGTACGATTGACAGATAAACGCCGGTTTGAATACCAGTATCCAGCTGGGCACCAGTAACATGGCGGCCAATCCGTTTAATACCACCATAACAATCAATAACAGTGCGGCATCGGCCTGAAACCTGAGGTCCGATAACAACACCCACATAACGATACCGGATATCAGCGTAATCGCGGTGAAACTCACCGCCAGACCGGTGGTTCTCACCGCTTGTCGAACCGCAATATTGATATTATGCGAACGCACCATTTCACTACGAATCCGGTCCATCATATAAATCGAATAATCGATACCCACCCCGACACCGACGGCAATAATAGGTACAGTATTGATATTAATACCCATCCCCATCACGCCCATATAGGCATACGTCAGCGTGGTGGCGAACAGCATCGCCATAAACATCATTACCCCTGATATAATCGAGCTGTAAAACAAGGCGACAAACACAAAGATCAGAATAAACACCAGCGGCAAAACCCACAGGTTGGTTTCGTAAGCCGCTTCGTTCATGGCGGCGGTTACGCCAATAGTGCCACCGGCCAGGCGAATACTCAGCCCTTCAACCTCGTCGCCATGGGCGGCGATCCATTCCTTCACCATATAAATGGCACGACGAATAGTCTCGCCCTGGTGATCCTTGTAATAAAACACCAGGTTGGCAATACGTTCGTCGGTATCAACAAATTCGTTCAGCGCGCCAGGAATCGGGTTCGACATCATGTAGGTAAACATCAGCCCGCCGACGTACTGCTCATCATCGGGAATTTGCAGCCAGCGCGGGTCATTGGTGTGCAACAAGCGGTTGACCTGCATCACCAGATCGGGGATGCCCTTGGCCCCGCCCACGTCCGGGTCAGTCAGCATATGGCGTTCCAGATCGGCCAACGCCGCCAGTACTTCCGGACGTTTGATGCCGCCCTTGCTGTCGGTTTCGGCAATGATGTAAAGCTCTTCCGAACCGGGAAAACTATTGTTAATCGCGCTGGAAGACAGGTTGTAGTCGTGATCCTGATAAAGAATCGGCGAGCCGGGTTCCGATTCACCAATCACCACCAGCGACGAGGCATAAAACCCGCCACACAACAGCAAACCGCCCAGCCACAACGCCCGGCGTGCAGATTGGGTATCGCTGACCAGATCGGCGCAGACAAACCCGACATGACGAAACAGGTTGTGCTTAATGCGGGTGTTGCGTGGCCGAGGCAATACCGACAGCAACAGCGGCACCGCCAACAATACGGTAATGATAATGCTCAACGCCCACAACGAGGCGTAATGGGCCAGCTTGGTATTCAGTGGGATCGAGCCAACCGCAATCAGCAACAGGCCAATGGCATCCGAGACCACACCCAGGCTGCCCGGCCGGAACAGGTTTTCAAAGGTGGTGCGGGCGGCCAACTGGTGATGATCCTTGCCATCCGGGGTGGCCTCATCCAGCTCATTGATTTCGGCATAGTAGCGCTCAACGATCTGGATGCCGTGCGACATCGCCCGTGCCGAAATCAGAAACGGAATCACCATGCCCAGCGGGTCAATGTTGTAGCCAAACAGCGAGATAATACCAATGCCCCAGATGGTCGACACCAGCACCGCCGCCAATGGCACCAGCACGCCGTATAATTTGCGAAAGTAGAACACCAGCAAGCCGATCATGATCACCGCAGTAAACAGAAAGATCTCGATAATCTGATCCAGATACTGGTAAGCCCAGCCCACCAGCATCGGCTGGCCGGTAACGTGAATGCGGTATCCAGGTTGCGCTTCGGTGGCCCGAATCGCCTGAATTTCATTAAACGTGGCCTCGTAATCAAGTTTGCCTTCGTTTAACTGCGCCTTGATCAACGCCATACTCTTGTCCGGACTGACCAGTGGGCCATACACCCGAGGATCCGAGACCACGTCTTTTTCCAGCTTTGCCAGCGCCGCCGCCGAAAGATCACCGCCCTGGGGGTCGAAATAGGATTGGGAATTGACATTACCTTCCGGCGTCATCCACACCTTGCGGGAGTTGCGGTGCGTAACGGAAGTCACCAGATTGTGGTTCACCCCGGTCAGGCTATCCACCGCCATCGTTACCCGGTGAATTTTCTGCAGCGCCTCATTGGAAAACACGTCACCGTCGAGTACTTCAACTCCCACCACAATCACATTGGCACCACCAAAACTGTCTTTGATGCTGTTGTGCAGCTCGATATACGGGTGTTCCTGCGGCAACAGGTCGGCAAAATCAGAATACATTTTAACGGCTGGAATCTGCGCCGCAAAAAACAGCGTAATCAGTAAAATAGCCGCCAGAATGGTACGAGGATGCTTAAAAGCCGACGTCTCTAGCACATGCAGAAAATGCGTTGCCTTGTGGGCGTCTGCGGAATACTGGTTCATTTGAAGGTCTCTGTTCTGCTTATTATTGTATTGGATTTAACGCAATTGATTACGGGCCACGACAACCAGACCACCGCTGCCTCCCACCAGAATCAGCTGCTCGCCCACGAGTACCGCATCGCGAAAATAGGCACCATGGCCAACACCACTGACGGTGCGCCACTGCTCACCGGATCGACGCAACAGCAGACCGCTCTCCCCCAGTGCCATCATCTCGTTGCCCACTTGCTGCAGGGCATAAACCGGTGCCGCCACACCGGTTGGCTCGGCCACCCAGTGCTGGCCGCCGTCACGGGTGTGCAGAATCGAGCCGCCCAGACCCGCCACCCAGCCTTCTCCAGAGGTCTCGAATAATGCTCCCTGAGGGTAAAAGTCATCATCAATCAGCCCGGCAGACTGCCAGCTGAGACCGCCATCACTGGTGTGGTACACCAGCCCCAACTCGGCCACGGCGTAGGCTTCAGAGGTGGAGACAAAATCGATCTGGGTGAAGATGGCGTCTTCGCCCAGGCTTTGCTCCTCCCAGGACGCACCGCCATCCAGGCTGCTGAGCAAGGTACTGAAACTGCCACCGACCCAGAGTGTATTATCGGGGGCGCAATCCAGCGTCAGCAGCGATTCCAGCGTCGGTATTGGTACAGGACGCCAGTGTTCACCCTTGGCGTCACTGACCCAGAGCTGGCGATTATTCGACAGCGCGTAAAAGCGCTGATCCGGACAGACTTCAATATCAATCAGATTAGCGTCTCGTCCCAATGCCAGCCGCTGCCAGCTGTCCGCAGAGGCCCGTGGGCGCACCAGCACCACGCCAAAATTCCCCACCGCCACCACTACCTCATCATTGGCCGCTACCGCCATCAACTGATCGGTACGTTGAACCGGCTGGCGATTGTTTTCCGCCACCCGCTCCATATTCAGACGTGCCTCACAACCATACAGGCCGACAACCAGCAAAAAGGCACAACAAACCCTGACAGTCATAAACATAGTCATATCGCCATTTAAAAAATAAAAGCCCGTCCCACCTGTTATTCAGGCGAGCATCATTACGAGCAGAAAAATTACATCAAATCATGCCGCCTGATTAAATCGACGCGCCAGCTTGCCAACAACCTCCAGGGTTATATCACTGCGGGGATATACCCGACAGGCAAGGACAATATTTTTTTGTTGATCTTCGGCACTGATATGACAACGAGCCATCGGCCCCGCTTCGTATTCGCCGGAGGTAATACGGACTTTGCAGATACCGCAACCACCACCACGACAACCAGCAGGCACCGCACGGGAGTTGGATCTCAGCAACCCGGTGAGCAAGGAATCCGAATCACGACAAATAACCGTGCGGTCACAGCCGGAGACAGAAATTGAGTAATGCATGGCGACCTCGACTTTTTATTTTTATTCAGCAAGTCTGATGGTGTTAGAAAGCTACAATAACTCGACAGAAATATACTCTCTAATACTATTTGCAGACCGGCTTAATACTGATTAGGTATTAGAACATACAGCGGGCTACAACAAAGCGGATTTACGACTGTCTGGCCCGAGTTTCCAGCGCCTGCTGCCATGCCCGACCAGCCGTTATCACGCCAATCGCCCAATCTGCAGGACGGATATTGGCTGGCAGTACAAAAAATAACGAGTTGCCAATATGGGTTTTCGAATATTCATATTTGAGTTCAAACATACGGAAAAAACCTTTTTATTATTGTTGGCCAATGACTCCCGCAATATCAGCAAGACGTATGCCATAAACGACACCACATATCAGGCCATAACTCGGGTATATCAGTGCGATAACCCTCATCGCCTGAGCAATTCATCAGGCGGCTCAAACAGCCTCATTATATGATCAGGTAAGACGCTATTACCGTAACGGATATGACGCCAGCATGGTGCGCCGCTGTTTGACTTGACCCGCCAACAGATGACCCAGATCACTGCGACAGATCGGATTGACTACTCACTACTCCTGCCCGGCCCGCGCTTCCAGCTCCTGCTTCCGTGCCCGATCCGCCGTAATCCCGCCAATCGCCCAGTCTGCCGGACTGACACGGGTGCAAATACCCCGGATTTCCATCCGATCAATC
Organism: Candidatus Thalassolituus haligoni; assembly: GCF_041222825.1. Lineage (NCBI taxonomy): Bacteria > Pseudomonadati > Pseudomonadota > Gammaproteobacteria > Oceanospirillales > Oceanospirillaceae > Thalassolituus > Candidatus Thalassolituus haligoni. The sequence goes on from NZ_CP139482.1 coordinate 3,942,220, forward strand.
CCCAGGCTGGTGACCAGAATCGCGGTAAAAGCAGCATGCAGCTCCTGCACCTGACTGGTAGCACGGTCTTGCAGCACAAAAAACTGGTAGAAAGGGGCCAACAGCGTGGCGTCAGGCAAACCCAGCCAGCCACCACCCGCCGCAATCTGAGCCGCTGGCAATATCTGGATATAGGCACGAATACGCTCAACCGGCGCAGCCAGTATCTCGGCAAACACCCGGCAGGCTTCGGTGCAAATCACCTCGCGGGATTCCCGCACCGCGTCGGTATCAGGCAATGTAAAAATAATAACCGGCATTTTAATGACCTCTCATCAACAACATAATCAGGACACTGTTACAGCAAGACAAACAGGAACAGCAGCACACACAGGCCCGCTATGGCAGGCCACGGCGACGGCCACTATCCAGCATCAACGTCGAACCCGTCATCGAGTCCGCCTCGACGGCCAGCAGCGTTTTAACGGCCCAGGCCACTTGCTCCGGAGTGGTAAAAGCCCCGATAGACGATTCTGCTTGCATTTCTTCCAGCACCTTCTCCACTTCAATACCGCGCTGCTCGGCACGGGCTGTGGCCACGTGCCGCAAGCGTTCGGTATCAGCCGGCCCCGGCGCAATCGTGTGAGCCGTGACGCCACGCGGCCCCAGAGCCAGACTGATTTGACGTACCACGTTAAACAACGCCGCGTTGGCCACTCCGGCAGAAGCCGCATAAGCCGTCGGCTCCAGACCATAATGACCGGCAATCGCGACCAGCCGCGAATGGGGCTCAAGGTACGCATCGACGGCACGACACAACCGCATAAAGCCACCCACCTTGATATTGACGGCATCCACCATGGTGGCCGTCGGTGCCACCAAAATGCCACCAGCCACCCCGACACCCGGCCCATGCACCACCAGCTGAACCGGGCCAGTCACCGCATGGTGAATGATTTCTATCGACGAATCCTCAGAGATATCAGCCGCGACGGTACGGATGCCGGGATACTGTTCTTTCAGTGCATCCAGCGAATTCTGACGGCGGGCAACCGCCAGTACTTGTAACCCTTCGGCCAGCAGTGTTTTGACAATGGCCTGACCAAAAGCACCGGTTGCCCCCACGACCACAGCGGTTTTCTGACGATTATCCATGATGTCTCTCCAACGCCTGCGTCGTGCGCAGGTTTGTTATTTTTAGAAGCGTTAATAACGTGTAGAAGGCACCGCTGCAAACGCCACGAGCGCCGTCGTTTTCAGCGGTGCCTCAGGTGTACCCCAGGAGCCTGTCGGACTTAGGCGTTCGTCGCGAGGGAAAGACTGATTTGAGGCGAATAGTGGTTCTATTTAACAAGAATTTGCTCACAAAAGAGCCAGATTCAGCTTTTCCGCAGTAGAGCAGCCCTAAGCTCGACAGATTCCTAGACTAAGGAGATAGTAAAATACCTTCCAATACCCTTTGGAAACGCTCTTCATACCTGAAAAGAAGTACCCTTCCCCATCGCAGCAGGCACTGCCAGAAAAGCCGGGCCGTGACCGGAAGGGCAGTGATTTATACGGGATGTTTGCCTGCCGCAACGGCGTACAACATCTCCAGCGCCAGGGTTGCTCCCGCCAGCGAGGTGATTTCTGCATGGTCATAAGCAGGAGCCACTTCCACCACGTCCATACCACGAATATCCATTCCGGCCAGGCCCCGGATAATTTTTAACGCACAATCCATGCTCAGACCTGCCGATACCGGAGTGCCGGTGCCAGGCGCAAACGCCGGGTCGAGAGCATCGATATCAAAGCTGATATAAACCGGCCGCCCGGCGACCCGCTGGCGAATGCGTGTCAGTGTCGCGGCTGGGCCAAGGTCGTTTAACTCGGCTGCATCAATGACTTCGAACGGGTGCCCATCCAATTCATAAGCAGTACGAATCCCCAACTGAATCGAGTGTTCGGTATCCACCAGCCCTTCAACCACCGCATGGTGAAACAGCGTGCCATGATCGTATTGGCTGCCGCCGTCATAGGTGTCGGTGTGGGCATCAAAATGAATCAGCGCCAGTGGTCCGTGCTGTCGCGCCTGGGCCCGCAAGATCGGCAGGGTGACAAAGTGATCGCCACCAAAAAACAGTGTCTTTTTCCCGCCTTGCACCAAAGCAGAGGCAAAGGCTTCGAGGTTGTCTACCAGCGTCTGTGGTTCGCCATGGCGGAACGCAAGGTTCCCGGCATCCTCCAGTTTTAACACGTCATCCAGTGCAAAAGTCCATGGCCAGCGCCTGCCTTCCCAAATCAGGTTGGCCGATGCCTGACGCACCCCCTGAGGCCCGAAACGGGCACCCGGACGACCAGATGTTGCCATATCAAATGGCACGCCTGCCACAATGACATCGGCCTGGGAATGGTGAATATCCGTCATCAACGGGCACTGCATAAAGGTCATGCCTAACGCACTATAGAGAGGCATATCGGCATTGGCAGTAGCGGAGGCAATAGCCATCGGATTCTGGGCAGCAGGCGTCGGGTACATGGAAGTTCCAGTCATTCATTCGCGGTTGTCAGGAACTGAGATCACGGCTGTGCCTCAGTACTATATATGGAGCATATTGCTTGGAGTGTATGGCGCGCAGAATAAGCGCCACCAAATTATTAGAGAAATGAATAGTATTCCTGACATAATGCACCGCGTGCATAATGAATTGAGATCCTGAGAATGTCCGACACCGCGTCGCCACTAAGACATTTTGACCTTAACCTGCTGCAGGTATTTGATGCCCTGATCAGCGAATGCCACGTCTCGCGAGCCTCCGAACAGCTGTTTCTGAGCCAGTCGGCCACCAGTCACGCCCTCAACCGGCTGCGTCAGCAACTCAACGATCCCCTGCTGGTACGCTGCGGCAGCGGCCTGCAACCCACGCCCCGTGCGCTGGCAATGCTGCCAGACGTCAAAGCCATCCTGAAACAGTTGGAACTGACCCTGGCCCCACCCAAACAATTTGAACCGGCCCACAGCCAGCGGGTATTCACCATTGCTGCCACCGACTACTTTGAAGCGGTGGTACTGCCAGACATGATGCCGACGCTGCAACAGCAAGCACCCGGAGTCATCTTTGATCTGGAAATGATCGGCCCGCACGCCTCACTGGAACGACTGGAAAATGGCACAGTGGATCTGGTGATCGGCCTGGATGAAAACCTCACCGTGCCCGCCCATCTGCTGCGGCAGCCCTGGCTGACCGAACAACTGGTCTGCCTGGTGGGCACCCGTTTCGACGACATCCCCGCACAGCTCACCCTCGATCAGTACCTGGATTTTCCCCACGTGGTGATGCTGGACCAGACTGATACCAGCACCAATGGCATCGATCGCTGGCTGGCGGGCCAACAGCGACAACGCCAGCGCATGGCACAAATGATCAACTACCTCGCCGCCGCCCGTTTGGTTGCCGAACGCCGGGCTTTATTAACCCTGCCGCGTCGCATGGCCGAACTGTTTTGTCATTGGTTACCGGTGCGTACGGTGGAAGGGCCAGACGATATGCCCAACTGGGAAATGACACTGATACAACACCCGCTACACGTACAAGACCCGGCCCTGCAGTGGTTGATAGAACAAGTTGTCAGCGCCAAGCCGTAAACTGGGAAACACCATGCTGCCGCCAGAGAGGGCCGCTGTGCCCGCCAACGGCGCTGATAACAACGCTATCTTTCCTCCTGGGAGGGCCGCCGTGCCCGCCAATGACGCTGATAACAACGCTATATTTCCTCCTGGGAGGGCCGGGCCGCTGTGCCCGCCAAGTGGCATTGAGAACAACGCTATATTTCCTCCTGAGAGGGCCGGGCCGCCTTGCCCGCCAGTGGCGTTGACAACAACGCCAGGCTGCTGGCGAGCGTGGCAGCTCGCGCTCCCGGAATCGAAGTCCGCCAACGGCGTTGATAACAACGCCAGGCCGCTGACGAGCGTGGCAGCTCGCGCTCCCGGAATCGAAGCCCGCCAACGGCGTTGATAACAACGCTATATTTCCTCCTGGGAGGGCCGGGCCGCTGTGCCCGCCAATGACGCTGATAACAACGCCAAGCTGCTGCGAGCGTGGCAGCTCTCGCCCCCGGAATCGAAGCCCGCCAATGACGCTGATAACAACGCTAAGCTGCTGCGAGCGTGGCAACTCGCGCCCCCGGAGTCGAAGCCCGCCAATGACGCTGATAACAACGCTAAGCTGCTGCGAGCGTGGCAACTCGCGCTCCCGGAATCGAAGCCCGCCAATGGCGCTGAGTTAATTTGCATTGGGAGGGCCGCTGTGCCCGCCAATGGCGCTGATAACAACGCCAAGCTGCTGCAAGCATGGCAGCTCGCGCCCCCGGAATCGAAGCCCGCCAGTGGCGTTGACAACAACGCCAGGCTGCTGGCGAGCGTGGCAGCTCGCGCCCCCGGAGTCGAAGCCCGCCAATGACGCTGATAACAACGCCAGGCTGCTGGCGAGCATGGCAGCTCGCGCTCCCGGAGTCGAAGCCCGCCAATGGCGCTGATAACAACGCCAGGCCGCTGACGAGCGTGGCAGCTCGCGCCCCCGGAATCGAAGCCCGCCAGTGGCGTTGACAACAACGCCAGGCTGCTGGCGAGCGTGGCAGCTCGCGCCCCCGGAGTCGAAGCCCGCCAATGACGCTGATAACAACGCCAGGCTGCTGGCGAGCATGGCAACTCGCGCTCCCGGAATCGAAGCCCGCCAAGTGGCGCTGATAACAACGCCAGGCTGCTGGCGAGCATGGCAGCTCGCGCTCCCGGAATCGAAGCCCGCCAATGACGCTGATAACAACGCCAGGCTGCTGGCGAGCGTGGCAGCTCGCGCTCCCGGAATCGAAGCCCGCCAACGGCGTTGATAACAACGCTATCTTTCCTCCTGGGAGGGCCGGGCCGCTGTGCCCGCCAGTGGCAGCTCGCGCTCCTGAAATCGAAGCCCACCAACGGCGTTGACGCTTACACCAGAACGTACTTGCGCTCTCAAGCGCCGTTAAGTCCACTAAACAACGGCATCATCAGCGCAAACAATTCCGCCTGCGAGCTGATATTGCATTTGCTGTACAGCTGACGGCGGAAAACCTTGACCGTCTCTCGGCTGATACCCAAATGCAACGAAATGGATAACGACGAGTGGCCTTGCAAGATATACATGGCCACTTCGGCCTGACGGCCACTCAGCCGAATATCATGCTGTTGCTTCAGTGCTTCTCGTAATCGCTCGGTCACCGGTAGCTGGCGCTCAGTGGAAAATTCACTGGGGACATAACCCTGCCAATGCAGTTCGCACAAGGTCGTCAGCACATGTTCATATTGTTTGATGGCGGCAAAATCCTGCTGCGAATACAGCTGGTTGCTGCTGCCATCACGACCAAAGCAAGCAGTAAGGGTGGTATCGCTACCAAGGCGGGCAAACACGGCGATTTCATCCACCAGCGTGGTGCTCTGGTAGTACTCGCGAAAATAACTGGTTTGCCGAAACTGGTCTGGTGCCAGCTCAAATAACCGGTGTACGCCCGCTTGCAAGCCATTGAGATGCGCCTGGTAGTAAGGATCGAGCAGGTAGGCCGCTTTCAGGTAATGGGAATCCATCGTCAGATACACCACCGGATTGCGACATTCGCGGTAAAAATCCACCGGATTATGGTGCTTGTGATACGCCAGAATAATCAGATTATCGAACGGCATCAGCTGCCGGACGCAATGGCTGAACGCTTCGGCAAATTCTGGCTGCCCCACCGCCCGGATAGCGTGCGCCAAGGCTCTGTCTACACTGCTCTGCTTGTCCATAGGCCACTCGTGTTGCTTCGTTTTGCTATCACTCACGGAGGTTTTCACAGACCTTGCCACGGATGCAGCCGATCCGGTTATTTCAAAAAACACATACCACACCAGGGTTATATACCCCTCCAATCAAGCCAAATAGACTCTAATCCATATTACGAGGGGTATCAATCAACGTATTTATGCGCTGTCCGCTACCCGCCGTTCAGCCAACGTTCTAACCACTGGAGATCTGGCGGTGCCAAACGCAGCGATTTCAATCCAACAGGTTGCCAAGCATTTTGGTGACTTCCAGGCACTCAAAACCGTGTCACTTGAGATTCAGGAAGGTGAGTTTTTCACGCTGCTGGGGCCATCCGGCTGTGGCAAAACCACGCTGCTGAAATTGCTGGGTGGCTTTGAACAAACCAGCGCCGGGCGGATTTTTCTGTTTGATCAGGAAATCGAGCAACTGCCTGCCAATCGGCGCCCGATCAACACCGTATTTCAGCAATATGCCCTGTTTCCTCACATGAGCATTCACGAGAACGTGCAGTTCGGCATGAAAATGCAGGGCATCAAGAAAAAGGCCCGCGAACAGCGCGCCACCGAGATGCTGGAACTGGTGCAACTGGGCCGTTTTGCCCAGCGCAAGCCCACCGAGTTGTCCGGTGGCCAGCAGCAACGCGTCGCTCTGGCGCGGGCACTGGCTCCAAAACCCAAAGTACTGTTACTGGATGAGCCGCTGTCGGCTCTGGATCTCAAGTTGCGCCAGTCCATGCGCATCGAACTGAAGCGGATTCAGCAAGAAACCGGCATCACCTTCGTCTTTGTTACCCACGATCAGGAAGAGGCTCTGACCATGTCTGACCGCATTGCGGTGATGTCGGCCGGAGAATTACAGCAAGTCGGCAGCCCGCGCACCATTTACGAAGAACCAGCCAATCGTTTTGTCGCCAATTTTATCGGTGAAACCAATCTGCTGCAGGTACAAACAGACGCTGTGGATACACAACGCCAGGTCGCCCGTGTGCATTTCTTAGCGGCCAACAAGGCGACAGCCTGCGCCCCTGCCAGCCCTTTTTACATCGACTGCCCCACCATTGATGCCCTTTCGCCTGGTCAGCCTGCATGGCTCTCCATCCGCCCGGAACGGCTGTCGCTAATGGCGGAGTCTCCGCACAGCGACGGACTGGCAGGCACCATCAGCCAGGTGATCTATATGGGCACCGATACCCAATATGTCGTCCAGCTGGACATTGGCCATGAGCTGTCGGCCCGGATCCAGAATATGGCGTCACAGACTCAGCCGCTGCAGTCAGGACAACGGGTACAGGTCTCGCTGGATGAACAGGCCGTGCGCCTGTTGGTGGCCTGATCCATGCGCTTTTTTCCTTCACCACTGCTGCAACATACCGGCTTCCGCCGCAGCCTGCTGCTTTCCCCGGCCATGCTGATGATCGGTTTTTTTCTGATCCTGCCACTGCTGATGATACTGGTCTTTTCGTTTTTACAGCCCGGCACCTATGGCGGTGTGATCTGGCAGTTTTCTCTTGATGCCTACCAACAGTTCCTGTTTGAAGAAGATTTTCTCAGTGGTGAACTGGTGTTTACCAGTGCCTATCTGGAGATTTTTTCCACCTCGCTGCTACAAGCCTGTATTGCCACCCTGAGCTGCCTGTTGGTCGGTTTGCCAACCGCCTATTTTATCGCCACCCGACCGCCATCCAGCCGTGGACTCTGGCTGTTTGCTATCACGATTCCCTACTGGGTCAACCTGTTGATTCGCACGGTATCGATGCTGTTTATCATCCGTGATCAGGGGCCATTAAATGAATTATTACTGGCACTGGGCTGGATTAGCGAACCTCTGCAGCTGGCCTACACCCCGTTTGCCGTGGCGCTCGGGCTGTTCTACTCCTATTTGCCCTTTATGGTGCTGCCGGTTTACGCCGCCATCGAGCGTTTCGATTTTTCACTACTGAACGCCGCCCATGATCTGTATGCCAGCCGTTGGGCAGCACTGCGCCATGTCCTGATTCCCGGTGTTCGGGGCGGCATCATCGCTGGCTGTTTACTGGTGTTTATACCCTCACTCGGGGCCTTTATTGCACCGGACGTTCTCGGGGGCGGCAAGCAACTGATGATCGGCAACCTCATTGCCTTGCAGTTTCAGGGTTCCCGCAACTGGCCGTTCGGGGCTGCCGCAGCGGTGATTTTGCTCACCATCGTCCTGACCCTGTTACTGATATTTGCCCAGCGCAACCGTCGCTCCTGAACCGTCGTTTCTGAAGGTGCCACCATGACTGTAAAGATGAACATGAATATCCAACATTATCCGGGCGCCCGAGCCATCACCCTGGGCTGCCTGTTTGTGCTGTACGCCCCATTGGTGGTGATCAGTATCTATTCCTTTAACTCGTTACGCTCCATCACCACCTGGGGTGGTTTTACATTCGACTGGTACATCAAGGCATTCAACAACCCCAGCATCCAGAGCGCGACTGTCAATTCCCTCAGCATTGCCCTGACGGCGTCCTGTATTGCCACGGCCATTGCAACCTGTGCCGCCATGGCCTTGTTACGGGGCGGCCCCTTTCGCGGGCAGACGGCACTGTTTGGCGTGCTGAATCTGCCGCTGATGATTCCCGAAATAGTCACCGCCGTGGCCAGCCTGGTGTTTTTTATTGCCATAGATATGACCCTCGGCCTGGGTTCCATCCTGATCGCCCACACCGTGTTCTGTATTCCCTTTGCCTACCTGCCCATTTCTGCGCGCCTGAACAGCATCAGCCAGCAATACGATGACGCTGCCCGCGATCTGTACGCCAGCCGCTGGGCCAGCTTCCGCTATGTCACCCTGCCTATGCTGATGCCCGGCGTGATCTCGGGCCTGATGCTGGCATTTATTGTCTCGATGGACGATTTCATCGTCGCCAACATGGTTGCCGGCCCCGGTGCCACCACCCTGCCAATGACCATTTACAGCCTGGTGCGCATTGGCTTTACCCCGGAAATCAATGCCGTATCCACCCTGCTACTGCTGTTGTCGATGCTCTGCGTCGGCAGCTCCTGGTTACTGAACCGGGCAGACCACAACACCAAGTCCTGATTGCCAAACCCTAACGCCCGATAGCCCCAACGCCTACTTCCGAAAGCGGAGATCGCCATGCAAACCCCAAAACGCACGTCCCTGTTCCACACCCTGAAGCACCAGCTACTGGTACTGACGGCCGGCCTGGCACTTTCCGGCAGCGTCCATGCTGCCGGAGAACTGCACCTCTACAACTGGTCCGACTACATGCCGCAAGCCATGCTGGACAAGTTTGCCGCCCGCTACGACGTCAACGTGACTCAGGATACCTACGACAGTAACGAAACCCTGCTGGCCAAACTCAAGTCAGGTGTGGCTGGATATGACCTTGCAGTACCGGGTGACTACATGGTCGCCATTATGATCAAGGAAGGATTGCTGGAAAACATACACGCCAACCAGCTGGAGAATTTCCATTACATCAAACCGGATCTGATCGATGTCTATTTCGATCCAGGTCGCGACTACTCCATTCCCTACCAGTTTGGCACCACCGCCTTTATGGTCGATACCGCCGTATACGATGGCGACATCAACACACTCGACATCCTGTTTAATCCGCCAGCGGCGCTCAAAGGCAAAATCAACATGTTCCGCGACGTCAACGACGTCATCAATGCCGCGCTGCGCTACAAGGGTTACGAGACCTGCAACAGCAACCGCCAACAATTGAACGACGTTAACGACCTGTTACTGGCCTCGCGCCAGAACTGGCTCAGCATCATGTCCGATGGCGCTCGCGAAATGCTGGTCTCTGGCGACGCCGCAGTCTCCATGATCTGGAATGGCATGGGTCTGCGCGCCCGGATGGAAAAACCGACCCTGCAATATGCCTACCCGAAACAAGGCCTGACCGCCTGGGCCGATAACCTGGTCGTACTCAAGGGTGCCCCCAACCTGGACAATGCCAAGCTGTTCATGAATTTCCTGCTGCAGCCGGAAAATGCCGCCGCGCTGACCAACTTTGCAGGCTATACCGCCGGTGTGACCGGCACCGAACCCTATCTCGACAGCCAGCTGAAAGGGGCCTTGGAACTCAACCCACCCGCCGGTGCAGCCCCAGCGACCTTTGTTCCCCCATGCAGCCCGGACGTTGTACGCCTGTACGACCGGATCTGGACCAACCTGCTGAAATAATCTCGATACGGCAACGGACTTTGGTGCGTTGCCTCACTAAGGACACCGTCTTGAACATCCTCATCTATCAGGGAAGCGCCATCGCAGCCAACAAGGCAGCCAACCTGGCGCAAGTGCAACGAATCAGCCACAGCGCCAGCCTGCTGGGTGCCGATGCCGTGGTATTTCCAGAACTGTTTACCACCGGCTACAACCTCGGAGCACAGCTCCGCTCCCTGGCGGAACCGCTGCAAGGCGACAGCTTTCACCAACTGGCCGACATGGCCCGCCGCTATCAGCTGTCGATCATTATTGGTTTACCCGAAACCGACGCAGGCAAACTCTACAACAGCGCCATCGTCATCGATAAGCAAGGCCAACTGGCAGGGCATCACCGCAAAGTATTCCTGTTTGGCAACCAGGAAAAACAACTGTTTACCGCAGGCACCCGCTTCCAGACCTTTGAACTCTGCGGACACACCTGTGGCCTGTCGATCTGTTACGACATCGAATTTCCGGAAAGCACCCGCACCCTTGCCCAACAAGGCGCCAAACTGCTGTTCAACCCCACCGCCAACATGACGCCCTACTATCAGGTACCCAACACCCTGGCACGAGCCAGAGCACTGGAAAACGGCCTGACCGTGGTATACGCCAACCTCTGCGGCCAGGAAGGAGACCTGCACTACACCGGACAAAGTGCCCTTATCGCCCCCGATGGCACCGACATCGCCCGTGCCGGAAACGACCCCTGCCTGCTGATGGCAGACGTATCCGCGTACCTGCAACAAGACAGCGGCCGCCGTTGGTCAACCCAACTGCAAGACCTGAATGAATGGCAACAACACGAATAACTTACAACACTGCGACTGGGCGGCCGCTGTGCCCGCCAATGGCATTGATAACAACGCTATCTTTCCTCCTGGGAGGGCCGGGCCGCCGTGCCCGCTAATGACGCTGATAACAACGCCAGGCTGTTGGCGAGCATGGCAGCTCGCGCCCCCGGAACCGAAGTCCGCCAATGGCGCTGAGTTAATGTACAAGACCGCCTCCTGGGAGGGCCGGGCCGCTGTGCCCGCCAATGGCATTGATAACAACGCTATCTTTCCTCCTGGGAGGGCCGGGCCGCTGTGCCCGCTAATGACGCTGATAACAACGCCAGGCTGTTGGCGAGCATGGCAGCTCGCGCCCCCGGAACCGAAGCCCGCCAACGGCGCTGAGTTAATGTACAAGACCGCCTCCTGGGAGGGCCGGGCCGCTGTGCCCGCCAATGACGCTGATAACAACACTAGGCTGTTGGCGAGCGTGGCAGCTCGCGCCCCCGGAACCGAAGTCCGCCAATGGCGCTGAGTTAATGTACAAGACCGCCTCCTGGGAGGGCCGGGCCGCTGTGCCCGCCAACGGCGTTGATAACAACGCTATGTTTCCTCCTGGGAGGGCTGGGCCGCTGTGCCCGCCAACGGCGCTGATAACAACGCCAATCTATTGGCGAGCGTGGCAGCTCGCGCCCCCGGAACCGAAGTCCGCCAATGGCGTTGATAACAACGCTATGTTTCCTCCTGGGAGGGCTGGGCCGCTGTGCCCGCCAACGGCGCTGATAACAACGCCAATCTATTGGCGAGCGTGGCAGCTCGCGCCCCCGGAACCGAAGTCCGCCAATGGCGTTGATAACAACGCTATGTTTCCTCCTGGGAGGGCTGGGCCGCTGTGCCCGCCAACGGCGCTGATAACAACGCCAATCTATTGGCGAGCGTGGCAGCTCGCGCCCCCGGAACCGAAGTCCGCCAATGGCGCTGAGTTAATGTACAAGACCGCCTCCTGGGAGGGCCGGGCCGCTGTGCCCGCCAATGACGCTGATAACAACACTAGGCTGTTGGCGAGCGTGGCAGCTCGCGCCCCCGGAACCGAAGTCCGCCAATGGCGCTGAGTTAATGTACAAGACCGCCTCCTGGGAGGGCCGGGCCGCTGTGCCCGCCAACGGCGTTGATAACAACGCTATGTTTCCTCCTGGGAGGGCTGGGCCGCTGTGCCCGCCAACGGCGTTGATAACAACGCTATATTTCCTCCTGGGAGGGCCGGGCCGCCGTGCCCGCCAACGGCGTTGATAACAACGCTATCTTTCCTCCTGGGAGGGCCGGGCCGCTGTGCCCGCCAATGGCGTTGATAACAACGCCAGGTTGCTGGCGAGCGTGGCAGCTCGCGCCCCCGGAATCGAAGCCCGCCAACGGCATTGAGTTAATTTACAAGACCGCCTCCTGGGAGGGCCGGGCCGCTGTGCCCGCCAATGGCATTGATAACAACGCTAAGCTGTTGACGAGCGTGGCAGCTCGCGCCCCCGGAATCGAAGTCCGCCAATGGCGCTGATAACAACGCCAATCTATTGGCGAGCGTGGCAGCACGGTGTTCGTAAACCATGCGGACAGCGAGTTGACGGACTTCAGAGGAATACTTGTTGGATGTTCCATAAGTTCATTATCTCAACGTTGGAACCTCCTCAAAACCCGGAGTGATTTATTCAATCCATCCCTTACCCTTGAACCAACCCACGCCTCCGAATAAAGTGACCACCCGGTCAGTTTTTGATGTTAATCACAGGTGCTCGCTCATGTCCGATCAAACCTATTCCATGGATTACCCTGTCAGCTGGGAAGAGCTGCATCGTAATGCCCGCACGTTATCGTTACGTTTGCTGGATAAAGGCCCCTGGAAAGGGCTGATTGTAATTACCCGTGGTGGGTTGGTGCCTGCGGCGATTCTGGCGCGGGAGATGGATATTCGCTTGATCGATACGGTGTGTGTCACCAGCTACAAGAGTGCAGATGATTCGGCGACTCAATCGCTGCAAGGCGAGTTGCAAATTCTGAAGCGTGTCGAGGGTGACGGCGAAGGAATGCTGTTGATCGATGATCTGGTGGATACCGGCACAACCGCCCGCTGTGTCCGTGAGATGTTGCCGAAGGCGCATTTCGCGACCATTTATGCCAAGCCTGCGGGCGTGCCTTTGGTGGATACTTTTATTACTGAAGTCAGCCAGGACACCTGGATTCGTTTTCCTTGGGATATGGAGTACACCTTTTCGACGCCGCTGGCGGAACGTAAATAAAACGAACGGCAACGGCTAATCTCCCAGCTGTTGCACTGTCAACCTGGCGCGGACTGCAATGCGAAGCGCCCTCTAACCTTCCCCAACACTCGTAGCGACTCAGATTGCAACATTTAGGTGCTTGTCTATTTGCCCTGCGCACTATCGGCAGGCATTTCATCGTGTGCACCGTTGCAGGTAGCGCAGATTTGTCGCACCGATAGCCTGTAAACATGGGCTTTATAATAAAAATTAAAATTTCTGCCCAGTTGGTCAGGATTTTGCTTTTTCAGGAATTACTGTCCAAACGGTCAACTTATAAGACCGGTGACAACATGCTGCAGCAGAAGGCCCAACAAGCCCTGAAGTCAGCCAGACGATTCCTGAACTATTAATCTGAAAGAGAGAGTGTGATGAAAAAACAACTTCTAGCCTTGGCCGTTGTCGCCGCTACAACCATTCCTGCAGCACACGCCGAGCGTTACTTCGCGGACAACAGCATTTCGGTATTGATGGGGGGAGACTTCAAGATCGATTCTGCCGACTGGCCACAAACCGACAAGGACTACGGCCTGACGACTTACACCGTCGAGCACGTATCTGGCTACAGCTGGGGCGGCCTGTTCTTCTTTATGGACCGAGATCAGGGCGACGACCAATTCCGCGCCAGCTACAGCGAATTTTCACCCAAGTTTTTTCTGACCACCTTTGACGACAGCATCGTTAAAAATATCAACCTGGCCTTCACTCTTGAATCCGGTTCCACCTCATCAGGATTCAGTCAGGATAACTATCTGTACGGTATTGGTGCCGACCTGGCGATTCCAGGTATGAACTTCGCCAGCGCGACCTACTATTACTGCAAAAATGACAACGACACCGAAAGTGATCATCAGATCACCCTGACTTATGGCGCGTCCTGGGGGCAGGTTGATCTGGGAGGTTATATCGACTATTCCACTGGCGCGGAAGACCATAAAGCCAGCTTCAACTTCAATCCTCAGCTGACGTACAACGTTGGCCCGATGCTGGGTTACGACAACAAGATCAAGTTGGGTATCGAATACAGCGCGTGGCACAACAAGTACGGCACTGAGTTTGACGAGAACACTGTCAGCGCCTTGATCAAAGTACATATGTAACAGCAGCAAAACCGGGCGGTGCTGGCGAGCATGGAGGCTCGCCGCCTCTTCGGTGAGCCTCAGCCGCCCCGGCTGGCGCTGGTTATTCCGCAAATCGGTCCGTCGCCCGAATCAATTGATCCAGAATGCCCGGCTCACTCATCGAGTGACCCGCAGCTTCCACTATATGTAATTCGGCATCCGGCCAGGCGTTAGCCAGCTGCCAGGCATATTTTAGCGGACATGGCATATCGAAGCGGCCATGGACGATAACAGCAGGTATACCGTGCAGCCTGCTGACGTCGCGCAGCAGTTGACCTTCGTCCATCCAGCCTTTGTTGATAAAAAAGTGGTTTTCAATGCGAGCGAAAGCCAGCGCGAATTGGTCACCGCCAAAGTCATCAACCAGGGACGGGTCCGGCAGCAGGGTAACGGTGCCGCCTTCCCATTGGCTCCAGGCTTTGGCGCAGGCAATTTTTTCAGCCTCGTTGTTACCTGTCAGGCGCTGGTGATAGGCCAGCATCATGTTGTTGCGTTCATCTGCAGGGATCGGAGCAACAAAGCGTTCAAATTTTTCCGGATGCATTTCCGACACGCCGTACTGGTAATACCAGTCGAGTTCCGCCTGGGTGAGGGTGTAGATGCCGCGTAATACCAGCTCGCTGACGTACTGCGGATGGGTTTCGGCATAGGCCAGTGCCAGTGTCGAACCCCAGCTACCGCCAAACACCAGCCATTTATCCACACCACACAATGCTCGCAGCCGTTCGATGTCGGCAACCAGATGCCAGGTAGTATTGGCATCCAGACAGGCGTGAGGAGTGGAGCGTCCGCAGCCGCGCTGGTCGAACAGCAGTACATCGTATTTGGCTGGATCAAACACCTGACGATGGTTGTGACTACAGCCCCCACCCGGCCCACCGTGCAAAAATATCGCCGGTTTCGCGCCGGGTGTGCCGACCCGTTCCCAGTAAATCTGATGGCCATCGCCGACATCGAGCATGCCGGAGTCGTAAGGTTCGATCGCAGGGTAGTCGCTGCGGAGCTCGGTGGCGTTGGCCATAATCTGATCCTGAATAGGCAATGATAGTGTTTGTTAGAGTACCACTGCCGCACAACTCATGGGCAAGCCTACCAAATACCCGTTTGCAGGCAATGTCTTTGGCTCGGCCCCAAGCCCACTTTCTGTGCGCGTTATCGGTACGTGTCTCCTCTCGGGGCATGAGCGGTCACCTCTTGTGACTCGCAGACCAACGGGAGGCCAGCGTTTTGTTCATAACAGGTTGTTTTTACGGCAATAAATGCTTTTCCCAGGACTTTCTGACCGGTTGGCCAGTTTTTTGCTATTACCCAGTAACTTGACCATATGGTCAGAAAAGAACATCAACAACTACGGCAATGGCGACCCACCATTACCCGCAACAAGCCTTGCACGCAGCCCTGTTCCTTCCAGTGACTGCCTGACTGACGACTACCATCCTCAGGGAGATAACCATGTCCGACCATCAACCTAATGACCTGCTGTATTCGCTGGATGCCAGACCCGGCGTGCTGGAGTCCAGCTTCGCTGCCATCCAGCACGTGTTGGCCAGTTTTGTCGGTATTATCACGCCCACGTTGATTGTCGGCGGCGTGCTGGGACTGGGTGAACATATTCCTTACCTGATCAGCATGTCGCTGATGGTGTCCGGGGTGGCAACCATTATTCAGGCACGCCGTCCGTTCGGCATTGGCGCTGGCATGATCTGCGTGCAAGGCACCAGTTTTGCCTTTTTGAGTTCCGTGCTGGCAGCGGGTTTTATTGCCAAAGGGAAAGGTGGAGGCCCGGAAGAGATACTGGCGCTGATTTTTGGTGTCTGTTTTCTCGGAGCTTTTGTCGAAATTTTCCTCAGCCAGTTTTTGCACAAGCTGAAGTCCGTGATTACACCGCTGGTCACCGGCATTGTAATTACCATCATTGGTATCAGCCTGATCAAGGTCGGTATGACCGATCTGGCGGGCGGCTTTAAAGCACCCGACTTTGGCAGTCCGGCCAACCTGGCGCTCGGTGGTCTGGTGCTGGTCAGTATTATTGCCCTGAACCGTTCTTCCAACAGCTGGATTCGTCTGTCTTCCATTGTGCTGGGGTTAGCCATTGGTTTCGTGGTCGCCGCCTTTATGGGCAAGATCAGTTTCACCAACCTGGCAAGCCTGCCTGCCTTCAGTATTCCAGTGCCTTTTAAATACGGCTTCTCGTTCGACTGGACGGCATTTGCACCGATCGCCCTGATTTATCTGATCACGGCCATTGAATCCACCGGCGACATTACTGCTAACTGCATTGTGTCGCGCCAGCCAATCAAGGGCGATAGCTACATCAGCCGGGTGAAAGGTGGCGTATTGGCCGACGGTCTCAACTCCATGCTGGCCGCCCTGTTCAACAGCATGCCCAATACCACCTTCAGCCAGAACAACGGCGTGATTCAACTGACCGGCGTGGCCAGCCGTTATATCGGTTTCTACATTGGCGGTATGCTGTTCTTGCTGGGGCTGTTCCCGGTGATTGGCGGCATTCTGCAAAACATTCCCAAGCCGGTACTCGGCGGTGCAACGCTGGTGATGTTTGGTACGGTGGCAGCAGCCGGGGTAAAAATTCTCGCCACCGAAGCACTGGATCGTCGCAAAATGCTGATTATGGCGGTGTCGTTTGGTATGGGTCTGGGCGTAATCATGGTGCCGAACCTGCTGGCCGAAATGCCCAAGCTGGTGCAGAGCATCTTTGGTTCCGCCATCACCACTGGCGGCCTGGCGGCCATTATTCTGAGCCTGGTGCTGCCCGAAGGAAAAGTCGCCGCAGAAGATGAAGCGGAAGAAAACCCGAACATAACCGCCGACAGCGCCACGTCCTGATTCACCAATACGAGTGTTAATAACCATCATTATTCAGGCCGCCTTCGGGCGGCTTTTTCAGCTCTGCCGCATTTCAGGCTACATTTCAGGCTACAATGCCGACACTTTCGACATAACCAGATGATCTCATGCCTTTAAACATCACCTCTCACAGCCATGAAAAACCCGCTGGCGATATCCGTCAACGTAACGAGAAAGTGATCCTGGCTGCCGCAGAGCAAGAATTTGCCGCCTTCGGCTTCAAGGGTGCCAGCATGCGCGAAATTGCCAAACGTGCAGATCTGCCCAAAGCCAATATTCACTATTATTTCAAAAACAAATTGGGCCTGTACCTGGCAGTATTAAGCGACATTATCGACCTCTGGGACGGCACTTTCAGCAAGATGACCGCAGACGACAATCCCGCTGAATCCCTGCTTCACTACATTCGCAAGAAAATCGAGTTTTCCTGCCAGCACCCATTGGCATCCAGAATTTTCGCCACCGAAATCATCAGTGGCGGCCCCAATCTCGACGGCTACTTCAGCGACGGCTATGTGGAGTGGTTTGAATCACGGGTGGAAGTGTTTCGGGAGTGGCAGCGACGCGGCAAGATGGACGCCACGATCAACCCGGCGCATCTGATTTTCCTGCTGTGGTCGAGCACCCAGCACTACGCCGACTTTAACTTCCAGATTACGTCGGCGTTGAACAAACCCGAATTGGCACAGACGGATTTTGATGCCGCAGCAGAAACGCTGACGCATATTATTCTGAAAGGATGCGGGGTGGTGTGAACGGGCGGCAAGCGTCACTATTGAATGTTTTCGGGTGACATGTTTTCTGGCCCCCGCGCTCCTGAGGCTGTGCAAGTATTCGGGGGATTATGGCTGCCACGCTCCTGCGTGGTAGCCGGCGGCGTTATTGTCGATGACCGGCTAAATACATACCGGTCGTTACCACGCGGAGCATGGGAACGAGATAGGCCGAAGCACTAGCCTGGACTCCAATACCCACGCCACACGGATGTCTTCACACGTGACCGCCATCCACCAGCTTCAACCCCACCACTCCGACCATAATCAGGCCGATGCAGGCCAGTCGCATCAGGCCACCCGGTTCTTGCATAAACAGGATGCCGACCAGCGCAATGGAGGCGGTGCCGATACCGGCCCAAACGGCATAGGCGGTACCCATCGGGATGGTGCGCATGGCCAGTGATAACATCGAAAGGCTGGCGATAATCAGCAGAACGGTGATCACCGATGGCCATAATTTCGAAAATCCATCGCTTTGTTTCAGTCCGATGGCCCACAAGCATTCAAGGCCGCCCGCTATCAGTAAATAGATCCAACCCAAGGGGTCACTCCTGCTTTGTTAATCTTGATTATTGCTTGTGGCCGCTGACCGCCTGAGTATCAGGGCGTCATCTAACGGCCTCTCGGGAACCGTTAATTTCCCCTAATACATCCTTTACCCTAATACATCCAGGCCCACGGCTCCGCCACCAAATTCCTGCACCGCGTCCATCAGGGCAGTCCAGAGGTAGTCGCTGGAGGCGACGTCACACAGAATCGATATTGCCGGTAAACCCTGGTAGCTCTGGCGCACCATAATGGCATTGACACGGGCGATCGAGGTCTGGGCAATACTGCCTTCCGGAAAGACGGCTTCACGCATATCGACACCACAGATCTTGGCCATCACGGCAGCCATGTGTTCACCGGTCAGCATCAGCCAGGCATGGGAGTCCATGCAAAACAGCGGGTAGCAGCGATCCGGTGTGTCCGACTGCTGGGTCGGCAATGCCATGATGGCAGCACCGAGATCGGTCGGGCTGCCCAGCAGCCAGTATTCTTTCTGGCTCAGGCGCAGTATGCAGTCACCGTTGGCGCTGCTGGCTGCGGTGTTGGGACGCGCGGGAATCGGCATGCCGTTTTGGGCCAGCAAGTCGGTTGTGCTCACGCCGCGATAGCCGGTACGTGGCAGCATCGACAATTCCAGCAGACCGGCTTTGCGGGCGATATCAGCATCGTTCCTGGCGATCCGGGAGACCACGCTGGCAGCGGCAGCGGTCTTGACGCTGCTGGTGTCGGCGGTTGCAATAGCCGCCAGACGACGATAGTTACCGCTGCGGGCAATGTCAGCATCGGCCCAGTCAACGTGAGCGGGCGATGCGGTGTTGTACAGTTCAGACATTGTGTTGTCTCCTGCTGGGCGCAAACGCCCATGTTATTAATCCGTTTGAATCAAACCCTGTCGCATATGTCGCTGGCGTTTTCGGGGCAAGCCCTCTCCTGCCCATTTGGCCTCGTACAAAACCTGGCTTCCTGCAAAACCTGTCTTCGCGGGAAGTGGCTTGCCGCCGACAGGGGATTAGGGAGTGCCAGATTTACATAGCTTGACGGGCTTGCTCGGCATCGTAAAACGGCAGGGCCACCACTTCGGCCATGATCATTTCGCCATCTACCCGAATCGGCAACTGGGTGCCGGGTTCACTCTGGTTCACGGCAGCGAAGGCCATGCCAATAATGGCACCAACGGTGGGTGAATATTCACAGGAGGTGACGTTGCCGGTGATATCGGCCATGCGCTCTGTCGTTGCCAGTACCAGGTGCCCTTCTTCCGGTTTTTTACCGCTTGCCATCAGGCTGGCTGGCAATTTGAAGCCCACCAGCTTGCGGGTTTGCAGCCGTTTCATCACGATATCGACCGCCCGGCAGCCATTGAAGTACGGCTTGTTTTTACTGACCGCCCATTCCAGCCCCAGCTCACCAGGATGGCTCATGCCGTCGGTGTCCTGGCTAATAATAATGTGGCCTTTTTCCAGTCGTAACAGACGCTGGGTTTCAACCCCAAAGGGTTTAATGTCGAAGGCGGCACCTGCGGCCATCAGGATGTCCCACAGGGCCTCGCCATAACGTGCCGGTACGTGAATCTCGTAACCCAACTCGCCGACAAAGCCAACTCGCAGCAAGCGCGCTGGTATGGTCTGTTGTTGGCCATCTGCTGACACTGCGCCAGGCACGTTGATGCTGCCTTCGCGGCAGGCCAGGTACGGGAAGCCTTCCTTGCTCAGATCCAGGTCGGTCAGCTGTTGCAGTACCTTGCGGCTGTCTGGCCCGGCCAGGTTAACGGCGGCAAAGGCCGAGGTGACGTTGGTGATATCCACATCCAGACGCCACTGCGTATTCCAGAAGGTCATCAAACGGTAGACCGCATCGACTCCGGTGGTGGTCGCGGTAACGTAGAAGCAGTCATCGGCAAAGCGACAGGCGACGCCATCGTCCACCACCACGCCCTGATCACTGGTAAGTACCGCATAGCGGGTTTTGCCCACCGGTTGCTTGAGAAAACCAAAGGTGTAAATACGGTTCATCAGCTCGGCGGCATCCGGCCCACGCAGTTCAATGCCACCGAGGGTGGAAACGTCGATCAGGCCGACGCGACTGCGTACATGCAGGGCTTCGGCTTCAATCGTGGCATTACGAAGCGCGCGGCTGCCGGGAATCAGCGGGCTGGCGTCACTGCCGCTTAACAAACTGCCTTGTGGCGGATAAAACGCTGGCCGCGTCCAGATACCCGCCGGGATCATTTTGGCACCCAGCGCCAGGTGACGATGGTGCATCGCGGTATGTCGATATGGGTCGAAACCACGTCCGGCCAGGAAGGCCAGTTTTTCTGGTGTCAGCGGCGGACGGGCAGTAGTGACACCGGTTTCGGTCACTGTCCGGCCGGTCGACTGAGCCACCAATCGTGCCGTTGGCAGTGCCGAGTGGCGCCCCTGGGATGGCCCCATGCCCACGGTGGAAAACCGTTTTACCAACTGTATGTCGCGGTAACCGAGACGAGTGGCGTTAACGATGTCCTTGCTTTGCAGGTCTTCGTCGTAATCCACAAAGTCCTTGCCTTTGGGGTGCGGGAAAATCGGCCAGTCGTAGTTGACCTTGCGTGAGCACTCGACCACCTCGGGCTGGCTGGCGGGCGGATGGCCCAGCAGGGTTAACGCCGCTGCCGCAGCGTATTCGGCATCCTTGATCACGGCATTGATGCTGTGTTTGCCATTCACCGAACCGGCAATATGCAGGTGTTGTGGCAGCTGACGAAGTGAAAATTCGGCCCGCGCTTCATCGTAACTGAGCTGGCCACCAGCCTGGCATAACAGCTGGTAGGCTGGCATATAGCCAGACGACATACAGACCAGATCACAGCGCAACAGGTCGCCTTCTGGCGCGACTCGTCCACGACCACGAATCGCCCGGATTTCTACCGCTTCAACGTGATCCTGGCCAAAAGCTTCGTAAAGCGTCTGGCCAAAACGCAGCGCGATACCGGCCTGCTGGGCGCGGAAGATCAGGTTTTTGGTCTCGCTGGATTCGGTGCCCATGGGGTCATCCACGCCACCACGCATATCCACCAGCGCTTTTACCTCCACCCCTTGTGCGGCCAGCGCCAGAGCGGTCAGGTAGCCATCGTCGTTACCGGTCAAGACCACGGCACTCTGGCCAGGTTTGATGGCGTAGAGTTTCATCATGCGCATGGCAGCGCTGCACATCACCACACCGGGCAGGTCGTTACCACGGAACACCACGTGTTGCTCGTAACTGCCGGTGGCCATGATGCATTCTTGTGCCCGGATCTTGTACAGCCGCTTGCCATGCAGAACCGGTAACCAGTTATCGACAAACCAGGCGTTGCAGATCGAGTCAGTCATCACGGTGATATTAGGGTGCTGTTCTACCTGGTTAACCAGTTGCTGACGCAGGGCTTCGGGATCGTCCAGATCACTGAAGTCGGCATAACTCAACGAACCACCCAGCACCGGTTGTTCTTCCAGTAGCAACACGTCCACCCCGGCGGCAGCGGCAGTCAGTGCCGCTGTCAGGCCAGCCGGGCCGGAACCCACCACCACCAGATCATGGAAGCGATAGGCCTTGTCGTAGTATTCCGGTTTGAAATCCAGATCGGCGATACCCAGACCGGCTTTTTCACGAATCTGTTTTTCCCACCAGTCCCAGATGCCTTTCGGCTTGTAGAACGCCCGATAGTAAAAGCCCACTGGCATAAAGCGGCCAAAATGCCCGAGAATGGCGTCCTTGTCTTTGGCCAGCGTGCCGTTGACGTTCTGGCCGGTTACCTCCAGACCATCGATGGCGACCATTTTGTCTGCCAGCACATTGGGTTCACCCTGGATCTGTACCAGGCTGTTGGCATCGTGCGCCGACATCGTCAGCGGGCCTCGGGCACGGTGGTATTTGAACGACCGCGACCACAACCAATAGTTATTAGCCAGCAAGGCACTGCCAATGGTATCGCCCTTGTAGCCGGTCACACTCTGGCCTTCAAAACGGAACTGCACAGTCTGGCTGCGATCCAGCAGCAGGCCCATCGGCGCTGCCAGTCTCTGAGAGAGGGTAGTCGATGGTGTAGATGCAACGGAATTCATCAGCAAGTCTCCCCGTCAGGCGTTGACTCATCCGATGGTAATTCGGATGGATCATAAGTACGTAAAATGTCATCGCTTACACGATGGCGCTCGGCGACAAACCAGTAACCCGATGGTGTGTGGTACCACCATTCGCGGGCCACACCCGTGCCGTTGTAGGCGTAAAAGGTGTGTTCTGCCCAGGCTTTGTCGGGGGCAGATTCAACGCTTGGCAGTGGAGAAACGTCACCGCCATAAACAAATTCGCTGATATTGCGTGGCCCGTTTAACGGGCAGGGCATGATTTTCATATCTCACCTATCTTGGCGAACGGTTGCCGAACGTCTGATCTCAGACGTCTGACGCCGATTAATACTGTGTTGTGGCCGACGTTGCCCATCAATGGGATGCCGCAGTGGCACCCATTTCATTCACCTGACGGAATTCGCTGAATCGCTCCACGCCGAAAGGTTTGATCAGCTCTGGCACCTTGCCGCCGCTGGCAACCAGTTCGGCCATGGCCTGACCGCAAATCGGGGTAGACTTAAAGCCCCAGGTTCCCCAACCGGCATCGAGGTAATAGTTCTTTACCGGACTCAATCCCATAATCGGGCTGTAGTCGGAGGTCATGTCGGTGAGACCGGTCCACTGGCGCATCAATTTGAGGTTGGCCATAAAGGGGAACAGCTCGACTGCGTGTGCCAGCAATTGTTCTTTTAACTCCAGACTGGAACGGGTGTTATAGAGCGGGTACGGGTCGGAGCCGCCACCAAACACCAGTTCACCACGGCCAGTTTGTTGTACGTAACAGTGGAACGCAGGGGAACTCACCAGAGGGTCAAGGAACGGCTTCACCGGTTGAGTCACCATCGCTTGCAGCGGATAAGACACAATCGGCAGCTTGAAACCGGCTTTTTCCGCCAGCAGCGAGCTGTGGCCAGACACCGCCTGTACCGCACAGCCGCATTCAATGGTGTGTTCTGCGCTGCCTTGTTTGGCTTTGACAGCGGTCACTTTGCCGTCTTCCACCACCACGCCGGTCACTTCAGTCAGCTGATGTAATTCCACACCACGCTGGGTCGCGCCTTTGGCATATCCCCAGGCCACGGCATCGTGACGCGCCGTCGCGCCATCCATATGCCACAAACCCGCCAGTACCGGCTGGTGACCCGGATTCATGTTCAAGGTCGGCACCAGCTCACGGATTTGCTGTGGGTCGATCAATTCGGTTTTGCCACCGAAGTGCTTGTTTACTTCGGTGCGTTGACGAAAGCCACGAATGGCGGCATCCGTATGGGCCAGGGTCAGCTGACCACGTTTGGAATACATGATGTTGAAGTCAAATTCGTTCGACAGTCGCTGAAATAACTTCACCGACTCGCTGTAGAACTTCACCCCTTCCGAGGTGAGGTAGTTGGAGCGAATCACGGCGGTGTTACGAGCGGTATTACCGCCGCCAAGGTAGCCTTTTTCCAGTACCGCGACATTGGTGATGCCGTGGTACTTGGCCAAGTAGTACGCAGTGGCCACACCATGCCCGCCAGCACCGATAATCACCACGTCGTAGCGACGTTTGAGAGCGGTCGGTGCTGGCAGATCGGCGTCTTGTTCAAACGGATAATCGTTTTTCAGCCCGTATTTCAGAAGTGCAAAAGGCATGGCCTTGCTCCTTGTTGATCGTCAGACGCCGGACATCTGCTGCAAGCGTCTTGCAGCAACCAGTGTGTTTTTCATCAGACAGGCAATGGTCATCGGGCCAACACCACCAGGAACCGGCGTAATGGCGTAGGCCACTGGCTCCACGGCTGCGTAATCAACATCCCCGACCAGCTTGCGCTGCGTACCACCAGAGGGGCCAACGCGTTCAATGACGTTGATACCGACATCGATCACCGTCGCGCCGGGCTTGATCCAGTCCGCGCCGATCATTTCCGGGCGGCCAACGGCGGCGACCAGAATATCGCCCTGCTGTGCCAGTGCCTGCGGATTCGGGGTACGGGAATGAACGATCGTCACGCTGCAGTTAGCCTGCAATAACAACGCTGCCATGGGCTTGCCGACAATATTGGAACGCCCCACCACCACGGCGTGTTTACCGGATAAATCACCTAACACCTGTTCCAGCATGATCATGCACCCTTGTGGGGTGCAGGGAACCAACGATTCCTTGCCGACGCTGAGCGCGCCGACATTGACCGGATGAAAACCGTCAACGTCCTTTTCCGGGCTGATCGCGGCAATAATCTGCTCTTCGTCCAGATGTGCAGGCAATGGTAATTGCACCAGAATGCCGTGCACCGCTGGGTCGGCATTGAGGTCGGCCACCAGCTGGTTGAGGGTATCCTGGGTCGTATCCATCGGCAGACGATGCTCAATGGAGTTGAGGCCGGACTCCGTAGCGCGGGCAATCTTGTTGCGCACGTACACCTGGCTGGCCGGGTCTTCACCCACCAGCACCACTGCCAATCCGGGCTTGATACCATAGCTATCAAGAAAGGCGGCCGCATCGCTAGCGACCCCGTCCAGCACTTGGGCTGAGATAACTTTTCCGTCGATTCGAATGGCCATGGTGTGCACCTATTTGAAAACGACGGTTTTGTTGCCATCAACAAACACACGATGTTCGGTGTGCAGTTTGACAGCCCGCGCCAGTGCCACGGTTTCGGTATCGCGACCGGCAGCGGTGAGTTTTTCTGGCCCCATGGTGTGATCCACTGGCTGCACCGATTGCTCGATGATCGGGCCTTCATCCAGATCCGAGGTCACATAGTGGGCGGTGGCACCAATCAGCTTCACGCCACGGTCATAGGCCTGGTAATACGGCCGGGCACCTTTGAAACCTGGCAGGAACGAGTGGTGAATATTGATCGCCTTGCCCGCCAGCTCGGCACACAGGGTGTTCGACAAAATCTGCATATAACGGGCAAGTACCACCAGCTCGGTGCCGGTTTCCTTGACGATGTCGATCAGCGCTTGCTCTTGCTGCGGCTTGTTCTCTTTATTGACCGGCAGGTGGATAAAGCGGATGCCTTCGCGTTCGGCCATGGGCCGCAGATCCTGATGGTTGGAGACCACAGCAGTGATTTCCATGTTCAGTTCACCCTTGTTCTTGCGATACAGCAGGTCACTGAGGCAGTGATCCGCCTTTGATACCATGATCAGGGTCTTGATCGGCGCGCAGGCGTTGTTGAGGCTCCAGCTCATCCCGAAACGTTCGGCCACGTCGGTGAAACCTGTGGTGACTGCCGCGTACTGGTCTCCGGCTTCAAAATGAAAGCGGGTACGCATAAAGAAGTTGCCGCTGTCCTGGTCATCAAACTGGGACTGCTCGCTGATGTAGCAGCCTTTCTCCGACAAGAAGCTGGCGACCGCCGCCACAATGCCACTGCCCGCCGGGCAGGTGGTTTTTAATACGTATTCAATTTTTTCGTTGTCATGAGGCATGGTTCTGTTCCCCTGTTGGCTTGTATCAGTTGGCTTATATGGAGTTTCAAGCCGCACAAAGCCTGCGAAGTCAGTCGCTTCGCTGATCAATTCAGTTGTTGTGTTCACACTCACCCGCTGGCATGCAGGGTTCGGCGGTGTCTCGGCACGACAAGCTCGCTCGTGCGGTTAACCCGGCTGGCTAGCCGCAAGGTTCACCTCGTTCCCCTGTTCCTGCGTGGGAAGACAAAGGGCACCCGGCTACCACGCAAGAGCGTGGGAGCCAGTCTGGTCGTCGCGCCCGACGTCAGATTTCCGCTGCCAGACACGGCCGTCAATAGCCACCCTGACCCGGAATCCAGCTGGTACCTGCCAGCGGCACTCGGGCCATGGCGGCAGATTCCACCGTCAGGGCGACCAGATCTTCCGGTTCCAGGTTACGCAGATCACTCTTGCCACAGGCGCGTGCCAGCGTCTGGGCTTCCATGGTCAGTACCCGCAGGTAGTTGGCCAGGCGGTGGCCAGCGCTAACTGGGTCGAGGCGTTTGCTCAGTTCCGGGTCTTGAGTCGAGATACCCGCCGGATCCTTGCCTTCGTGGTAATCGTCGTAATATCCGGCAGCGGAACCGATTTTCTTGAACTCGGCATCCCACTTTGGATGGTTACAACCCAGCGCAATCAGAGCAGCAGTACCAATCGCTACCGCGTCGGCACCCAGTGCCATGCACTTGGCGACGTCGGCACCGTTGCGGATACCACCCGAGACGATCAGCTGTACCTTGCGGTGCATGCCCATTTCCTGCAACGCCTGTACGGCTTGTGGAATCGCGGCCATGGTTGGTATACCCACGTGTTCGATAAACACTTCCTGAGTCGCAGCGGTACCGCCTTGCATACCGTCGACGACGATCACATCGGCACCGGCTTTAACCGCCAGTTTGACGTCATAGTAGGTACGGGTCGCACCCACTTTAATGTAGATCGGCACCTGCCAGTCGGTAATCTCACGCAGTTCCAGAATCTTGATGGCGAGATCGTCCGGGCCAGTCCAGTCCGGGTGACGACAGGCAGAACGTTGATCGACGCCCATCGGCAAGGTGCGCATTTTCGCCACCCGATCAGTAATCTTCTGACCCAGCAACATGCCACCGCCGCCCGGCTTGGCACCCTGACCCAGTACCACTTCGATGGCATCGGCCTTGCGCAGGTCGTCCGGGTTCATGCCGTAACGGGAAGGCAGGTACTGATACACCAGTTTGGTGGACTGGCCTCGCTCTTCCGGTGTCATACCGCCGTCACCGGTTGTCGTCGTGGTGCCGACTTCAGAGGCACCCCGTCCCAGCGCTTCTTTGGCATTGGCGGACAAAGCACCAAAGCTCATACCGGCAATCGTGACCGGCGTCTCGATGACGATCGGTTTTTTGGCGTAACGGGTGCCCAGCGTGACCTGGGTGTTGCACTTCTCGCGGTAACCTTCCAGCGGGTAGCGGGACATACTGGCCCCAAGGAACAGCAGGTCGTCGAAGTGCGGCAATTTACGCTTGGCACCAAAACCACGGATATCGTAGATACCGGTTTCGGCGGCGCGGCGGATTTCCTGCATAGTCAACGCGTCAAAGGTCGCGGACTCACGCAGGCCAGGGTTCACATTCAGATCTTTTTCGCTCATATCACTATCTCCTGGCTGCGGGCCTAGTAGGCTGAAATGTTGTCTACTTTGAAGTTATACAGCTGACGGGCAGAGCCGTAGCGCTTGAAGCTGGCCGGGTCTTCATCAACCCCGGCGCGGTTCAGCAGCTCGGTCAGGTAGTCGAGATGTTCCTGACGCATTTCTTTTTCGATGCAGTCAGCACCCAGCGAGGCAACCGTACCCTTGACGAAAATCCGGGTTTCGTAGAGCGAATCACCCAGCGCTTCACCGGCATCACCACACACCACCAAAGCACCCGCCTGGCCCATAAAACAGCTCATATGGCCAACATTGCCCTTGACCACAATTTCCACCCCTTTCATGGAAATACCACAACGGGCACCGGCGTTACCTTCGATCACCAGCATGCCGCCGTGAGCGGTGGCTCCGGCCGATTGTGAGGCTTCGCCCTTGACGCGGACGGAGCCGGACATCATGTTTTCAGCCACGCCCTGCCCGACATTACCGTGTACCACGACGTGGGCTTTCTTGTTCATACCGGCACAGTAGTAACCGGCATGACCTTCAATATCGACACTCAGCGCCTGGTCGAGACCACAGACCAGATTGTGGTCGCCCTTGGCGCCAGTGATTTTCCATTCGCGTTCGGTGCATTCCGCCGCCTGATCGTGCAGCGTCTGATTAATATCGCGCAGCGAGGTGGTGGCCAGATCAAATGTTTTCATGTGATGTTCCTCGTATTAGCCCTTGGCAGCTCGCGTGCTCAGGCACGTTCCCAGACATAGATTTTGGCCGCTTCCGGCTCCCACACGTTGGCATTCTCGATACCGGGCAAGGTGGTCAGCGCCTGGTATTCGGAAGCCATGGCGACGTAGTCGTCGGTCTCAGCCAGTACCGCCGGCTTGCAGGCAATGGGGTCGCGCACCACGGCAAAACCGTTCCGGGTGCCAATGGTGAAGGTAAAGAAACCGTCGAGGTCCTTCATCGCATTTTCCAGCGCCTGATTGAGGGTATCGCCCAGCTGCAGACGACGAGCCAGGTAACCGGCAGCGACTTCGGAGTCGTTTTCGGTCTCGAAGCGGATGCCCTGGCGTTTCAGTTCCAGCCGCAGACGGTTGTGATTCGACAGCGAGCCGTTGTGCACCAGACACAAATCTTCGCCGGTCGAGAACGGGTGCGAACCGGCCATGGTCACGGCAGACTCGGTGGCCATGCGGGTGTGGCCAATGATGTGTGTGCCCTTCATACCCTTGAGATTGAAGTTTTCGGAAATCACTTCCGGCAGACCCACTTCTTTCAGAATCTCGATCGAGTGACCGGCGCTGAGAATCAGCACTTCAGGTGCTTTTTCCTGGACATACGCCGTGGCGGTGGCGGCATCGGTGTGCATTTTAAACACGGCAACGGTGGCATTCTGAAACCAGCTGACCTCGGCATTAAGCTCAGCACGAGCCGCTTCTGCCAGCGCTTCCCAGTCGTAATTCAGATGCTCGTGACGCAGGGTCAGCTTGGTGCCATCGGCAACTTCATCACCGTAAATGGCAAACCCGGCGCTGTCCGGGCCGCGATCGGTCATCGCGATCAGCATCGGTTCAAACAGGGCACCGAGCTGGCTCTCCAGCGCCGGATTTTTCAGGTACAGACCTACGATTCCACACATCGCGTTATCCTCGTTTTTTCACAGTCGTATATTCATTACACACTTCGCTATGCCTGCTTCAGACCGAGCGAAACCGTTCCGCTTTTGCCGGGGCAAAAGCAGTGAATTCAGTATTTAAATGTTTGTTTCTCATTCCCATGCTCGCGCCTGGGAATGCAAACCGCAGGGCGACCACGCCGGAGCGTGGCAGCCAGTTACAGGTTACTTGGCACAGCTCAGAAAAATTCGCCGTAGCGTTTCACTTCCCAATCACTCACATGACGGCAGTAATCAATCCACTCGTCTTTTTTGAGCTTGATAAATTCACCCATCACTTCCTTGCCAATGGCGTCGGTCAGCACGGTGTCTTTTTCCAGCTCAGCAATGGCTTCACCCAGGGTTTGCGGCAGAATCTCAATGCCTTGCTCTTCGCGTTCTTGCTGGCTCAGTGCGTACAGATTGATATTCATCGGATCACCGGCTTCCAGCTCACGCTCAATGCCGTCCATACCGGCAGCAATCAGTGCCGCGTGCACCAGATAAGGGTTACAACCTGAGTCTGGCAGGCGGAATTCCAGTCGTCCGTAAGGTACGCGCACCATGGCAGAACGGTTGTTGTCGCCGTAGCAGATATAGGCCGGTGCCCAGGTCGCGCCAGAGGCTGATCCACCTACCACCAGTCGCTTGTAGGAGTTCACCGTTGGCGCGGCGATGGCACACAACGCCTTGGCATGCAGCAGCAGACCGGCGGTGAAGTGGTAAGCCATTTTCGACAACCCCATACCCTGCTTGTCACTGTCATCGCCAAACAGGTTCTTGCCACTCTCATCGCAAATCGACAGATGGAAGTGCATACCGTTACCGGTACGATCCGACGCGGGCTTGGGCATAAAGGAGCACACCATGCCAAGGTCGTTGGCAATTTCACCTGCGGCCATACGCACCAGGGTGAAACGGTCGGCAGAGGTCAGGGCATCGCTGTAGGTGTAGTTGATTTCGAACTGGCCGTTGGCGTCTTCATGGTCGATCTGATACACGTCCATGCCGACTTGTTGCAGGCTTTCGACCAGTGTTTCGAGAAACTCACGCGAGCGCGACAGTCCCTTGTAGTCGTAGCAAGGCTTGTCCAGGTTGTCGGTATCATCAACCGGCCCCAATGTGCCATCGGCGTTACGTTTGAACAGCGAGAACTCAGGTTCAAGACCGGTGTTTAATGTCCAGCCCTTGTCGTCCAAGCGCTTGAGCTGGTTTTTTAACACCACGCGACTGTCGTATGGGTGTGGCTGATTATTGACGTAACCGTCACAGGCAATGCGGGCATAACCTGGCTGCCAAGGCACCGTCGTCAGACTGGCCAGATCACCACGGGCGAGGAAATCCGGGCCGTGTGGCTCCATCCCCATACCCCAGACCGCAAACCCGGCAAACCCGGCACCCTTTTCAACAACATCCATAAGACAATTGGCTGGCACTGACTTGGTCTTGGCCACACCGTGAATATCAACAAACTGCGCCAGCACATACCGAATATCATTTTCCGACATAAAAGCTTCGATTTCGGCGGCGGATGGGGTCGTGGACGACATACACTTGCTCCTGATTCCTGGGTCAGCTTTTCGCCGAACCTTTGTTTCTCTTTAGGAAAATTAATTTCTTTAAGTGAATGCAACCCCTGTGCCAGCACTTTCCTTGAGGGAATATTTTTTTCATATTGAACCGAAAGCCCCGATTTACCTATAGTGAGTCAATAAATTTTCCCTCAAAGAAACCCTCTTGCACCTGCTGCAATGCTTGAATGACTGTTTTTTGGCACCATTGAAATGCATCCATTCACACAATCGCACTACAGAAGGGCAAATCAGGTATTAGTGGAGCTTTCAGATATGGAAGGAAACGACACCCGTTTTAATCTGGACCAGTACATTGCCATGAAGGTCAAAAAGGCCAGATTGGAAGAAGGATTAAAAATCACCGATGTGGCGCGAATTTCCGGCATCAGCCAGGGCATGGTCAGCAAAATAGAGAACGCCCAGGTCTCCACCAGTCTCGAAACCCTCAGTCGCCTTTGTACCGCCATTGGCCTGCCTATTTCGAAACTGTTCAGCGACTACGACCGCCCGGATGGCGGAGCCCACTTCACCCCGTCGGGAGCAGGACTGGAAGTCGTCCGCAGAGGCACCGACAAGGGCCATACCTACCAGCTACTGACTTACCAACGCGGCGGCAAACGCAATTTTGAACCCTTCCTGATCACCATGGACGATCTGTCGGAAGTCTTTCCGACCTTTTCGCACCCCGGCGAAGAATTTATCTACATGCTGAAAGGCAGCCTGATTTACCGCCACGGCAACCACCTGTATGAAATGGGCCCGGGCGACAGCCTGACCTTTGATGCCGAAACGCCACACGGCCCGGAGAAACTGGTCGAAGTGCCGTTGCAATTATTGTCGATTATTAACTACGTGGAAGAATAACGGTCAGCGGACCGGCTTTTGGACAGCCTCGGAGGGCGTCCGTACAAACCGGCTCCGTCCGTGTCCGCAAAGTGTCCACTAAAATACAAGTGGACACTATCCTGAGGGCGCTTACGGATTACCGCACACGATGGTGGGTAATCCTTGGGCGTTACCTGCTGAGAGCGTTGGTTTCAGAACAAGGCATGAGGAACGCAGTTTAGCGAGTTCAATAAGTAACGAATAACATCGTTCTGGAGTCAACTGCCCTCAGCCCGAAAGGCCAGGGTCAAATAATTGAGAACGCCCCCTAGCGTTTTGTCGAATAGAAATCCTTACCACCGACTAATACCAGGACAACAAGGCCAAACGATCACCCGCCAGATCAGTGGAAAAATTGAGTGGGCAGTGCCTGAATCTGATTCCCATGCGATACCTGACTGTTTGTGAGAGAGCTCAGAGCCTATTACACCCAATATGCGGGAATCTAGGGATTAACGACCATAGAGCGGCAGTAGTCGGTTATTTTTTGGCGAAGGCAAACACCACCGATTTTACTGCCGTTATCGCCACACTAAAAGTGCGATGAACCTTTATTTGGCAACCACTAAAGATTGGATACTGGTGTATTCATCCAGTCCGTGTTCAGAAAACTCAACCCCCATACCGGATTGTTTGACACCACCAAATGGTACGTCTGGAGCCATGGCAAAATGTTGATTAACCCAGCTAATGCCACACTCCAGGCGACCAGCAATGGCGGCAGCTTTTTCGAC
The DNA here is from genome assembly GCF_041222825.1 of Candidatus Thalassolituus haligoni. Taxonomy (NCBI): domain Bacteria; kingdom Pseudomonadati; phylum Pseudomonadota; class Gammaproteobacteria; order Oceanospirillales; family Oceanospirillaceae; genus Thalassolituus; species Candidatus Thalassolituus haligoni. The sequence goes on from NZ_CP139482.1 coordinate 3,974,614, forward strand.
GTCAGATGACCAGACCGAACCACCCAGCCCATACTGGCTATTATTGGCACGGCTGACAGCCTCATCGATGGTATTGAATTTCATGATCGAACGCACCGGGCCAAATATTTCTTCGTTAGCAATCGGGCTGGTTTCGTCAGTATCACAAACCAATGTCGGCTCGATAAAAAAGCCAGGTGTGCGGATTTTTCCTCCAGCCAGAATGCGCCCATACTGCGGCACCAGAGACAGAACATTGCGAATATCGTCAAACTGCTTGCGATTCTGTACCGGACCAAACTGGGTCGCCGGATCCATACCATCCCCGGTCACACTGTCCGCCACCCGCTTGGCCAGTGCTGCACACATCGCGTCATACACTCCTTCCTGTACATAGATACGCTTGATAGACATGCATACCTGTCCGGAGTTAATAAAGGCCATATCAAATATTTGCTCGGCGACCTGTTCAACGTTAACGTCATCCAATACGATGGCCGCATCATTACCACCCAACTCCAACGTCAGACGCTTGAGATTGTGCGCGGAGGAAGCCATAACCTGACGCCCAGTCTGGGTTGAACCAGTGAAAGAGATCTTGGCAACATCCGTACTCTGACTAAGCAGTGGGCCAATATCGCCACGGTCTGCCAGAACGTTGATCACGCCAGCCGGCACAACAGACTGGAGCAACTCACCCAAACGCAAAGTAGCCAGCGGTGTCGTCGGGCTGGGCTTAATCACCAAGGTATTGCCTGCCAACAGCGCCGGAGCCAATTTGTATACCGCCATCAGCACCGGGAAGTTCCAGGGAATAATGGCAGCAACAATCCCCAAAGGGCGGCGGTGCAACTCCACTCGCTGGCTATCATCGTTGCGAATAACTTCAGGCGCCAGTTTCAGTGATGCGAAATAACGCAACACCGTTGCACTCATCATCAACTCCATATCAGAACCAGCCAATGGTTTGCCTTGTTCCAAGGTAATTAACTGACGCAGTTCCTGACTGTTCTGTTCGATAATATCCGCGATATTCAGTAATACGTTCTTACGCACTTCCAGACTGACATTACGCCATTGCGGATATGCAGCCTTGGCGGCTGCAATCGCCTGGATGGCATCTGTGCTCGTGGCAAACGGTACCTGACAAATAACTCGTTCATTCGCTGGGTTAATAACATCCATCATCTGTTCATGACGAACCAGTCGGCCATTGATCAACATGGAAGGTGAATTTAACATGGACATGATATATTCCTTTTTATTGTTTTAAGGGCACTTCGAACAACTCGGTGCCCACTCTCGGTTTCCGAATGGTTTCAAATGACAAAGCCGATGTGCAGGCATAACGGGGTTACGCCAAAAAACGCCAACACCGAGTTGGAATAATTTGGGAACCCTTGCAGGGCTCTGATCCACTTGCTCAACGAGTTGCTAATAAACCAGAGTCAGTATCACGCTATCGTGGTATTCGCCACTGGCTGCGACTCCTTATCCCGGCTGAATTTCAGAAACAGGATAACAACAGCCATCACCGCAGCACTGGCAGAGGCCATATACAGTGGTGCTTCCAGACCAAACGAGTTGGCCATTTGACCACCCACCGAAGGCATGATGGTCGCGCCAATAATCTCGGCGAACATGGAGGTCATGCCAATGGCGGCCGCAGCTGTGGCGCGAGGCACACTCTCTGACGCAGCAACCACTATCACCAGCGTCGTAATACCAAGGCTACAGTTAGTGATAAATACGAGCAATGCCAGCAACCAGACAGTATCGTACAGCGGAACCACCATCAGCGTCAGCGGTGTAAAGATCGCGGCAATGGCCATCATCAGAGCCGCTGCCTTGCGACCGACAATGCCGGACGCCCAAACCAGAATAAAGCCGGTTACCACACCACCTGCTCCACTCATGCCCATCACCATACCGGCAGTGCGGGGATCCTGCTGCTGTACTTCCGTGATGTACAGAGGTCCAAACGAATTGAACAGATACAACCAGCTCAGGAAGCAGGAACCGGCAATTGAGCAGATCCAAATATTGCGTGTCATCAGGACATTGCGGAAATCTTTCAGGGTCGGTTCGTGATGATGGTGGTAAGCCCCCTGCTTGCGAGGTTCCACCACAAAGAAGGCCATCAGAGCAGCAACAATTAACACAGGAGCACCAGCCAGGTAAAATGCCACGTGCCAGTCGTAAGTGGACGCCACCTGGGTAACCAGTACCGGGGCGATGGCAAGGCCAATAATAGTACCTGCACTAAGTACAATGGCGATGTTATTGCTGCGAGTACGATCAGATGATGATTCACTGATCAGAGCCGACATGGTGGCCAGAATCGGGCCTTCGGCAACCCCCAACAAACCTCGGACAATCAACAGAGATTCGTAGGTTTCAACCATACCGGAAGCGGCTGTCAGACCGGCGGCGGCAATCAGCGACGGAATCAATACCGGCTTGCGGCCAATCTTGTCTGATAAGGCACCGAATAAAAAAGTAGAAGCAGCCCAGCCCAATGCCAGCACCGAGTTCAGCTTGCCAATCTGGGCGTCATCCAGTCCCAGATCCGGTTTAATGTAGGGCGCCAAAAATGACAGCGTCATACGATCAAGGAATACCGTTCCCCAAGCGACGAACAGCAAGGCTACCAACCCCAGTTCATAGCGTCTATTGAACATTACAGTTCTCTCCAGTTGTTATTCTTGCTTCCAGCCGATGCCCGAAATTCGGTTTTTTTTCAGCCATATATTTATATTTTTTATTCAGAAAAACATTGACATGAAAAACATTCTCACATCAGTTTTTGACCTCATAAGGAATAGTGCAGGATAGCATTCCGGGTTGGCCGACAAATGCTGTCGATAAACAAAGGCATATCCGATCGTTCCCGCTAAAACAAAATATTGCATTCTAAATACAGAAAGAAAATCCCTGATATCCGTTATATAAATAAAACCGACCATAGCAGAAAGAAATTTGAAAGATCGATCCCGTTTTTCCGATATACCAGGAATTACATATTAGGGTAATTTGGTCCACCGCCACCTTCCGGTGCTACCCACGTAATGTTCTGAGCGGGGTCTTTAATGTCACACGTTTTGCAATGTAAGCAGTTTTGGGAATTAATCTGCAACCGCTGACCGCCAACGTCATCGACCACCTCATACACACCTGCTGGACAATAACGCTGCGCAGGTTCTGCATACATGGGCAGGTTGCTATCAATCGGTATTGATGGGTCTTTAATCACCAAATGACACGCCTGGTCTTCGGCATGATTTGTGTTGGAAACAAACACAGAGGACAGTTTATCAAAGCTCAGCTTGTTATCCGGCTTAGGATAGGCAATCCCAGGACTCTGAGCAGCCAGTTTGAGGCAACTAAAGTCCGGTTTGCGATCATGTAGAGTAAACGGCAAAGCTCCCTTGAACAGGTTCTGATCCAGCAGATTAAAAGCACCACCCAGCAGGGGGCCAAACTTATGCATAGCAGAGCCAAAGCTACGAGACTGAAACAATTCGTCATAAAGCCAGCTACTCTTGAATCGATCTGCAAAATCAGTCAGATCTTCCCCGCCCTGACTGTCGTTTTGCAGTGCTGTAAAGATCGTCTCAGCTGCCAACATTCCTGACTTCATCGCGGTATGAGTGCCCTTAATTTTACTGAAGTTTAGAGTGCCTGCGTCACAGCCAATCAGTAAACCGCCAGGAAAATTCATCTTCGGCAACGAATTGAATCCACCCTTGGTAATCGCCCGAGCACCGTAAGATACCCGAGTCCCTCCCTGTAGATATTGCGACAATGCAGGGTGGTGCTTGAGACGCTGTAACTCATCAAATGGACTGACCCAAGGGTTGCTGTAGTTCAGGTCAACAATTAACCCAACAACCACTTGGTTGTTTTCGAGGTGATAACAAAAAAAACCCCCAGTGGTATCACCACTCAATGGCCAGCCAGTACCGTGAACCACCAGCCCAGGCCGATGCAGATCAGGATTAATATCCCAAAGCTCCTTAAGACCAATGCCGTAGTGTTGAACATCGGCGTCAGTATCCAGCTGAAAGCGTTCAATCAGTTGTTTACCCAAGTGCCCCCGACAGCCTTCAGCAAACAAGGTATAACGAGCGCTCAGTTCAATACCTGGAGTGTAGGCTGGCCCCTGCTCACCCTTGGCCGTTACTCCCATATCGCCAGTGGCAATACCTTTAACACTGCCATCGTCGTTAAACAAAACTTCCGTGGCTGCAAAACCCGGATAAATTTCAACCCCCAGCTGTTCTGCCTGCTCCGCCAGCCAACGACACAGATTTCCAAGACTGATAATGTAGTTACCCGTATTGTGCATGGTCACAGGCACCATACGGCTGGGAACTTTCACTGTGCCACGCTCGCTGTGAAGCAGATAGACGTCATCTTTGGTCACTGGAGTATTGAGTGGTGCTCCCCGTGCCTGCCAGTCGGGAAACAACTCGTCCAATGCGCGGGGTTCGAGAATCGCTCCAGACAAAATATGAGCGCCTATTTCAGACCCCTTTTCAACGACGCAAATCGTCAGAGTCTTTCCTCCTGCCTGAGCCTGCTGAGCCAAGCGACATGCAGCGGATAACCCAGAAGGGCCACCACCAACAATGACAACGTCAAACTCCATCACTTCACGCATCGGTATTTCCCACTCCTCTACGCTTTCTCAAAGCTTGCGTGCCAATTCAGGTAATGCATCAAACAAGTCCATTACCAAACCATAATCCGCGACCTGAAAGATCGGCGCATCCGGATCTTTATTGATGGCGACAATCACTTTGGAACCCTTCATACCTGCCAAGTGCTGAATCGCACCGGAAATCCCCACCGCAACATACAGATCAGGAGCCACAATTTTCCCAGTTTGGCCAACCTGCAAATCATTACTGACAAAACCGGCATCAACTGCTGCACGAGATGCGCCAATCGCTCCATTAAGACGATCTGCCACGGCTTCCAGTAATTCGAAATTACGACCATTCCCCATACCTCTGCCACCCGAGACGATCACGCTGGCAGCCGCCAGCTCTGGGCGTTCAGATTGAACCAGAACCTCATCAATGAAGACGCTAGTCTGGTCATCACAGTGTGTGTCGATACTATCAATGACGGCACAACCACCTGTTGATGCTGCCTTATCAAAAGCAGAAGTACGCACCGTGATCACTTTAATCGGATCAAGAGACTGCACCATCGCAATGGCATTACCCGCATAAATCGGGCGCTGAAAAGTATCCTCGGCATCCACCGCAATAATTTCAGATATTTGGCCAACATCGAGCAAGGCTGCCACTCGAGGCATTACGTCTTTACCCATGCTGCTGGCGGCCGCCAGAATGTGTTCATGCCCTTCTGCCAATTCGATAATCAAGGCCGATAGTTTTTCCGGTAATAATTTGTCATAAGCGGCGTCGTTGACCAGTAAAACCCGATCAATACATGGAATACTGGCAGCCTGCTCCGCCACTGCTGCACAATCATTACCTGCTATCAGCATGGTGATACCATTACCGATACGACGTGCTGCGGTGACGACATTCAGAGTACTTGTATTAAGGGTTTTGTTATCGTGTTCTGCGATTAAAAGAATTGTCATTACCGTACCCTCAAATCACCTTGGCTTCATTTTTCAGTTTATCCACGAGTTCATCCACACTGGCCACCTTGATACCCGCCTGACGCGCTTCGGGTGAATCCACGCTCAAGACCAGTGCATGCTGCTTCAGCTCAACGCCTAACTCTTCCGGAGTCACCACCGCCATCGATTTTTTCTTAGCCCTCATAACATCAGGCAATTTTGCATAACGCGGTTCATTCAGGCGTAAATCGGTAGTTACAACGGCGGGCAATGCCAACTCAACTGTGCGCAGGCCACCATCTATTTCCCGAGTTACCTGAACTTTGCTGCCATTCACCTTAACAACGGACGCAAAAGTTCCCTGAGGGCGTCCAGTCAAAGCCGCCAACATCTGACCTGTCTGATTGTTATCTGCATCAATGGACTGCTTACCCAGAATGACCAGCCCCGGCTCTTCGCTCTTCATCAGAGCAGCCAACAGCTTGGCAATATTAAGAGGCTCGGCAACGGCATCGGTGTTCACCTGAATGCCACGATCAGCGCCCAGCGCCAGCGCCAGGCGCAACTGTTCTTGCACCACATCAGGCCCAACAGAGACAACCACAACTTCAGAGGCGATACCTGCTTCTTTCAAGCGGACAGCCTCTTCGACGGCAATTTCACAAAAGGGATTAATGGCCATTTTGACATTGGTCAAATCCACGCCACTACTATCAGCCTTGACCCGAACTTTAACGTTGTGATCCACAACCCGCTTTATGCATACCAGAATTTTCATTCACTCTCCCTCTGATCAATACACACATCGGTCACTTCGACCCAGGGCTGAATGGTCGTAAAGTTGGGAATATCGGCCATCAATACACCCGCCGCCGCCGCAAAACTGCTTTCGTAGTCTGCTAAACGCTCAAACAGAATTCCGGTCATCACTTCAAATCGTGCCGGACGACCCGGCTCCCCCCCACAAAGACCACTTTCTACATGAATCCCCTTACAGGCAGATCCCAGCAGTCCGGCCACCATGGGAATATGTTTGTTGCAATAATAATCCAGGTCGAATCCGGCACCTTCAGTGACCGGGTACATGACATTTATTTTTATCATCTTGTTTATCCCATCTTTAAAAAAACAGCTTTAGGGTACATCTATAAATTATTGCGCTTGAAATGAAGGCGTTTAAAATCGACTAGAAATTCTCATTTATTACTCATAAACTGCGCTTTTCGTCGATTTTTTTCCTTGTTCTTTCATCGCTTGCTATATTTTTAGATGCGCCCTTTAGAAAGCATTACGTTAGAAGGCATTACGTTTATTCTCCGTTTGATCTCAACGGCATAACCAGCACCGGCACCGATGCAGAATCGAGCACCTTTTGTGTTTGTGAGCCAACCAATAATCGCTCCAATCCATGATGGCCATGAGAAGCCATCACCACCAGGTCACAAGCGCTGCTGCGGACTTCGTTAATAATTTCCTCAAACGGCGCATCACCTATACGCAGCTGGGTAACCGCTCTGACACCATGCAAGGCAGCGAGATCCAATGCCGCCTGGAGAGTCTGTTTGGCTTCATGGAGTGCTATGTCTATAAAACGATCAGGAGACAGAGTTCTTTGCAGAGCCCCTTCAGCAGTGCCTTCAAAGTCCTGACAGACCGTAATAAATGTCATCGTCGCTCCGATCTCACTGGCAAATTTGATCGAATATTCCGCCAATCTCATAGCCAGGGGCGACTGATCCAAAGGCACTAGCAGGTGCTGGTACATGTATTTTTACTCCGTATATTCATATTATTTTCATCAGCTATCTCTTTATATTCAGAGCGCAACAGGAAATGACCGAGAGATGGAATAAGAATCAGAGCACCAATCATATTCCAGATAAACATGAAGGCCAGCAGGATACCCATATCAGCTTGAAATTTTATAGGTGAAAGAACCCAAGTACAAACGGCAATCCCCAATGTAATCCCGGTTAATACAACCACTTTCCCAGTAAATAGTAACGAACGATAATACGCTTCGGACAGAGTCATACCCGCCCGCAAATTAGCCAGCGTAACCGAAAGGATATACAAGGCATAATCCACACCAATACCAACCCCCAAGGCAATAACAGGTAAGGTTGCCACTTTGACGCCAATACCCAGAAAAACCATCAATGCTTCGCATAACACAGACGTCAATGCCAGCGGGATAATTGCACATATAACCGCCCGCCAGGATCTAAAGGTGATGTAAGCCAGCAGGGTGACCGCTGCATATACCAGCAGCAGCATTTCAGAATTTGCCTTACGCACCACAATATTGGTTGCAGCTTCAATCCCGGCACTGCCAGCGGCCTGCATAAAGGTTACATCAGCGGTGTTGTTGGCTGCGGCAAAGGCTTCTACCACCTGTACCACCTCTTCCAGAGTATCGGCGCGATGGTCTTTCAGATATGCGTAGATCGTCAGCAGGTCACAGTTCTGGTTAAACAGTTCTCGAGAAGCACGGGTAACAATCGAGTTGATTAGCGACTGTGAACGTGGAATTTCATACCACAGCAGACTCCCTTCGTTCATCCCTACCGCAGCGGCCTTGGCCTGGCTGGCCAGAGACCGGGTCGACTCCACACCCGTCAGTTGCTGCAGCTGCCATTCCAGCGCATCTACTTTGATCAGAGTGCCATAATTGGCGCACTCGTATTGGGGAGTACGCACCATCACAACGAAGATATCACTGCTGGTTGAGTAGTTGGCCGCCAAGAAGGCGTTATCCAGGTTGTAGCGTGAATCCGGGCGTAACTCTGGCGCACCAGCATCCAGATCCCCAATTTTCAACTGCTGGCTGACCACCAGCCCAAAGCACCCCAGCCCGATACTTACCAACAAGGCAATAGACGCGTATTTACGGCGGGTGAAGAGATCCAGAAAATCCCAGAAGCGGTGTTTTTTATGCGTAGCATCCTGCAAATCAGACTGCTCAGAACGCAAGCTACGCTGGGCCGCTTTCGGATCAACCCCCGAATATGACAGTAAAATGGGTAGTAATACCAAGTTAGTGAGAATCAGGGTTGCCACACCAATACTGGCGGTGATGGCCAAATCCTGAATAATCTGGATATCAATCACCATCATTACGGCAAACCCCACCGCATCGGCCCCGAGAGCGGTCAACCCCGCCAGGAACAGACGCCGAAAGGTATATCGAGCCGCAACCAGTCGATGAGTACCACGACCAATATCTTGCATGATCCCATTCATTTTCTGGGCGCCGTGGCTCATGCCGATAGCAAAAACCATAAACGGTACCAGAATGGAATAAGGATCGAGTTCATAGCCAAGTACTGGCAACAGGCCCAATAGCCATACGACAGCAATCAGAGAACAAAGCACCACTAGCAGAGTACTGCGGACGCAACGTGTGTACCAAAACAGCACACCAATACAAATGGTGATCGCCAGTGCAAAAAATCCGAGTACCTGCACAAGACCGTCAATCAAATCGCCAACAACTTTGGCGAAACCGGTGATATGAATACGGATTTTTTCCGACTCATACTTGCTACGAAGCTCTTCTAGATGGGTTGCCAACGTATGATAATCCAGTCTATTGCCAAGATCATCACGCTCCAGCAGCGGCACAAAAACAATACTTGATCTCAGATTGGTAGCCACCAGCTGGCCGATTTCCCCGGAACGCTCAATGTTGATACGCACCTGCTCCAGCGAATTTTGGGAACCATCATAATCGTCAGGAATAACAGGCCCTCCATCCAGACCATACTCGGTCACCGCAACCCAGCGAGTAGATGGAGTCCAAAGGGACTTCATATAAGGGCGTTCGACACCTTCGGTCAGGAATACCTCATCATTTATTTTACGTAACACATCCAGATATTCACGATCATAGATCGAGCCGCCGGTATTTTCGACAGATATTCTGACAGCATTACCAAGGCCAGATAGCTCGGATCGATTTGCAAAATAATTGACAATATATGGATGACTAGCCGGAATCATTTTTTCAAACGAAGCAGCCAATCGCAGGTTGGTTGTCTGCGCAGCCAGCAATAATGTCAAGATCAAACATATTCCGATAACAATACGTCGATGATTAAATAGCAGACGTTCAACCCGAGATCCCGAATTATGATTAAATTCGGTCAGATCCTGAATAACCGGGTGCTCAGATTGGGCATGATGCACGACGATACTCCATTTTTATTTCAGTGACCGGCGCGAAAGATTGTTCGCACCAGAAAAGATTAGCTGTTTGTCTGCCGATTCAATAAATGCCGAAATCGGTCCATTGGCAGGCAAGCCCACAGAATTGAAGAATGTTGCATCCTTACTCAAATGCAGCTGACCGGTTTCGTCTGCCAGCACAATCGCTCCATCTGACAAAATATGACCAGCGACTATAGAGGTTTCTGGCAGATTGAGTGCTTTCCAGGATTCTCCTTGATCCGTGCTCGCGAATGTTTTACCACGCAAGCCATAGGCAATCAGGCTCTTGTTACCTAGCGGCAGAATTCCGAACAGAGATCCATCCCAGCCCACATTCAGTGAAGAGAATGACTGGCTGTTATCATCGGAACGAAACAGGGCTCCCTGCTCACCGGCGAGGTATATGAAATTTTCCTGTTGGACAACAGCATACAAATGGCGACCTGCAGGGTCTGCGATACGTCCAATCAAACTTTCCCAATGCATGCCACCATCACGGGTTGCAAACGCGATACCATAGGCACCAACGATGATGCCGTGCAACGCATCGGTAAAATGTATTCCAAGAAATGGCTTGTCGGCACCATCCTGCACCAGATAGCGGGCTGCCTGCATGCGACTGTCATTAGCACTATCCTTTTCAGCTGCCTTAAGTTCAATCTGCGCAGCCTGAAAACCGTCTAGCTGCTTTTTCCAGTGCTTACCACCATCCACAGTCTTCAACACCACACCGCTATGACCGATCGCCCAACCGGTGTCAGCATCAACAAAATACAGTTTGGTGAGCGTGACACTCACAGGGACAAAGTCGGCCTGATGCCAGCTTTGGCCTGAATCATCAGAAAGCATAACGACACCACGCTCGCCGCACGCCACCAAGCGATCGGCTGCCCGCACCACACTGGTGATTAATACATGATGGGCACGTGATGATTTCGTGCTCTCCATATTCAGAGGATCCAAACGAACCATATCTTCTGAAAAAACATTCACTGAGATAAAAGCCAAACCAAGAATCAGTGAGATATTCCGTAGATATTTGGTCATAAAATTACCTGATTTCCGAAACGTGAATGAGTCAACCCGGCCTTCCGAACGAAAACCGGGACTGACCTTTAAGAAGTTTTAACGAAGACCACTGGCCCCCATTGAAGCCCCGGTAAAGAAGCTATTTGGCTTATCATCCACAACTCGAAAATATTCTTCGTTAAAGCACTGCACACAACTGAAGGTTTTAGCCTGCAGATCATATACAAATGTTGTGTCCGCAATGACGATCGGGTAATCCGGTTCAACTGTTGGCATAACATAAGAGGAACGCCACAATTTACCTTCGGCGTCATATCCATCAATCATAGATACCGCCCAGGTATCTTCGTCAAAATAGAATGTGCGTTTCGGCAGAACGTGACGCTTGCCAGCTGCAACCGTTGCTTCTACAACCCAAACCCGGTGCAGCTCCCAGCGCACCTTGTCTGGATTAAAGTGAAAAGGCACCATCGCATCATCCATCGGCGTCGCCTGGAAACCGTTAGTGTTGTAAGGGATATACATTTCCTTCTTGCCAAGCAGCTTCCAACTGTAGCGATCTGGTGATCCATAGAAGCCAATCACTTCGTCGAAGTAATTCGCTCCAGATGCCACGAAGTCAGGCGTATCATATGCCACCGTTGGGGCACGTCGAACCCGACGTTGACCCACCAGGTACTGCCACGCCTGTCGGCTGTTAACCAAACTCACGTTATCCCGAATCACCAGTGCTTCACCAGCCTTGAACGGTGGATCAGTGTTTACGAACCGCGCTAGCAGATAATCACCACTCCATTTTTCGGCACTGCCATTACGAGAATAATACGGCGACTGGTTGTTGTTTTCTGCACGGGTAGCGATAGTCCAGCGGCCATTGGACGATCCAACGACGTTCTTCAAACCGAACTCTGAAGAGCTGATTCGAGGATGCAGAATGTGGTTCCAGATGACTTCTTCACCAGACTTTGGAATCGGGAACGGCACGCCACCAAAGGCGTTCTTCACTTCACCGTCTTCACCTAAAGAGGCCCTGGTCGCATTAGTGTAAGTGTTTTCGTACACATAGCGTGGTGCTGCAGCGGTACGATGCGTTGGATAAACATCAACCCGGAAGCTTGGGTATTTTTTCATCAACTCGATCGTGCCCTGGCTGAGTTTGTCGACGTATTGGCCAGAATTGTTCGCGTCAATAAAAAACAACGGTTTTTCGGCGGCATACGGATCAGCAGAGTGGCCGGTATTCAGTTTGGCAACCTGAGGAGCACTTTTGCCATCCCAGGCAGGGATGCTACCATCCGCGTTGCCCGCCTTTTCCGCACCCAGCGGGGTCAAAGAGGTCTTGAGTTTGGCGGCTTCTTCAGCAGACACACCGGCCTGAGATATTGCCGGGATATAACATATCGATGCTACCGCGAATGCCAGCGCAGCCTTATTAAAAAATTTCATTTCCAGATCCTTATATTTCGTTAGAACGAACGCTGAACAGTCAATGCAACAAAATCGCGATCGCCGTAGTACTGGTCATAACTGGCATAGCTGGATGCTGCCGCATCTTCCGATGCCAATACCGGAGCCGGGCCGTCATCGCCGAAGAAATGTTTGTAGTTGAAGCTGAGTTTCCAAATCCTCTGAATATCGGCGTTAATACCAACGGAAATATCTCCACCATGCTCAGGAACCATCTGAAATATTGCTGAACGACCACTAATCCCATAACCCACACCAATTGGAACCTGCATATCAACCCCAGGAAGAACTTGAAAATATTCGGGTTGAAATACAAATCGAACGGCAGAATGGCCACGTGTACTAGTAGTGTTTTTAGCCGCCAGCCCCGTCGCACTAACCGGGTCATGGGTAACACTCATCAACCGATTATAGGCGATTTCACCAACAAAGCTGGCACCATCCCAAAGAGACGACTCTGTAAACACTGAAATGGCAGACCAATTCATATGAAAAGTGTTACCGCGTGCATAAGGCGTATTATCTTTATTATCGGCATCGGCCATGGTGCTAATTATCAGATCTCCCAATGGGGCCAGTGGTGTATTGTGTCGTATGGATATTTCACCAGCAACATTGCTTTCACCAAACACGGTAGAAATACTGGCACCAAAAGTGTCAATGTCTCGCGCATACATCAAGCGATAAGTTTCAGTAGCCACATCGACTACTGGAATAGGGGCTTTTTCGCTATAACGAGCGGCATATACACCATAATCGGTATCACTGATGCGGATTTTAATACGGGCACCGAAGTTGCCGCTGTCGTCACCCTCAAGATCGGATACACGAGGTGCTACACCAGATCCAAAAGGAATCAGTAACAGATCACTGCCATCACCGACGAAGTCAGCGGCACCAAAATAGCTTCCCGCTGCCGGCAATCGTATCGGCTTCCATTCGTACTGATAGTAGGCACCAACAGACACATCAGGGGAAAGCTGGAAGTCGGTAGACACCTGCCCTACGGGCATGGCAATTTCTTTGAATTGGGCATTTGGCAAAGAATATGCTTTGATCAGATCGACCGGCCCCTGTGCCGCAGCAATACCGTTGGCACCCAGGAACAGGGTTTCACCGTAGAGCTGGGTATGCTTACCCACACGCACAGTAATACCGGATTCTTCACCCGTCATAAAACGGCCGTACAAAAAAGCATCCAGAATTTCGACCCGGCGCCCCATGACGTCCTGAACATCAGACGAATTACGATTGTTTTTTTCACCTGCCAGTGTTGCCTGGGTATTTGGAGGATTACCATCCGGATAGTCATTATATTCATTCATATAATGATCATCGTACCAAGCAGCACCCGATATACGGAATCCGTAGTTTTTATAAAGGAGGTCAAACTCAGAAAGTAGATCAAGGCGATTATTGATCAGACCTCGGTCATGCGCAAGATCTCCATAATCCGTATTCGGCTGCTCACCGGACTCACCAGAGGCTACATAATTATCAGGCTTATTAAGACGCCATGCTGCCGTGTATTTAAATGTATTATCCCAACGGACTTTCAAGTCGGGATTGCCCGTATTGATCGATTGAGAAAATGCTTCTGGAACACCACCTCCTAGCATAGCCACAATGGCAAGTGAGAGAACACACTTTCGCTGCGGAGTACCTTGTACACCATGGGGATCTGGAACAGATTTAGTCATATTAAACCCTTCAACTCGGATGGCAATCCCTAGAAGCGCCATCTCATTTCTATTTATTATTAGGGAACTTTTATTCTCAGCCAGACACTCCACGTCCACAATCACGGAAACCCGTGACCTATAACTTAATCCGGATTATTTTTCTTTATGCAGGAGCGGATTTACCCGCGATTGAAGCGACAATCTATGATCATTTATCGGACACAAGCCTCCTCTTACATGCAAATCGTCGTCTGCCGATTAATTTAATGGCTTTGGTAAATGGGTTATTGAAAGAAAAAAACGGCCCCTAAAGGAGCCGTAAAAAGGTGCCTGCTAGCACCGACTGAGACAGATAAAAAGGCGGTGACAATGAAAGACTAAGAGGAAAACATCATCCCCTCTGCTAACTTTGTTAATGTAAGTTAAAAACCATCAATGACCAATACCGGATACCCGTTATAAACAACAAAAACACCTGACATAAAACCAAAGCCATCCCCAAAGAACCATCTATTTAATCCTGCACAGCGCTCGACTCTGGCAGCAACCCGCGCCCTTCGGAGGCTGCCGGAATAAATTGATGAATCAAAAAGCATTAATCTATCAAATTTTATTGATACAACTACGCTTGAGTAAATCCGCCATCGACATATAAGGTATGCCCGGTGACATTGTCGGCTCCAGCAATATAGGCTACAGCCTCCCCCAGGTCCTTTGGCTGCTGTGGACGAGCCAGCGGTATATTAGCCCGTGACAAGGCATCCAGAACAGCTGCCGATTCAACACCCGATACAGCAGCATACGCCGGGCCCAAATGTTCAGACCACATCAGTGAATCCACAAACCCGGGACAAACCGTATTTACCGTAATATCGTAGGCAGCCAATTCTTGGCACCAAACCCGGGTCAACCCCAATACGCCACTTTTTGTAGCAGCATAAGCAGACTGAAAGGGTGCAGGCCGAGCAGCGGCGACGGAAGCCACATTGATAATTCGTCCACGCTTTTGTTCAATCATTGTGGTTACGACGGCTTGGGCACATAGAAAACTGCCCTTCAAATTAACATCAATCACTCGATCCCAAACGGCTTCCTCCAATTCCTGCAGAGGTGCCAGACCGATAATGCCGGCATTATTGACAAGAACATCAATGGCGCCAAGCTGCTCCAGTACCGTAGCCGCCATTTTTACGGTCGCCTTACGGCTAGTCACATCCACCGCCACTGCGATGGCTTTGTACCCCCGCCCTACCAATTCATCTGCAAATCGATCGCAGACCTGTTGATCAAGGTCAGCGACCACTACCTGCATACCGCGAGCAGCGAGTACCAGACACACACCCCGACCTATGCTGCCAGTAGCGCCAGTGACAATGACAACCCTGTTGCGAATATCCATCGATACACTCCTTGGTTGGTAACTTACCGACCGGTGGTAAAACCACCATCAACTGTATTGGCTGAACCGGTGACTATGGCCGCTTCGGCACTGCCCAAGAAGGCCACCATGGCGGCGACTTCTTCAGGGGTGGCGCAACGCCCCATAGGATGCATATCATCCAGCGCTTGCCATTGCTCTTCATCCGTTAATTCAGCCATAGTCAGTGCAGTTCGCACAAATGTTGGGCAAACCGCGTTGACTCGCACGCCATACTTTCCATACTCGATAGCGGCGGAACGGGTGAGACCAAGCACACCATGTTTGGCTGCCACGTACGGGCTGACACCGGCAATACCCATCAGTGCAGTAACCGATGCAATATTAATAATTGCACCTCCACGCTCCTGCATATGCGGCAGTTCGGCTTTCATGCTATTGAAGACGCCAGTCAGGTTGACATCAATCACTCGTGCCCAAGTCTCATCCTCCTGATCTGCCAGAGGGGCAAACGGAATGCCTATTCCGGCGTTATTCACCGCCATATCCAACTGGCCAAACTCTTCAAGCAAGGTGGCAATCGCCTGCTTCAGCTGTTCAGGTCTGGTCACGTCTGCGCACAGAGCCAGTGCTTTGGCACCTTGCTCCCGCAGTTTGCTAGCAACTCGTTGCGCCGCTTCAATGGAATAATCCAGCACGGCGACAGCAGCACCTTCGGCAGCGAGACGCTCACAAATGGCTTCACCCAAACCGGCACCACCGCCGGTCACCAGGACGGTCAGCCCTTCGTACCTTGAGTTACAGAGATTTTTCATACTGTCTCCTGAATTTGTTCTGAAGGGGCGATCCGGCCCGATAGCCACGCCCCGCCGAATCGCATGGATCAGCGAATAATGTCGACCATATCGCCAGCAACCTTTTGACTCACAAGCTCGGCATGAAGCTCACGGACACCCACCACGTAGGCGGCGGGCACCATCCCTACCGCGCGCTGCTGTCCCCGCAGCAGGGTGTCAATCACCTGAGCTCCCATAGAGGCAGTACCCACATATCCGAATGCAACTCCCGGTAGAGACACCGAACGCATGGTGGTACGGCCACGGCCATGACAGGTAATCAAACCCCGATGAATATCAAAATCCTCCCGTGGAGGCTCACCTTGCGGCGCTATTTCCATCGCCCAGCGATTGGTAGCTTCTTCCTGCTCTTGCGCTGAGCGGTGCTGATAGTCACTGGTAAACTCTTTCATGCGCGAGATAACCAGATTCATCAGAGCCTGATTGCGGAAGGTCACCAGAGTTGAGCAGTTGATGACACGTTTGTCGTCCTCAAGCCAGACAGACTCACCACCACCGCTCCATGGCAAGGCCATCAGCACTTCATGAATTCCCGGCACCACCATATTGACACCTTCGATCGGCCAGGCTTCCCGCTGGTTGTTCTGCAGCCGATATTGCGGCTGACAGCACATCCGCATGAATGACAGGGTTGAGGACACAGAAGGCACACCAGAGAGTGTGTAGGTAATATCCAGAGAATCGATGCCATCAGTTTCCAGTACCTTTTCGGCCACCATCAGTCCCAGGTTCCACATCGCAGAGGTAGCAGGCAATAACGCCAGCCCTTTATCCGCAAAGCGCTGAGAATATTCAGCCTTCAGCAAGAACATCCAGTCTTGCTCACCGGTACAGTCCAGATAGTGGCAACCGGCTGCCAGTGCCGCTTCCACAACCGGCTTGCCCAATTGCATATAAGGGCCAACGAGGTTATGAACGACTTTTTTCCCGGTAAAGAGTTTGGTCAGTGCTTCTTTGGTGTGTTCAACCGCGACCACCTCATATTCAGCACCTTGCAGTTCTTCCATAGCACCGAGTTGCTTTTCCAATCGCTCTTTATTGCGTCCGGCAGCAATAAACGGGATTTTGCGCTCGGCCAGTTTCCAGGCAAGATGCTTGCCGGTGTATCCACTGGCACCATAAACAACGACTTTCGGAGAGTTCATAGTTTTTCCTTTTTTATTTTTTGAGGGATTTAACGCACAAGGCACTCAACAGGATCAGCCAATACGATCCCGATATATCGGGTCCAGACCTGCCTTGAATTTCTCGACCAGAAACCGTGGCTGCACTTTTTCTGTGGCAGTTTTCGGGAGTTCTTCCATTACATGAATAAATTCGGGAATCATGTTGTTTTCGAGGCGGCCCCGACACCAGGCGAATACCGACTGCGGGTCAAAACCATCCGCTTTTCCCGGAACCACAGCGATGACGATATCGCTTTCACCCGGCGCGCCTGATGCAGCTGGAATACCGTAAGCCGCCACATCACTGACATCTGGATGCTCAGCCACCACCTTTTCCACAAAACCGGGGTTGATAAAGTCTCCGTTATGACGAATACCACCACCCTTGCGATGCTGGTAGAACACCCAGCCATCAGCATCCATCGTCACCACGTCGCCGGTGCGCAACCAGCCGCCTTCAACTTTGGCAGCCGAAGCTTGCGCATTATTGAAGTAATCCACGACAGCAGGCGAACCATCGGCAGGCCGGAACCAGATTTCACCGGGTACTCCAGGAGGTACTTCATTGCCCTGTTCATCCACCACAATCGCTTTCAGCACCGACGGTGCGCGTCCACAACTGCCAATCGGGCCGACACCTGGCGGATTAATGGTCATGCCACCTTCCATGGCGCCATAGAATTCAAAAATATCAACACCAAAGCGCCGGGCAAAATCGCTCCACAGAACAGCAGGCATACCAGCACTGATAACCAGACGTACCGGGTTATCAGCATCGTTAGCTCGCTGCGGTTCGCTGTAGATGGCAGTCACCATGCCACCAAGCAGTGAAAACGTGGTGCATCCATAGTGCCGGACAATGTCCCACAGGCGGGACTTGGTGAAACGACGGCTGATCACCGCTCGCAATCCCATTTTCAATGACGGAGCAAGGGTCAGAAACTGGGCATTGCCATGCGTCAGGGACAAACCGGTATAAGGGCGATCCTGTTGGGTATACCCAAAAACCGCTTGACCCTGATTTGCCACAAAGCCAAAACGGCCGTGCCGAACAATCACACCTTTAGGGTCTCCCGTCGTTCCAGAGGTGTACATGATCTGCATCGGCGCAGCGTCATCCTTGGCCATCACCTCAAGCTCTATTTCAGGAAGTGCAGTTGCCAGGGCATCTGCCATGGATACGGGGGTGATTGACGAGCTATTCCCAGCCAGCCAGTTCTCACCAACCACATAGGCGAACACCAGACTGGGGACTGCATCCACACACTCAAGCAAAGCCTGCAAGGTGTAATCGGCGCAGATCACCCCCAGACAACTGGCGTCATTCAGCATGAATGTCAGTTTTTCACCACGGGTACGCGGGTCAATCGGCACCAGTACCGCCCCCAGAATGGCGGCAGCAATCATGGTTTCTACAAACTCGGGATGATTTTGCATCAGCAGGCCGATACGATCTCCGGTATGAATACCGCTCTCTTTCAAAGAAAGGGCTATACGCTGGCTGTTATCCCAAAGCTGCTGGTAGGTACGAACCTCTTCGCGTTCACCATCCACAAAGGTCAGAACATCCAGATCCGGCTCTCGCGCCACACCTTCAGCGACGATATTCGCGATAATGCTCATATTCTTCATAAGTAATATCCCTATACCGCCAGAATCGTCACGATCAGTGCCGCAACACTGTCTTTTACGAATCCACCACCGTTTTCAGCCAAACCGATGCGAGCACTTTCGACCTGTCGGGCACCAGAGCGGCCCTGTAGCTGCTCGGTCAGTTCTACAATCTGGGCAATACCGGTAGCACCAATCGGGTGGCCTTTACGCAGCAAACCACCAGAAGTACTCACTGGAATACGTCCCCCCAGACGGGTAGCACCAGACTCAACCAGCAGCCCACCCTCACCTTTAGGGCACAAACCCAAATATTCGGTATGAATGATTTCAGAAGGTGCAGAGGCGTCGTGAAGTTCCACCACGCTCAGATCAGACGGACCAACTCCAGCTTCTTCGTAAGCCTGGGCAATTGTGGCTTCAAACACACTTGCTTCACTCTCACCCTCAGCGAAGTCCCAGCCGGTTTTAAATGCGGACGACAGCACACGCACCGGTTTGCTCAAACCCAGCTCACGGGCTTTTCGCTCACTGACAACCACAACTGCGGCAGCACCATCACCAATGGGTGAGCACATAGGCAAGGTCAGTGGATAAGCAATTTCTCGAGCCGCAAGCACTTGTTCAACCGTGACGACATCACGGAATTGGGCGCGCGGGTTCATGCTGCCGTGAAATGAGTTTTTCGCCGATACCGCTGCAATCTGCTCACGTGTTGTACCGTATTTCTGCATATGATCAGCGGTCATCATGGCGTAAATATCCATAAATACAGAGCGCTGACCTCCTTCCGTCACGGTCATACCAGCGGCTTTCATACGAGCATTGACGGTCGCTTCAAGTTCGGCTTGCAGCTCTACATCCGCCGCACCGGCAAAAACCGAAAAGCTTTTCGCCTTGTCTTCGTGAACCAGCTTTTCATAACCACATGCCAGTACCACGTCGTAGGCTCCTGCCGTCACCATGGCAACAGCCTGGTTAAATGCAGTAGATCCAGTGGCACAGGCATTTTCGACATTGACAACCGGAATGCCTCCAATGCCAACTTCGCGTAAAACGATTTCCCCCGGCACACACATTTGGCCAGTAATCACTGCCGCTGCCGCATTACCCATGTACGCTGCTTCCAGCTCTCCCGGCGAAATCCCGGCATCTTTAAGAGCCTGAAGAATCGCCTCTCCTGCCAGCGATTTCAGGTTACGTCCCATATGACGACCAAACGTCGTCATACCTACGCCTGCAACCAATGCATTCGTTTTCATTTGAACTCCAGAATAGTTTTTAATCGACGAGGTTTAGAACAAATCAGGATCGATCATGTTAAAACCTGCTTTCAGAGCAAGAATGTCGTTACAACCATCTTCAATCATGGAGGCGCGAGCATCACGGAGGATCTTTTCGATCTGGTACTCTTTGGTAAGACCATTGCCTCCGAACACCTGCAAAGCCTCGCTGGCCACTTCGAAAGCGGTCTGAGTGGCCGTAACCTTGGCCGCCATGGCAGACTGGAGGGAGGGAATTTCTGATGTGTGATTATGCAAAGCGACACGCTGTGCCAACGCCCGCGAGGCCTCAACCTTGCGATACATATGGAACAGCCGGGCAGCAACAGCCTGATGACGAATAATCGGAACGCCACCCTGCTTGCGTTGATGCGCATACTCAAAAGCCAATTCGTAAGCAGCACGGGCAGCACCCGTCCAGACACACGCCATTTGACTGTTTGCTTCGGCGTGAATGAGATACACCGCCCGCTGATAATCTTCAGGACCAGCGACGAGATAATCGGTAGTCAATTCAACGTTATCGAAATAAACCTCACCCTGAGGCAGTGCACGCTGCCCAATCTTGTCCAGCGGCTTGCCGCGGGTAACACCAGGCGCATCCATCGGCACCAGAATACAGACACCATGCTGGGTATCAGCACCATCGCCAGTATCGGCAGAACAGAACAAAACACACACTTCGGCCGTTGGTGCGTTGGATACCCAAGCCGCTTTCTGACCATTAAGAACAACCTTGTCACCGCGAATGGTCGCCACACAGTTGGGGCGTCCATAATTTCCCTGGGCATGAAATGCCTGGCGACTGATATCCAGAGAATCACTACCGTGATCCGGTTCGGTAATAGCCCAACAACCACGTAAAGTGTCGGGAAAACGTTCAATAAGGAAAGTCCGGTTAAATACCAATGCCATCAAGGGTGGCAACGAACAGGCACCATAGATAATAGAAAGGCCGCCATCTCCCCACCCCATTTCTTCCATAACAATCGGGAACAGACGGCCACGTTCTTCCGGCGACAAATCCATGAAAGTTTTTGGGGTTATTTCCAGTTTCTTGAGCTCTTCCAGATAGGTCCAGTACGGAGAGCCAGGAGCAATCACCTCATCTGGCGTCATTTTATCGAGGGCGATACCAATAGGACGCATCACTTTTTCAGCGAATGAGTGAACCATGTCCTGCATTGTGCTTTCTAGTTCACTCAACTGCCGGTCTGCACCCGTTGGAGCGAGCTTAACATGTGGTTTTTCAGGCCAATTGAATGGCGGATGATCTGGGCGACCGCTATCAACAGAGTCAGTAGATGCTGATTTCATAATCATAGAATTCCAAAAGGCTTTTATTTTATTTTCATCAATAGCCACGGGATCAGATCGTCGAACCCGGCACAGGGCCGAACCGCAATCGATGCAATGACCAGCGTTGTAATCATTTTTAAACGCCTGATCATCATTGAACAATCACGGAAAACCGTGATATTCAATTAAAGAGGCAATCTGCTAGTATTCAAAAACTGCCAAAGAGCAGCTCTCAATAATAAAAATAATCAAAGACTGATCTGCGTCTTGAAAAGACATGGAGAACGGTCGAGAAAAGGCAATAGACGCATGAAAATTTCCGACAAGCAGCCAGTATCCTTTCCAGGTTTATTCAAGTTTGGAGCAGTTCCACGTCTCATCATGGGAAAGCTCGGAGCACCATCGCAAACCCCGGATGCCATCGTCAGATCGCGATTGATCAATCGGATCAAACAATCAGATAGACGCATCACCATCGTTACTGCACCGGCAGGCTTTGGAAAATCCATTCTGCTTGCACAGCTGCATCAATCCGTCGAAAAGGAAGGTATTCCCACTGGCTGGCTCACCCTTGACGAACGAGATAATGATCTCGGACGTTTTTTAGTTTATTTAAACCAAGTGGCCTCAAGGCTTCTTCCTTTTGATATTTTACCATCACCAGACATCGGAAACTCCAGCCCTACACAGTATTTCAGCATCAAAAACCATATATCCTTATTGGTTAATAAACTGACAACCACAAAAAACCCTTTTTATATCTTTATTGATGAGTTTGAACATATCAAGAACCCGGAAGTTATTGAAATAATCCAGGAGCTGATTAATTACCTTCCTATTGATAAAAAAATAATAATAGGTAGCCGAAATACCAAAAGCCTACACTTGTCATCATTGGAAATAAGCGGTCAATTACTCAGTCTGGATGAATCAGACCTGCGCTTTGATCAGCCAGAGGCATTGGCACTATTCAACAGACAGCAAAAGCCTCAACTCACAGAATCCGATATAGAAATCGTGATAGCCAGAACACAGGGCTGGGCCGCAGGTATCAGACTGGTACTGCTTTCCATGAAAGACCAAGATAAACCAACTAACTGGCTGGAGAACCTCTCTGGCAGCAGCGATCACATTGCAAGGTATCTGGCTGAAAATGTTCTGTCCCAACTCTCTGATAACGCTAGAAACTTCCTGATTTCCACCAGCATCCTCGAACAGTTGAACAGTAATCTTTGTAACTTCTTGCTGGATCAGACAGACAGCCAGGAGCTTTTAACCTATTTTGAACAGAACAACCTTTTTATTTCCAGAATCAGCCAACCACTAGAACCAGGAGTTATCTCCTATAAATACCATGCCTTGTTCCGGGACTTCCTGTTCAATGAACTAAAAGCCCGACAACCAGAGAACATTCCCACATTGAACCACAAGGTCGCCAACTGGTATTTCAGCCGCAATCGCTTACGACCCGCAGTTGAGCATGCTCTGCAATCCGATGACATGACACTGGCCGCGACCATGATGAACAAGTGCATTATGGGTCTGATTGGCGTAGCACAAATGGATACCGCAGCCACTTGGGTGAACAGAATCCCGACCGAGCTGGCAGAAAACCAGATCAACATCCAACGCGCCAAAGCCTACGCCATGATCTCATTGCATAAATACCATGAGGCGGAAGCGGCCCTAGCAAGATACCAGATACTAGAGGAAGCAGAAGGGGGGGACGTTTCTCAGGAAGTGTGTGTACAGCTGGCCCTGCTACATGAGTTCAGCGACCGTCATGATCGCACTGCGGAAGACATCAAAAATTTCAAGAAAACACCAGGAGATGACCCTCTGCTCAGCAGCATTGCCTGCAACATCTCCGCTTACCACCATATATCAAACAGCGAGTTTGAGAGTGCAATTATTTCGCTGGAAACAGCGAAACAGATTTACGAAACCTCAGGCCCGGATCTACAAGCCTGGCCCAAGGTGTATTCCTATTGTTTCGAAGGTTTAATCGAATTTCTGCACGGTAATCTGGAGTCTGCCACAGCGATTTTTGAATTCGGTAGTAAAGAAGCCCAGGGTGCTGCCAAAAGTATCGCGGCCAGTTTTATATCCCGCTCTCAGTATGAGGGCGACAATCTGACCCAGTCCTGTGAACTGATCCAGAAACACATTCCCACCCTGAAAGATACAGGCGACCTCGATACGATTATCATGTCCTATCGGACAGCTGCCCGTTGTGCCCATCTACTCGGAGAACATCAACAAGTCGATGCTCTGCTGTCTGAGCTAGGCAATATCGGAGATCGACGGGGTGTCAACCGAGCCAAAGCGTCAGCCTGGCTAGAGAAGTGTCGGTTCAGCTTACTCAAGGGTGATACAGAATCCGCCAAACGTTACCTGGAGCTTGGCTGTAATAAAAGTATTTGGTCGGTACACAACGGATTTCACTTGTTCGCCAATGAAATTGAAGAGTGCGAACTGGCCGAGCTGCGCATGGAAATTATTACCGGCAACCCGGCAGTGGCTATCGACAGATTGCCTGAGCTGATCGAATTGGCATCCCAAAACAACCGGCTATACCGACGCGCACATTTGCAAAATCTTCTGGCTCAGGCTTTCTATCGTTATGGCGACCACGCTCATGCACTACATCATTTCAAAATTACAATCAAATTCTGCGAGCAACATGGTCTGCTACGATTGCTGGCTGATGAACCCTGGTATATCAACAATATGCTGAATGCTTTTGAAACCAGTCTCTGCACGGCTTGGAAGCCTTATATCGACAAGCTTTCCACAGCCATCAGTAAAAATGCCTTGGATGACTCTTACCAAGCAACTCCGTTGATTCTCCCGAATCCTCTAACACCGAGAGAAACCGACTTGATAAAACTCGTCAGTGAAGGCTGCGCCAACAAGGAAATTGCCAGATTGATGACTATCTCGGAAAACACGGTAGAAACCCATCTCAAACGGATTAACCAGAAGCTTGAAACAAGCAATCGAACCCAGGCAGCCACCAAAGCACGCGAACTCGGAGCCATTCAGTAAAAGTAATGCGCTCAATAAAGAGAATGAGCAAGGGCACAGATAAAGAAAAGAAATTCCCACGCGATATATCAATCTACAGTAGCCAGACTTTTGCAGCTTGAACACGTCTTCGCGGTGATAGTCGACCTCACAATGAGACTCTGCAAACAGTGTACCCAGCCCTTTGCTGGCTTGCTGATGCTGGGTAGCATCCATGGCTCCACCGCCACGTACAGTCCTTCAAAATACCAAAGTCGCACCACACTCAAAGTCCCCATATACCAGGCAATCCGGTAATCAACCTCTCTGCCCTAGCGACTCGCCCAGTACATCCACCAATGCCTGGGCGGCCACCGACAGTTCGTGTCCTTTTTTCACCAGAATGCCGACTTCCCGACCGATCGTCGGGTCTTGCAGTGGCACGCACACAGCGCCCATCTCTTCCATTTGCTGACGGCATAGGGACGGTACTGCACTGACCCCCAGTCCGGCGGCCACCATACGTCCGACCGTCGCCAGTTGATGGGCATCGTAGGCGACGTTTAACGCCATATTATGTTCCGCCAGACGATTTTCCAGCATCAGCCGCACAATTGATGGCCGTTGCAGGGCGATAAAGTCTTCCATTAGCAGCCGTGCCCAGGGCAGCTGTGCGGGCATGGTAGCCGAGAGGGTGGAATTCGGCGGCAGTACGGCGACAAATTCGTCGTTGAACAGGGGCATAAAACCCAGATCCGAGGCGCCGTCCGGACTGAGCGAGACGCCCACTTCGATACGGCCGGAACGCACCATACTGACGACCTGTTCGGCCACCACGTCATGCACTTCGACCCGGACATCAGGGAAACGCTGACGATAAACCTTGAGTGCCTGGGGCAACAGGCTGGCGGCAAAAGAGGGCATTGCCGCAATCGCCACCTGGCCCAGCTTGAGGGCAAAACGTTTTTGCAGTTGTTCCTCGGCATTGTCCCAATCGGCCATCAGACGGCGGGCGATGGGGAGTAGCGCCTGCCCTTCCGGGGTTAATGCCACCGATCGGGTGGTACGGCTGAGCAAGCGTCCGCCAAGTGTATCTTCCAAATTTTTGATCGCCAGACTGAGTGCCGGTTGGGACAGGTGCACCTGGGTGCTGGCTTCGGCAAAGCTGAGGGTACGGGCGACAGCCAGAAAGGCACGCAGCTGTTTTGCGGTCATGGGGTATCTCCGACGGAATACCGCCATCATAACCGTCGGAGACGCGCTGTCGCTATCACTCGATAGGCGGACGTCAGCGAGTGGTATCACAACCCGGAAACCCGGTGTACTGCTGGTTATCGAATAATATGCTGTTCAAACCAGGCCGCCAGTCGCAACAACGCATCATCTTCCCTGGCTCGCCCGATCAACTGCAAACCCAGTGGCAATCCATCACGATCGACTTCGCCTGGCAGGGTAATGACCGGCAAGCCCATGGCCTGCCAGGGACGGCTCATATGCGGTGCACCGGTTTTTTCCAGACCTTGTGGTGCAACGCCGGGAGCCGCTGGAGCCAGGATGGCATCAACCTGATCATGTTGCGACCAAAGCCAGTCGCGGGTGGAGTCCGCCGCACTCAGTGAGGTCAGGTAATCTGCACGCGGCATTGTTAAACCATCGTTCATCAACGCCTGTAATGGCTCGCTGAGCAACTCCGGTTGTTGCGATTCGATAACAAGGTTACGGCATACTTCCCACGCCATGATACGGCCATGATGAGTCACCATCTGTTGCAGGCGCGTACCGGCATCGAGCCAGATGACGTCAACACCGGCCTGTTGCAGACGCTCAGCAACCTGTTGCAGTGCCGTATTCATATCGATAGCGGTGTCCCCCACGTTTTCCCCGGCACACAACAGCATACGACGAGGCTTGAGTGCAGGCTGTGGAGCCAGTGCCGACTGCCGTAGCAATACGGCTCGCAGTAACTGGATATCTTCCACCTGGCGGGCAAACAGTCCCAATGAATCCAGCGATTGTGCCAGCGGCTGGCCGCCACGCAACGAGAACTCTCCCCGACTGCCAACATACCCGACCGAGCCACAGTAGGCTGCTGGCCGGATCACTGAGGCAGCGGTCTGGGATCCCAGGGCAACTGGTACCATGGCATCGGCCACGGCGGCGGCGGAACCACTCGATGAGCCACCGGGGGTGCGGGCCAGGTCGTGTGGATTGCGGGTTTTTCCGGGCCGAAAGTAGGCAAATTCCGTCGTCACTGTTTTGCCCAGTACGATGCCACCCGCCGCACGAATCAGGGCAACACAGGTGGCGTCTTCAATGGGTTGCCTGCCCTGATGAATGGGCGAACCCATGGCGGTTGGCATATCGGCGGTATCAATGATGTCTTTGATGCCGACTGGCAGCCCCTTGAGCAGGCTCTGCTGATAAAAGTCCTGTCGCGCTTGATAATTGTGCAGGTAGCCCGTTCGGGACAAACGAACTTGCCAGGCTCCCACGTCGGGTTCGCGGGTTTCGATACGATCGAAGCAGGCATTGATCACGTCGATGGCGCTGCATTCCCCTGCTTCTATGCGGCGTAATGTTGCCGCCAAACCGGCTGAATTCAGGGAATCGGTCTCGTTCATCAATGCTCCACCTCTGGCGTTTAATCAGGTTGGTTGAGCTATGGTACAACGCCAAATAAAAATTATTCAATTGAATATTCAAGTATTTGATCAGATCGATAACTGAAAGATCAGCGGTATGACGGCGGAGTCTCGAATCGGATTAAAGAGTCCGTCAGGAGTGCGGGGCACTGGCCTGCAAGACGTTGTTCAACCACCAATCGTTAACAACCAACCTGTTAACAACCAACCGCTCGTGCACACCAGTGGCATGCACGGTTGGTATCCGGCCCAATCCCTGCGGACAGCCGTTACATTACCCGGTTCATACGCAAGAACTTGAAGCTCTCGCCAGGGCCGGTTTCGTCGGCATAAAGCGTCACACCGGACTTGAGGCAAATGCTCAGGTTGGTATGCGTGGCCTCGGTGTCCTTCGGCAACAGGTGATCAACCCCGGCTCGTTCTTCCAGCAGCTCTGCTTCGGTGGCGACCAGCATGCTTTGCTGGAATTCGTTCAGGTCGATGCCTTGTACTATCTGGTAGCGACCGTAGTCACAACGTACCGGGAAGGAGTAATAGATACCCTTGGCGATGCCATAACTGCCATCGCTGGCGATCCCCATGCTGACGATCTGGCCCGGCTTGGTACCCAGTGCCCAGTCGTGCATATGGTCAACAATGGCCTGGGCCGCAGACGGCGCACTGGAAACGCCACGCTTGTCGAGAATCGCCGCGCCGCGTCGTTGCACGGCGGGCATATAGGTTTCGGTATACCAATCCATCGGAATCACCGGCATGGCCGGGCGACCGTACAGGGTTGACTGATACAGATCCGGGAACTGGGTGGTGCTGTGGTTACCCCAGATAATCACGCCGTCGATGTCTTTCGGGTTCACCCCGGTGTGGTTGGCCAGCAAGCCAACAGCGCGGTTCTGATCCAGACGCGTCAGGGTTGTGAACTGTGACGGGCTCAGTTTGGGGGCGTTACGGGCGGCCACCAGCGCGTTGGTATTGGCCGGGTTGCCGACAATCAGCGCCTTGACATCGCGGTTGGCGAAGTCATTCAGCGCCTTGCCTTGCTTGGCAAAAATGGCAGCATTTTTCTCCAGCAGGTCACTGCGTTCCATCCCCGGACGGCGCGGTGTAGCACCAATCAACAGGGCGTAGTGAACGTTGTTGAAACCTTCTTCGACGTTGTCGTGCAGGGTAATGGTGTGTAACAACGGGAAAGCGCAGTCTTCCAGCTCCATCGCCAGGCCCAGCAAGACTTCCATTGCCTGGGGAATTTCGATCAGTTGCAGGATCACTGGCTGATCCTTGCCGAACATTTCACCGGCGGCAATCTTGAACAATAAATGACTGGCAATACTGCCAGCGGCACCGGTTACGGCAATCCGTATTGGTCTACGCATAAAAAACTCTCCCTTGAGAAAAAATCGGTCGCGCTATCTGGCGCAGCACCAACCAGACTTCGTACGACTTTAGTCCAACGCTATCACGGCTTTATGTCAGTCTGCAGTGGATATTATGGGCCATTGCTATTGCAAATCTGGATGGTTCAGCCTTGCTTACGCAGAACTGACGGGGTATCCGCACCATTCAGACAGGTCGAAAAAACATTCAATCTAGCCTGTATAAAAGCAGATACCTGCTGTTCTTTGGTGGCTGCAGGGCAAGCCAAAGACAGTACCTTGGTAGCAAGGCGCTCAATCGGAGACAAAAAAAAACCCGCCAAAACGGCGGGCAAAACTTGCGGGCTTGAAACACAGGCTGATAATTCGGTTTTTTACGCCGCCAGCAGGCAGCGGGTTTTCAGCACGATTCTTGACTCAGGTCATCTTGTGATCAGGCCATGATGAGCCTTCAAAACATCCCTACCGCTCAATTCGTTGACTCATACTGCGCCAACCACTCCACCAGCATTGGATGAAAGCGCGTGAGACCCTTGTATTCGATCAATGGAGCGGGCAGGTCTTTCATTACACGATGCAGACGTCGTGCCCATTCCGGGTTGGCGCAAAGATCATCAAAACTGGCCAGGTAGGTACGTATACTGAACATCAGCGCATTGGAGCGTGGCATACGATCCATCACCTGAAGTTCGACCCGAAGATGTACCTTTTCACCGATATTGTCGGGGGTTATCGACGCTCTGTCGTTACCCCAACGGGGGTATGTCTCAGGGGAAGTGTCCATACGGGCATTGATGGTTAATGTCCAGTTGAGGCGACGAACCGGACGATTCACCTGAATTGCCGTCAGGTATTTCAGCGCCCGTTCAAAAATGCCCATTTCGTGCGCCATGGGCACCGGGCCGTGCCACTCACTGAAACTCATACCGGCATCAAACGCCAGTGACCAGTCGGCCGGGCAGGTGATGATACCGGCGTCCATAAACAGGTCGCCATCACGCTGATCCAGCAAGGCAATATCACCCTGTACCTGACGGCCAATATATTCCAGCGGCGGCAGGGGTAATGTGCTGCTGTCACCAAAAGTGAAGGTATCTTCAATATTTAACAGCTGGTTGTGCCAGTGCCATTGATCACCGTCTTTACTGAGGCTGAACCAGTCCGGGTAATCCTCGGACAGGGTGGTCATGGCGCGGTCAATCAGATCCCAGCAGGCCAGATCCATATGCGGCATGGCAAGGCAACGCTGCGGGTTTTCGGCCAGCACCAGACCTCGTTCGTGCATTTCCGAAAGGTAATGCTCGTCGATATCAAACAGGTGTTCGTTAATGCTGCCTGGCTTACCCGGCAGGGTATGCGGCTCGATATTCACCGAGTAGCTGTACTGATCCTCCGGGAAGGGGAACGGAAAACGCTGGATGGCGAACTCACTGTTGGCATAGCTGAAGTCGTCCCGGAAGGTTTCGATTTTGGTCGGTGCAATACGCATTACATATCCCTCTTGGTTAGCATTTACCCTACTGGACAAACGCGCCTGTTCTGGTTTGCCAGGGTGCGCCATACGCACCCTGTGGCTCTATCACAGCCCTCGTACTTGGCTGATACACTTAGAGTTCCAGCATCAGGGTTTTGCTTTTCGCCCGTGAGACACACGGCATGATGCAATCGGCTCGCTCAGCGGCACCCAGGTAGTTGTCCCGGTGCTCAACCTCGCCTTCGATCACTTTGGTCTGGCATTGCCCACACACCCCGCCGCGACACATATTGGGAACATCGATTGCGGCGGCTTCGAGCGCTTCGAGCAGGCTTTCTTCGGCACCCACGTCGATGGTCTGGCCACTGTGTTTCAGGGTAACGCGGAACGGCGCACCCGGTTTCGGGGCGGCAAATTCTTCAAAATGAATCAGGCTGGCGGGATAGCCCATTTGGGCGGCGTTTTGCCGTACCCCTTCGATCAGCAGTTCTGGCCCACAGACGTAGACATGGGTGCCTCGGGGTTGCTGCTTCAACAAGGCCGCGAGATCACAGCGTGTCCCTGCATCGGCGTCGTAAGGCACACAGGCGTCACCCAGTGTCTGTTGCAGTTCTTCGGCATAAGCTCCGGTCTGTTTGCCACGAAAGCAGTAATGCAGTTCAAAATCTGCACCCTGGCGCTGCATCTCCGGCAGGTAGGACATAAACGGGGTAATCCCCACGCCACCGGCAATCAGCAGGTGTTTTTTGGCCCGCCAGAGCGGCGCAAACAGGTTGGCTGGCGGAGTAATCTCCAGCACATCGCCGACTTGTACCTGACTGTGCATAAACTCGGAGCCACCACGGGACACCTCTTGCAACCGCACGGCAATTTTGTAGGCGTCGGTGTTGCGCGGATCGCTCAACAACGAGTAGGCATTTTTCCATTTTTTGGCTTTGCCGTTGGCATCGCTACCCGACATCGTCACGACGATGTGGGAACCGGGTGAAAATGGCGGCAAGGCAGCGCCGACAGATTCAAGGGTAAATTCCTTGATGGTCGGTGCCACGGCGGAGACGGCAGCGACCTTGACCTTGAGCGTGTTAACGGAGTGACTGACGGTCATTATTGCACCTCTTCAGGCTGGAAGGTCTGGCTACGATCTTCGGCATTAATGGACACGCCGACATAGGCTCCGTGCAAGCGGGAGAAGTGATCTCGTACCAGTAGCAATTCGCCACAACCGGAGCACCGGTGCGGTGAATGGGTCACGTCCTCGGTCAGCGTGTAACAATGAGTGCAAAACAGCCGCCGCCGATGACTGGCAGGTGCCATTAACTGAATCTGGTCGGGTGCAAAATCCATCCCCAGCAGGGCGTTGCGAATATCCCAAAGAAAGGGTTCGTCACCCGCAACGTACACCGCTGCGGCAACCGGGGCGTCAGCCAGCAACTTGAGGCTGTCGGCCAGATCGTCGCCCACCATTACCCAGAGTACGATATGCCCCGGTCGGGCAATGGCCACACACTCTTCGTGCATCTGTTTCAGGCCGGTCTGGTCTTCGTTCTGGGCAATAAAAATCTGCCACTGCTTGCCACTGAGCAAGGTCAGCGGCCGATATTCCGGGCGACTTTTGATGCGCTCGTCAATTTCAATCGATTCAGTCAGGGTCATCGCTGGCTCCAGGGTTCGTTCACATGCTCCCGTCAACCGGCGTTAACCGGTTGCGGGGTCACTGGCGAAGGCGATCGTGTCAGTCCTTGATCAGCCTTCACCTTCGCGGCGCTGGCCACAGAAGAAACCAATGCCGTAACTGGGCGAATTAAAGGTGATGACACTGCCTTTCTCGAAATAGAACACGTCGCCAACCTTCGCTTCAACGCTGTAGCCAGTTTCATCGGTGATAACCATTTCGCCTTCGACGATGATTTTCATTTCGTGATAGGTGTATTCGTACACCAGTGGGGCATCGGATTTTTCCATGCGGAAGAAGCCGCCGACGATGGTTTTATCTTCATCTTTGGAAACCGTGACGTCACCCAGCCAAGCATTGCTGCCTGGACGATTCATGCTGGGTTGTGGTTCTTTGATGGCTTGCGAAAAATGGGTCATTGGCATGGGTATATCCTCAGGTTATTGGTTGTTCTGTGCTGCAAGTATGGGCAGCTCAGGAGCGCACTCGGGTGCGTTCCGGGTCATAAAACGGTGTGGTCGTGACGGTCGCCGGAAGGCGCTTTTGCACCCCGTCGAGCTGGCCAACTTCCAGTGCCGTGCCTGGGCTTGCGGCGTCTGGGGCCACCCGGCACAGCGCAATCTGTTGTTTCAGCAAGGGCGAGAAGGTCGCGCTGGTGACGACGCCAACCGGGAAGCGACCTCCTCCGGCCAGCGGAAAAAACACCTCATCGCCATGGCTGACGGTTTGAGTGCTGTTGATGATAAGTCCGACCAGTTTCTGGCGGCTTTCCGGGGCTTGGCGGGCCAGTGCGGCGCGACCAATAAAGTCGTCGTCCTTGGTTTTCATCGGTACGGTAAAACCGATCCCGGCTTCGTAGGGGCTGGTTTGCGGACAGAACTCGTAACCGGCAAAGATAAGCCCGGCTTCAATGCGCAACATATCCAGTGCCAGCAATCCCATCGGGGCAATATCAAACGCTTGTCCAGCATCCCAGATGGCATCCCAGATGGCCGGGGCATCGTCCGGGTGAGTCCAGACTTCAAAGCCCAGCTCGCCGGTATAACCGGTACGCGATACCATCACCGGTTGTCCGCTGGGGCCACCCAAACGACCGATGGTGAAGTGGAACCAGGCCAGTTCTGCCACGTCCGGCTGGTGCTCGGGTGTCCAGATCAGCTGGCCAAGCAGCTCACGGCTGTTAGGCCCTTGTACGGCGACGTTGTGTATTTGGCGAGTGGATTCCTGTACCCGCACTTCAAACTGATGCTCACTGGCCAGCTGTTTCAGCCAGGTGCAGACAAAGGAATCACCGGTAATCAGGCGGAAAGACTGCGGCCCCATGCGAAACAGGGTGCCATCGTCGATCATGCCACCGGTAACATGACACAGCGCGGTATAGGTGATTTCGCCGACGGCCAGGCGACGGACATTACGGGTCAGCGCCAGCTGTAACAGTCGTTCGGCATCCGGGCCAACCACTTCAAACTTGCGTAATGGCGTCAGGTCGATCATCGCTACCCGCTCGCGACAGGCAAGGTATTCGGCCGTGGCACCCCAGCCTGAAAATTCATCTGCCAGCCAGAAACCCTTGTACTCACTGAAGTGACTGGTCAGGGCGGAGGTACGGCTATGGAAACCGGTTTGCTGGGTCATGCGTGGAAGCTCCTCGGGAATATCCCGCCAGGCGACGGATCGTGGAAAAGACTGCTCGGCATCGTAAACCCGGACGTGTATCGCGGTCGGGCACCAGCCGTTGGCTGAATCAATATCGTCAGGACAGGCGGAACTGAGACACAACAGATCGCGCTGGGCACGCATCAAGACGTAATCACCCGGACGCGACCAGGGTTCGTCTCCGGTCACTGCCCCACAGTCGCTGATGGCGGTGTTAAAAAAGAAATTGATCGCTGGCCAGCCAGCGCGAGGTGGAATATTCCAGTCGCACAGCTGGTTGTTGAAATTAGCGGTACAGCTGATATGACCAAAGTAGCCAGCGTCTTCATAAAAACGGGGCGTACAGGCCATCAGAAAACTGTCGTGACGGCCGACGGTGTCTTGCACCACTTCCAGCATCGCTGCCATATTCTGATCATAAAAACGCGAATGCAGACCCGGCGTTGGCAGGCTATGGCCCATCATGGTGCGGGTCGCCGCTGCGTCCAGAGTGGCTATCTCTTGGGGGGATATATCACCACGTCTGGACGCTTCTACGGCGTTCAGGTCAAAGGCGATAAAGTCGGAGCACTGCTTGCCCTCGACATCCATCACCTGAATCCATTGTCCGGCCTTGACGGTATAGGCGCGGGCGCTGCTATGGGGGATATGCAAATCCAGTACAGGCGGTGCCAGCGGTTCGGGCAGGTTATCGGCGAAACGCGCACTGCGGTGGCCAATGTCCACCTCCCCCGGCGCTATCTGGCTATCCACGGCCATCGCCTCGGCGGGAGCCACAATCACCAGCGTCTGCTCTTGTCGGGCAATCAGCGTGCACTCCGCCATGATCGCCGCAGCCGGAATCGCCAATGCCTCCGTCAGATGTCCGGCAACCTGCCAGTGCTGTAACTGCTGGCATGACAAACGCGAACGACGGTCACTCTGTTCCAGCAAATTCAGCGTGCCGCTGGCCACACCGGGGATCAGCGACAGGGCATTATTCTCAAGCTCCAGCGCAGGGGCTAGCACGGCATCGCAGCGGATAATCTCGACGCCCTGCAGGGCGTCACTGCCCGTCAGCGTCAAGTGATCACCTGGCCGTAACAGCAACCGCAAAACCTCCTGGCCACATAGCCGGTAACGCCGACAATGGACTGGAATCCGGGATTCAGACTGTGGTTGCAAAGCAAACGCCATAACAACTCCTGCTGGCTCGCGCTGTTCTGTGCGTCACCCCAGTGCAATTCTCCGAGACGGGAGTCACTCTGGTGCATATTCGCCGACCGACAAACGCAAAGCCTGGTTAACAAATGGTGGAAACAGATGACTTGTGGCTGTTTCCCTTCGGTTAAAAATATTTACTCAAGGGATTGTTCTCCTCAATACTCAGGAAGGGATACTCACTTGAGAATATTCCTCTCAAAGGCAAGGGAATTGGCCAAAAAAACAACAAAAAAGAGGAACTGGCACAGCATCTGCTACCTGTCATGCCCAAAGGTCTTAACTGGTCGGCGACCACCCTCGCTTCCAGGGCCATAAACGGAGGGAAATTCGATGACAGTAATGCAATCGAATGGCATAACCCGGCCAGTCGCTGGCCGACTGCAGCGCCTGCTGGAATGGCTAATATCGACGCCACCAAACCGATACAGCCGATCCCGGGCGGTCGCAGATAATGCTCAGGTCGTCATGCAGCGATTATTGCCGGATCTGGCCTGTGATATCGCCAGCTGCCAACACCCGGCAACCGATCTGGTACCGCTGTTGGCTCCAGTACAGTCCTGGCTACAACAACAGTTCAAATCGACCCGTGCCAGCGCGCATGACGGCGTCCTGAAAACCTTATGGCTGCCCGACATCAAAGGCGCAGGCTATCGCTGTATCGCTCTATCCAGCCTCACGGAAACGGGTACGGGTACGGGTAACGATCCGGCCCATCAACCACTGCCCGCTGGCAGCTGGATGCAACCACTGGCACTGAGTCAGGGTTGTGGCTGGTTACTGGTAAACGGACAACCACTCAAGGCCCACGATCAAGAACAGCTCGAACAGTGCCTGACACTATTCACTGCCGTACTGCGACGTGGCCTCAACGGCTGGTATCAACAGCAGCAACGACTGCAACAAGCATTGCAGGAAGAGCGCCAATGGCACGCCGCCGAGTTACACGATTCGGTGGCCCAGGTACTCGGGTATCTGCGTATGAGCAGTGCCCGGCTGGCCAAGCGCTGTGATAACAACGCAGAATTGGCGCCGCTGTTACCAGATGTCCTTGATCTCTCCGAACAGTGCCTGTTTGCCTACCGTCAAACCCGCGAACTGATTGCCACCTCACGCCTGTCGACTCTGGCCAGTGAACTGGGCAGCGGACTCAATCAGCTGGTTGAGGAATTTGAAGAACGCTCGGCACTGGTGTTTGAGCTGGACAATCGCTGCGAAAACCTGCCAATCGACGATCATCAGGCTACCCAGTTGCTCTACATTGTGCGGGAATCGGTGTGTAATCTGGTGCGTCATGCCCATGCCAGCCACGCCCGTATTCGTCTCTGCCGCGAGGCCGACGATCAGCTGGTCTGCGACATTGAAGATAACGGCCGAGGTATACAGGCAACCGCCAACAGCGGCAGCTTCGGGCTGCAAATCATGCAAGAACGGGCACAACGTATTGGCGCCAGACTGACCATTGGCCCACGCCAGCCCAGCGGCACCCGCGTCCGACTGCAGTTGCCGTTAGTCTCTTCACCCGCAACCGTCCGGCACGACAGCCCGGCAGCCACTCATCCGGGGGGAAAACCATGACCTTGTCATCCAACATAACGCCCAACAGCACACACGGCCATCCATCCATACCAGCAACACCGGCCCGCGTCGTGGTGGTCGATGATCACCCGCTGTTTCGCCGGGGAGTGGTGCAGCTGCTGAACGATAGCGAACACTTCAGCGTCGCCGCCGACCTCGAACATGGTGGTGATTTGTTAGCGACACTGGAGCAGCATCAGCCGCATCTGGTGTTACTCGACCTGAATATGCCGGAAATCAGCGGCCTTGATCTGCTGCGCCAGATTCGTCAGCAGGAACTGGACATCAAAGTGGTGGTGATTACCGCTTCCGAGCACGACAGCGACCTGTTTGAAGCTCTCAGCAGCGGCGCTAATGGCTACCTGATGAAAGACACCGCGCCCGACGACATGCTGGCCCAGCTGGATGGTGTATTGTCTGGTGAGGTGGCCCTCAACAATCACAGCGTGACCCTGTTGGCCCAGGCGTTCCGGCAACCCGGCCTGAGTGATCATAGCGCCAGCCACCCGCTAGCCGAATCGGAGCCCAGCTTGCCCGGCGGCATCGACCTGACCGCTCGCGAACGCCAGACCCTGACTCTGATTGCCCAAGGCTTGAACAACAAACTGATTGCCCGCGAACTGGGCATCAGTGATGGTACGGTCAAGGTCTACGTCAAAAGCCTGCTGCGCAAACTGAATTTGCATTCACGGCTGGAACTGGCCGCCTGGGTACACCAGCACCCCGATGCCGTGAGCCTGAGTCTTTGAGTTGGTTACGCCGCAAGCCCCGGCAGCCTTCAACCCAGCTAGCAGCGGCTGACCTGCAACACCTGCTCGACAGCCTGAGTGATGCGGTCTTACAGCTTGATCGCCAGGGACGACTGACCTATGCCAACCAGGCCTGGCATCGTCTGACCGGCCATACTCTCGACGCCAGTATCGGCCGACCATTGGCAGACTTTCTGCACCCGCAGGATCGCTCCGGCTGGCTTCAGCAACTCAATGGCAACGTCACCGACGGCCAATCCCCTGAGCCACTCCAACTGCGATTGGCCAGTCATGAGCATCCCCTGGTCTGGTGTGAGCTGCGCCTGCAAACGCTGGATAAGCAATATCTCTCCGCCACCCTCTGCGATATCACCCGTCAGGTTCAGACCGACCAGCAAAACAAGGCCACCCAACGTGGTCTGAATGCCCTGATGTCGCGGCTACCGGCCATGATTTATCGCTCCCGCAACGACCGCGACTGGACGATGGAATACGTCAGCGAAGGCTGCCTGGCACTGACCGGCTATAGCGCCGACGACCTGGTCAGAATGACCCACAAAAGTTACGGCAAACTGATACACCCGGCCGACGCCGACTATGTATGGCAACAAGTACAGGAGGCACTGGCGCAGCATCGCAGCTTCGAACTCAACTATCGGCTGTTTCATACCAATGGCCAGATGCACCATGTCACAGAGAAAGGCTGCGGCGTTTACAGTAGCAACGGCAATGTGCTGGCGGTGGAAGGCGTTATTTTTGCGCGGGTAGACTGGAGAGCACAGGTGAAATCGGCCTGATCGGCCTGATGAATGCGCTACCAGCCTTCCCATCCCGTGAAATCATCTGAGCATGAGCCTGTATGGTTTGCCCGTTTGCGAGCGAACAGGCTACTGGCGTGTTGTTCGGACTCAATCAGCACCCGGCTGACATCCGGATTGACCCACAGGCTGCCGGTATAGCTGGCCAGCATGGAAACTCGCCGCTCCGTACCGTTTAAAACCGAACCGGTTAACCCAACAACAAGTCCCCATCAATCGGGAAATACTCGCTGGCAGCGTTAATCAACGCAGCCGCCGTCAGTTTGGCTACGCCATACACTTCCACCCGCTTACCCTCACCGACCCTCAGTTTATTGGCCAGTAAATCAAAATCGCCATCACCAGAGACCAGCACCACCACGTCTGCCTGCTGACCAAATTCCAGCGCATCAATGGTAATACCCACATCCCAGTCGCCCTTGGCGGAGCCATCGGCACGCTGAATAAAAGGTTTTAACCGCACATCGAAACCAATCGCCCGCAGGATATTCTGGAATTCCCGCTGTTTCTGATCACCACGGTCGGTGGCATAGGCAACGGCTTTGACAAGGTCACGCCCTTCTGTGGCTTGTGCCCAGAAGCGGTTGTAGTCGAAGTTGCGTTTAAAGGCACTGCGAGTGGTGTAATAGACATTTTGTACGTCGACAAAAATGGCGACCTTTTCAGGGGTAGCAGCAGTCATAACGGGATTCCGAAGCAAGAAACTCCGATCAAATCACACCCGGCTCTCAATCGCTATTTCCGAGCGCATTACTGCCTTGTCTTTCCCCGGTGGGGCGCCGAATAATTTGCGGTAGTCACGGCTGAATTGCGATGGGCTTTCGTAACCGACCTGATAGCCAACGCTGGCCACTTCGTGCTCGGTAAGCAGTAATCGCCGGGCTTCTTGCAAGCGTATCTGTTTTTGGAACTGTACCGGCGTGAGCTGGGTAATCGCCTTGAAATGGCGGTGAAACGAGGCGGCACTCATGCTGGCCATCGCGGCCAGATCGGCCACTTTGAAGGCTTGCTGAAAATGGGTACGTATCCAGGCCGTGACCCGACCAATACGGGCAGTATCGCTGTCTTCCAGGCCTGTTTGCAGCAGCGCAGCGCCCATCGGTGAACGTAATAATCGCCAACAAATTTCCCGTCGGATCAGCGGTTCAAGAATATCGAGGTGTTGCGGTTGATCCAGCAAGTACAGCAGGCGCATCAGCGGATCGTACAGGTCGGCGGGGATCTCACCCGTCGATAACGCCGGTTGTCTGGTGGTACCAGACATAGCGCTGGCAAGCGCAGTGACCGGCGTTACAGCAGTCTGAATGTCCGGGTGTTGCAGCAGCAATTCCGACACCATCGCCGGGTCGATGGCCAAACTGAACGCCACGTAGGGCTGCTGGCTGCTGGCGTCGACAATACGGGAGTTCACCGGCACATTCACCGACGCAAACAGGCATTGGCCACGCTGATAGTGAAACCGGGAGTCGCTCAGTTCACTGATCTTGCTGCCTTGCAGCACCACACAAAATGAGGTCGGGTAAATCGCCCGAATAGTGCCGCTGGGCTCGGTGGCGAGGGTCAGCCGCAAGCCATCAATGGCATTGTTATGGCCATGGGTATGCCACTGCCGTTCTGCCAACACTCGCAGTTGGTCGAGCGCCGTATCCTGTCGGTCATCAACAGCAGCACCTGTCGGTTCTGGCCGTTTGAATGGTATCACCCCGGATTGTGTACTCATATTGATGCTCTCCCGTTCGTTCTGCTACAGCGGCCACCAGTCTCTAACCGTCTCTCACCAGCACCGACTATCACCTGGAACCACCTTACTCTGACGTCCGTCAAAAAGAAGGCCCCGGCAAACAGTTTGACAGGATCAGGCAAGAGTCTGCGAGTTTCTGCCAGCGGTTCTGACAGCTTCTGGCGATAGCATAACCCCATGCCTTTGCCACAGTCGCACAGGCAATCACAAACCAACCAAGGTGACTTGTTATGCCAACCACACCCAATATTACTCCCCCGGCCACCAATTCAGGCGGGATGCGTATGCGTCAGCTGGGCAATTCCGGCTTGTTTGTGTCTGAACTGTGCCTTGGCACCATGACTTTTGGTGGCAGTGATGGCATCTGGGGCATGATCGGCC
The DNA here is from genome assembly GCF_041222825.1 of Candidatus Thalassolituus haligoni. NCBI lineage: Bacteria > Pseudomonadati > Pseudomonadota > Gammaproteobacteria > Oceanospirillales > Oceanospirillaceae > Thalassolituus > Candidatus Thalassolituus haligoni. The sequence continues at coordinate 4,014,463 of NZ_CP139482.1, forward strand.
AGCTACAACAGCAACAAGTCGATGAACTGGTGACGACCGCACTGGCGGCAGGCATCAATTTTATCGATACCGCCAACGTCTACGGTGGTGGCGCCAGCGAACGCTTGCTGGGCCAGTCATTAAAGAACCTGGGCGTTAACCGCAGCGAGGTCGTGATTGCGACCAAGGTGCTCGGCCCCATGGGTGCCAGCCCCAATACTCGGGGGGCATCACGTGGCCACATTATGAGCCAGTGCAAGGCCAGCTTGCAGCGCCTGCAACTCGACTACATTGATCTTTACCAGATTCACGGTTTCGACAAGGCAACGCCAATCGCAGAAACCCTCGAAGCCCTCAACACTCTGGTACAACACGGGTTGGTGAACTACATCGGGCTATCGAACTGGGCTGCCTGGCAAGTGATCAAAGCGGTCGGCATCGCCGAAGCCCGTCGACTGTGCCCGATTATCTCGCTGCAGGCCTATTACACCCTTGTCGGCCGCGATCTCGAACGGGAAGTCATCCCCATGCTCGAAGCGGAAAACATCGGCTTGATGGTCTGGAGTCCTCTGGCCGGTGGCTACCTGTCGGGTAAATACGAAGGCCCGGAAGCATCGGAAGAAAACCGTCGCGCCAAGTTCGACTTCCCACCGGTCAACCGCGAGCGCGGCAGTCAGGTCATTGACGTGATGCGAGGCATTGCCGCCAAAAAACAAACCAGCGTAGCGCGGATTGCACTGGCCTGGCTGCTTCACCAGCAAGCCGTCACCAGCGTGATTATCGGTGCCAAACGCATCGATCAACTGCAGGACAATATCGCGGCAACCCAGGTGCAACTGACGCTTGAGGAGCGAGCAATGTTGGATGAAGTCAGCCGCTTGCCAGACGAATATCCGGGCTGGATGCTGGAACGTCAGCTGGAATATCGGGCGCATATGCAAGGCTGAGCCAAACGCAGCAAGGGCGGGTTAATCACCCGTCCGTCTTCGTCTTAGCCGAGTTTATTAGCCGTGACTCCAGAGTGGACGTTCGGGTGGTCTTGGGAGGGCTTTAAGGCAATGGCAGTAGCGTCACCGGGTTAGATTATTGTTTGCCAATCATCGCATCAATGATACTTAATTGATTATCTCGCTGGGGTAAAACACCCATGCAGACAGCAGCATGGGTGCCTCGTTTAGCCTATCCACACCTGTTTGGCGTTGGTGAACTCCCGAATTCCTTGCGGCCCCAGTTCGCGACCGTAGCCGGATTTTTTGATACCACCGGATGGCAGCCGTGGATCGGTTTTGACGATGCCGTTCACCGCCACTTGTCCGGCTTGCAGGCGCAGGATGGCCTGACGTTTCTGCCGTGGGGTATTGGTCCAGATGCTGGCACCAAGGCCGTATTCTGTGGCGTTGGCGACCGTGATAGCGTGCTCAAAATCGTCGACTTTCATCACCGCCATCACAGGCCCGAAGGTTTCTTCTTCAAAGGCGGCCATGCCCGGTTCGACGTCTACCAGCAAGGTCGGCGGGTAATAAAATCCCGGACGATGTAGTGGTTCACCACCCAACAGGCAGCGAGCACCGGCGTTAATGGTGTCGGCGACCTGGCGATGCAGGTTGTTCATTAAATCCTGACGGGCGATCGGGCCTATCTGGGTGTCGTCCAGCAACGGGTCGCCAATCACCAATTGTTCCATCCGGCTGGCCAGCTTGTCGACAAAGTCGTCGTACACTGGTGCTTCGACCAGTATCCGTTTGGCGGCAATACAGGATTGACCGGCATTGATCATGCGCGACAACACGACGATGTCTGCAGCCTTGTCGAGGTCGGCATCGGCCATCACGATGCAGGGGTCTGAGCCACCCAGCTCCAGTACAGCATGTTTGATTTCGGCAGCAGCAATGCTGGCAACTTTGGCACCAGCGGCACTGGAGCCGGTAAATGACACCGCCTGAATTGCCGGATGCCGAATAGCCGCTTCGATCTGTTCCGTCGCCACGGTCAGATTGACCATAATGTGGGCTGGTACTTTGTTGACCGCACATACGTCATCAAAGACCGTCTCAATCAGCTGTGCACAGCCCTGCACATTCGGATCGTGTTTCATCACGCAGGTGTTACCGGCCATCAGCGCCGGAGCGAGAAACCGGAATGCCAGCCACAGCGGCGCATTCCAGGGCAAAATACCCAACACCGCACCTAATGGTTGATAGGTGACATAGCTTTGCACAGCGTCCGATTCAATCGATTCACTGTCGAGATACACCGCTGCCTGTTCAGCGTAATGTTCGGTGCACCAGGCGGCTTTTTCCACTTCTGCCAATCCTTCCCGGATTGGCTTGCCCATTTCCAGTGCCATCATCTCGGCCAGCGCCTGCTTGCGTTCACGCAGCTTGGCCGCAACCCCCAGCATTACTTTGCAACGCAAGCTCAATCGGGCACTGCCCCAGTCTTGATAGGCGTTGGTGGCCTGTGTTATGCGCTGATTTATGTCATCCACAGACAGTGTGGGGTAAGTTTCCAGCACCATCCCGGTGGTCGGGTTTGTTACCGTCAGCATACTATCTCCTGCGGCTGCCGCTGCGGATATCCAACAGGGCAGCTCGGTTAATTCAAGGGTCTGGTCAGCCATCGAGTCTATCGATGGCTTATCGCATCAGGCATCGGCGGTTTTCTTTTTGGCTGCGGGCTTGTCTGCCAGTGCCAGCTCGGCGGGGGCAGATTCTGGCTTGCGGGCAACGGCACCCAGATCCACCAGATTGCTGCTCGGCTCCGGCTTCACCACAAAATCCCGCTCCATACTGAAGAAGGACTTGCAGCCCTGGTCAGTGATGTAAATGGTATCGGAGATGCCGCAGGTCTTGTCGCCGTCGACGCCCCACATCCAGGGAATAATATGGAAGGTCATGCCCTCTTCCAGAATCGCCGAATCGCCCTGATTGAGGCTGACAATGTAGCCTTCATCCCAGCTCGGTGGAAAGGCGATGCCGATCGAGTACCCGGAGCGGGTCGCCAGCCGGGCACCCACATCGTTGTCGGAAATGATATTACGGATCATGTTATCCACATCCGAGACGGTCATGCCCGGCTGCACAAACTCGTGCACGGCATCTAACGCCTGCTTCATCTTTTCCTGCGCTTTGTACATGGAATCACTCAGCTCGCCAAGTACCACGGTGCGCATCATGGCGGTGTGGTAACGCCGATAACAACCGCCGACTTCCAGGAAGATATGTTCGTTCGGCTGCACCACCCGTCCTTCCCAGGTCGCATGACCAATCATTGAGCGAGGGCCGGAGGTGACATAGGGCATCACCGCCGGGGTTTCGCCACCAGCGCGGAACATGCCGGAGCTGATGGCGGCACCAATTTCGTTCTCACTGGCACCCGCCATGCAAGCCTCAATACCTGCGGCCATACCCGCTTCGGTGGCAGTAGCGGCCCGTTGCATAATCCCGATTTCGTGTACGGATTTACAAATCCTCCCCTGCTCAACAATGCCAAAGCAGTCCAGCAGCTTGGCATTACGCATCCGGGTGTGGATAAAGTCCTGGTGGTAGGCCGGGAAAAAGTAGGAGTTACGTTCGTAACCAATACGTTTGTTGGCCAAGCCAAATTCAGTCAGCGCATCCACCAGCATCTGGATGGCATCGCCGGTATCCGGGTAAGGACGGGTCACTTCCACCCAGGTGCGATGAATCACATTGGATTCTTCCATCGCCCGCGTGATCATGAATGGTTCGGCTTCCAGCGGTACTACCAGCGCCTGAAAGAAACTGTAGCCGGTGGTCTGGTAATCGGTCAGGTACATGATGTTTTCCGGGTCGGAAATCACCACGGCGTCGAGCCGGCGGTAGGCAATACGCTCTCGCAGGGCGTCCATCCGGCGTACGTATTCTTCGTGCGGGAAAGTCATATCATCACGCTGTCTCATCGGGCTGCCTCCAGTGCGTTGTCGGTGGCACGAACCAGAATGGCCAGTCCGGCCCTGAGGTCACTTTCAGGAATGGTTAACGGTGGAATCAGCTTCAGCACCCGACCACCGGTGCCGCAACTGGCGATCAGCAGACCGTTGTCAAAGCACTCGGCCACGATAGCTTTGGCGTGTTCGGTATCCGCCACATCGAGGCCAATGATCATGCCCTTGCCACGAATGGCAACCTGTGAATATTTGCGCGCCAACGGTGCCAGAGCGGTGTTCATCACCTCGGTGTAGTTCGCCACCTGATCCATCAGTTCACTGTCGCGGAAGTAGTTCAGCGCCTCGACACCCGCCACAAAGGACAGGTTCTGGCCCCGGAAGGTGCCGGTATGCTCACCCGGTGACCAATGTTTGTCGTGCTCCGGTTTGACCAGGTTCATCGCCATCGGTGTGCCCATACCACCAATGCCCTTGGCCAGACAGATAATGTCTGGGTCGATGCCAACATCATCAAAGCTGAAAAACGACCCGGTGCGGCCACAGCCCACCTGGATTTCATCAACAATCAATAAGGCACCATGGTCATGGGCGAGGGCTTGCAGTGCCTGCAACCATTCTTTGCTGGCGACATTGACGCCGCCTTCGGCCTGAATGGTTTCGACAATAAAGGCAGCCGGTGGCTCAACGCCGCTGGACGCATCGGCGTATTGTTCACGCAGTTTGTCCAGATGCGTGATTTCTGCAAACGGCTGATGCGTGACGTTATCGAGCGCAACGCCTGCCGCACCCCGGAAGTAACTGTTGGCGGTACAAGCCAGCGCACCCAGTGTCATGCCATGGAAGCCTTTCGAGAAGGCCACGACCTGCCGCCGTCCGGTAACCCGCCGCGCCAGTTTCAAAGCGGCTTCAACAGCATTGGTGCCGGTTGGCCCCATAAACTGCATCCGGTGCTCCATGGCGCGTGGTTCCAGAATCACGCTTTCAAACACTTCCATATAGCGACGCTTGGCGGTGGTGTGCATATCCAGACTGTGCAGCACACCGTCTTGCTGGATGTAGTCGATCACCGCCGCTTTCATGCGTTCGTTATTGTGGCCAAAATTCAGTACCCCGGCCCCGGCAAAAAAATCGATATATTCATTGCCCTGCTCATCAATCTGACGGGCGTTGGAGGCTTTATCGAACACCACGGGATAAACACGACAGTAGGCACGAATATCGGACTCACGTTGCGTAAAAATGCTCATCAATTACTCCTTCATCAAACAAAACTGGCGGAACCGGTTGGGTAACATCGGTCTGCTCAGGGTTGGGGGGCATGCACCAGCCGGGCATACAAACGGGTCACCTGTTCAATCAGGCGATCGTTAAAATCGTAATGGGGACTGTGACAGGGCCAGGCGGGTGCCGAGCCGTCATCGGAACCGACCAGCGCAAATGCGCCGGGAATCTCATTGAGGTAATAGCTGAAGTCTTCCGACGCCATAATGGGCAAGCGCACGCCATGCTCTAGCGCCTGAGCACCAAACAGTTGTTCCCACCCCTGACGCATCTGACGCGCCTGCTCCGGGTGATTGATGGTGGCTTCGTAACGGGGCTGATGCTCCACTTCCGCGACCACGCCATAACCCGCGGCAGTGTGCTGGCAAATCTCATTAATCAGGGCATTTACCTGCAACCGGGTAGCACTGTCGGGTACCCGGATGCTGCCGGATATGACGGCGTTCTGGGCGATCACCGTCGGAGCGCTGACCGCTTCGATCGAGGTTACACTGACCACGGCGGCCTGCTGCGGTGCCAGACGACGACTGACAATCTGCTGCAACGCCATCACCAGCGCACTGGCCGCCAATACCGGATCCCGACACAACTCCGGTTGACTGGCATGGCCGCCACGACCACTCACCCGAATCTGGAAGGTGCCGTTGCCACACATCACAATGCCATTGGGACAGGCCAGATGACCAAACGGAATCGCGGGCCAGTTGTGCCAACCGAAGATGGCGTCTACCCCTTCCAGCGCACCGTCGTCGATCATGGCCTTGGCACCATGTCCGCCTTCTTCGGCAGGCTGAAACACCAGCGTCACCGGCGCTGGCAACGCTGTTTCGTTGAGCTTCAGCCAGTGCGCCGTCGCCAGCAAGGTAGCGCTGTGGCCATCGTGACCACAGGCATGCATACAGCCATCCTGACGCGACTGCCAGGCAACGCCGGTTTGTTCCTGAATCGGCAACGCGTCCATATCGCCACGCAGGGCAATATGCGGGGAGAGAGTATCACTGGAACGAATACTCGCATGCGCACCGCCAAGCCAGGCGACCGTACCGGTACGAGCACAAGGACGCCAGCGAATACCCAGATGATCCAGTCGTTGACGCACAACCAGGGCCGTGTGCTCTTCCTCCCAACTCAACTCCGGCTGCTGATGCAACTGCCGCCTCAACACCGTGGCTTGGGTGATTACTTCAGACCAGTTATTCGCCATCACACATCCTCCGGTTCATACACAGGCTTCAGCACAGGGCGTTCCGATTAACGTGTTGGCTTGATTCAATTGTCTACTTTGCCATACGCTAAAAATTTTAATCCTTTAAAAACAATGAGTTATAGCGCACAAAAAAGTGACACGGTAGAGTGTGAAAATATTTTTAAAATATATTAAAGCTATATAAATAGTTAATTTAAAACAATCACACTATCAACAAAGTTGACAAAATAAAGAGGGTTTAGCCAGAACGGCGAGTTTTAACAACCATAGAGAATAAATAAATAGCTATAAAGACCAGAAAAAACTATACAAACAAGAGACAAGAAACTAACGATCGATAGAATGGTAATAGCGCACAAAAATAATGCCTTTAGATCTTTTTTGGTGCAAAAAAAACCCGCACTTGGCGGGTAGAAGGTCGGGGGGTGTCAAAACAAGGGCCTTGCCAGGCATTTGCAGATTCCCGAAAGATCCGCCGATGCCGTAAACCGGTGGTTGTTCTTTTAAAAGTAGCAGCCAGGACAGCATGCGCCGGGATTCGAGGAATATTTGTTCAAATAATCACCAATTGGCCAGTCTGTTTTATGGCGTACCGTCTCTGAGCTGCCAGACAGGACTTTCTCACCGACATCGTCCGCTCATGTACCGCGACCACCTGCGGACATTACCGCGCTGCCTATACACATATCGCAACGAACAAGTGATGGTTAACAGGAAATAAATCAAGGGCATATGGCAGGTGTCAGGGCCAAGTCATCCTTGATCTTGGGGAAGCGTCTATATATGTCCCCTAAATATTACTCACGTTTTTTAAAGTAAAAAAGATCCAAATCCACACTCATGGATATAGCAAAAATGCTTCAAACCGGCTTTTTATGGGGGCTTATAGAATAAATGGGGAAATGATCCGAGCGATCACAACCTGGAGACGGCATTCAAATGGTTAGTTTATTTCAGCATTCTGATTAGAAAGCTTCGCTTTTTTGCCGGTACAAAGATCACTACTATGATTCTGCAAGCTAACCCAACCAAGGAGTTCATCTTATGAACAACAACGACCTCTCAGTCAACGTCTGCAGCAAAGACGAAATTGATATGCACATTGCCCAAGCCAAACAAATGCGTTCTGATTATATGGCGGCTTTTTTCAGCGACCTGATGACCAGCATCAAACATGCATTCCACATCAAATCTCACAAAATGATTTCCGGCCACTAAGTTCCAGACGTCTTTCAGGCACCACCGACACAATAATAAGTCGTCGGCACCCAGCCTGAGTCTGGCAACGATTTTTGCTTCACACTATTCGAAGACGTAATGGGGGCCACATGGCTACCCAATTGTCTCCGACCTACCCTGAACCACTCTTCTCCCTGCATTCCCTGCATATCCAAACAACCACTTGATTACTGACTGGCAAAAGGTGAAGGCCCCCCGCGACCAGAGAGCGTCCAGCGGCCTGAAGATATTCAGAAGGGTACGTCATCGTCATAGTTCGGCATACTCTGGGCGAACGGATCGCCACCTCCAGACTGCACTGACTCGCCCGCCCGCTCAACACGCCAGGCCTGCAGACTGGTAAAACATTTCTCCGGCTTACCTGGTGCATTCCACAGGCGACCAGAGAAATTGAAACTCACCTGGATTTCATCACCAAGATTGTAGCTGTCCATCAAGGCACATTTGTCTTTGATCAGTTCCAGCGCAACATAATTCGGGTATTCGGCTTTCTCACCCTCCCCCGTCAGCTTGATCACAAATTCACGCTTGGTGAAGCCGTTCTGACCGTAGGCTTTGGTCTCGTCAATGGAATGCACGATTCCCTGCAATTCAAACGCTTTGGACATGATTACCCCCTGAATATTGATGGCAATATCATAACATCGAATCCCGCCGTGGGTTTCCGATCAGTCAATACTGCGTCCTTATCTCAACTGGCTTGTACTGCTGTGGTGATGATAATGGCTGAATTTATGCCTTCAACCAGCATTTGCACACCAATAACGGCCAGAATCAGTCCCATCAGCCGAGTAATGATGCCAAGCCCGTTTTCACCGATGACCGAGAGAATTCTGGCGCTGAAAACAAAACAGTAAAAAGTAATAAAACACAGTACGGTGAACGCAAAAACGGTCAGGACAATTTCCAGCCACCCACCCGCTGCCGAATAATTCATGGCGGTGGCGATGGTGCCTGGCCCGGCAAGCAGTGGCACTGCCATCGGTGAGACCGCAATGTCAGTATCAGAATCTTCTTCGGCCGTGTGTAGCTTTGAATTTGCCCCCTGCAACATGTGATAGCCGATGATAAACACCAGCACACCGCCGGTTATGCGCAGGGCAGGTAAAGTGATGCCAAACAGGTGGAAAATTGATTTTCCCAGCACAGCAAACAACAACACAATCACAAAGGTAATGGTCAGTGCTTTTTTAGCGATTTTACGCTGCTCGCTGGCGCTTTTTTCACCAGCCAGTCCAAAAAAAACCGTGGTATTGGCGATTGGGTTCATGATGGCAAAAAAGGCCATAAAAACCGCCAGGGCATGCTCAAGTAATGGATTCATCGTGCCTTCATTTCAGAATGGAGATTAGCGACAAGGTATGGAATAACAAATGCCAAGCAGGGGGTCAGCGCGCCGCATCAATCGCATGCGCCAGCTTGTCGACCGCCTCTTTGGCGGACAGGTTCTTGCTGTTATAAAAAGCCGTCACGACGTCATAAATGGCGCTCTGTACCTGCGAACTCGTTGCCATACCATGCGCCATACTCGGTACCAGTTGAGCAGTCGCCGCGCTGGCAACAAAAGCATCCATTGAAGCATGCGCGCAGCTGTCGAATACCGCACGATCCATCCCTAACCGCGCCGGAATGGAACCCTTGTTGACATTAAATGCCTGCTGAAACATCGGTTCCATTACCAGCCGCGCCAAATCCGCCTGGGCTTCTCTGGCATCGCTATCGCGTAGCTCGAACATGGCAAAACTGTCGATATTAAAAATAAAGGCACCGCTGGTATCCGGTGCGGCCAGACACACATAATCGACATCGGCATGCTGACCAGCGGCGGTGAATTCGCCTTTCGCCCAGTCACCCATGATTTGCATCGCAGCTTCACCATTACTCACCATGCGGGTGGCAAGGTGCCAGTCCCGGCCAGGTGCATCGGCATCGGTGTATTCGCGGGTTTTCCTGAAGGTTTCAAACACCTTGACCATGGTCGCGCTGGTCAGGGTTTTCTGGTTCAGATCAACAAAAGCGCTGGAGTAGAACTCCGCGCCGCCAACCCCCAGCGCCACGGTTTCAAAGAAAGTGGCGTCCTGCCAAGTCTGGCCACCATAAGCCAGTGGCAGAATACCCTTGGATTTTAATACGTTGGCCACTTCAAAAAACTGATCCCAGGTTGTCGGTATGGCAACTCCGGCCTTGCGGAACACGTCGGGATTAGCCCACAACCAATTCACTCGATGGACATTCACCGGCACCGCAACATACTCACCCTGATATTTCATCATATTGCTGACCACCGGAGGCAGTAGCTCATCCCAGTGGCCAGCGCTGGCAATGCTATCCAGCGATGTCAGTAAGCCCTGTTCGCCCCATTCCTGAATCTGCGGCCCCTTGATCTGAGCAGCAGCCGGTGGATTGCCAGAAAGTGCCCTGAATTTCAGCACGGTCATGGCGGTTTCACCACCGCCACCGGCAACAGCAACCTCTTTCCAGGAGTGGCCGCTGGCTCGCAGCTCCTCTTTCAGAACCTCAATTGCAGCAGCCTCTCCGGTAGAGGTCATGTAATGGAGCACCTCCACATCACTCGCCAGAACAGCGGTGGACAGAAGAATCAAGGTGATAGCGCTAACGAACAGCTTGATCGTCGCCATGTGAGCAGTCCTTTTCTTATTTTGATACACGACAGACGAGGAACCCCTGTCGGCCAGTTCAAGGTATCAAGTTCCATGCAGCAAGACAGTATGATTCAGTACGGAAAACTTGCAAAGCGCTACGAAGAAAATCTGGCGGCTGTGTGGATAACTAAATAACTACACGGCATCAACAAAAGAGGGCACCATGGTGTCTCAAATCTGTGCAGCGCCCTCTCCGGCTCGACACGATAGCAGGCGTTTGCTAGCCAGACAGCTCATTATCCGCCGCCAACCAGACAGGAGCGGATCTTGCATCTGAATAGCATCAACACGCTCGAAGCCTGCGGGTTCTTGGCCACTGGTGATAAGTACCGATTTATCCCCGTTTGCCATGCCCTGTAATACACAAGCCGGATTATCCGGGCAGTCTGATCCATAAGCCGCGCGCAAGGAGTTGTTATGACAGCAAGCAATTATCCAGACACCTTTATCCAGCAAATTGATGATCTGGTCGCTTTGGCACCGGTGATTCCGGTATTAAAAATCGAACATCTGGAAGACGCCGTACCACTGGCCCAGGCACTGGTCGACGGGGGCTTGCCAGTGCTGGAAATCACCCTGCGCAGCGATGCTGCACTGGATGCCATCCGCGCCATCTGCAAGGAAGTCAAAGGCGCTCGCGTCGGCGCTGGCACCGTTACCAATGTCACCAACCTGCAGGCCGCTATCGACGCCGGCAGTGAATTTATCTTTACCCCTGGCGCTACACCAGCGCTGCTGGCTGGCGCTATCGCCGCCAACATTCCAATGGTGCCCGGCATACAGACCGTATCCGAAATGATGACCGCGATGGATTTTGGCTACCGTCGCTTCAAGTTTTTTCCGGCCGCTGCCGCCGGTGGCACCGCCATCCTGAAATCCATTGCCGGCCCCTTCCCTGAAGTGCGTTTCTGCCCTACCGGCGGTATTCGCCCGGCCAATGCCAACGAATACCTGTGCCTCAGCAATGTCATGTGTGTCGGCGGCACCTGGCTAACCCCGGATGATCTGCTCGAAGCCAAAGACTGGGATGGCATTCGCGAGCTGGCCAGGGCGGCCAGATCCCTGCGCGGCTGAACCAGAACAACCAGCGGCTGAGAAACAGATGCACGACGAAACGTCAGCAGGGGCCAACGGGATGTGGGCACAGCAAGCGTTGTCTCACCCGTCCTCTTGCTGTAACAACGAACAATAACAATCCGCTTACCGTAAGACAGATAAGGAATACGTCATGTCCGCCGTTACCCAATTACCCGCCTGGCAAGCTTTGCAGCAACGCATCGAAACGGCACTTGAAACCCCCATACTGTCGCTGTTCGATGACCCGGAGCGGTTTGACAAATATTCGCTTAAGGTTCAGAACATCTTGTTGGATATCTCCAAAAACCCGATTGACGATGACACCTTCCAGCAACTGCTGGAACTGGCACGCCAGTGTGATCTGGAAAAACGTCGCGACGCCATGTTTAACGGTGAGCACATCAATGTGACTGAAGACAGGGCAGTATTACATACCGCCTTGCGTAACCGTGGTCATTCACCGGTTTACGTGGATGGCGAAGATGTCATGCCCATCATTGAACACGAACTCAAACGTATGCGAGTGTTTGTCAATGCCGTACGCAAGGGCCGCTGGCGAGGACATTCCGGCAAGCGGATTACTGATGTGGTCAATATCGGTATTGGTGGCTCTGATCTCGGCCCCCGGATGGTGACTCAGGCGCTCAAGCCCTACGCCGACGACCAGATCAATATCCATTTTGTTTCCAACGTCGACGGCATGGAAATCGCCAACGTCCTGAAAGGGCTGAACCCGGAGCGGGTGTTGTTTGTTGTCGCGTCCAAAACCTTTACCACCTCCGAAACCATGACCAACGCCCAGACTGCCCGCAACTGGCTGATGGCTTCCTCGTTCGACAGCCGTGCCGTCGCCCAGCACTTTGTTGCCGTATCCAGCAATGCGGTAGCGGTAAAAGCCTTCGGTATCAAACTGGAGAATACTTTCCAAATGTCGGACTGGGTCGGTGGCCGCTTCTCGCTGTGGTCTGCCATTGGTCTCCCAATTGCCTTATACCTGGGCTTCAAGCAGTTTGAAGAATTGTTGCAGGGTGCCCACGATATGGATTTGCACTTTCGTAACGAGCCACTGGAGCGTAACGCCCCGATGTGGCTGGCACTGACCACCCTGTGGAACAGCACTTTCCTGGGTCGTCATAGTCAGGCCATCCTACCGTACGATTGGCCGCTAAAAAAATTCTCTGCTTACTTGCAACAGGCCGAAATGGAAAGCAACGGTAAATCCGTTGATCGCAACGGCGACATCGTTCCTTACACCACCGGTTCGATTATCTGGGGACAGCTGGGTATCGACGGCCAGCATGCCTTTTATCAGTACCTGCATCAGGGCAACACCATCGTACCCGCTGACTTTATTGGTTCGGTAGAAAGCAGCACCCCAGTAGCGGGCCACCATGAAAAACTGATGGCCAACTTCTTCGCCCAGACCGAAGCCCTGATGTGTGGCATCAACGCCGACGACGTACGTCGTGACCTGACCGCCAAGGGCATGTCGAGCGCCAATATCGAACGCCTGATCCCGCACAAGATCCACCAGGGGAATCGGCCAACCAACAGTCTGATTCTGGATCACCTGAGTCCACGCACTCTGGGTGCCCTGATTGCGCTGTATGAGCACAAGATTTTTATCCTTGGCACGATCTGGGACATCTGCTCATTCGACCAATGGGGCGTCGAGCTGGGCAAAACCCTGGCGCAAAACATCCTGCCCGAACTGCAAAGCGGCGACGTTCGTGACGATCACGATGACTCCACCCGCAACCTGATGCAGTACTTTGTCGACCAACGCAAAAGTATCGGAAATATGGAATAAACGGGAAGAGGGAATAAACGGAAAGAGGGAAAGTATTTGGGCTGCCGGAAAACGATTCAGGCAGCCATCATTGCAGAGACGCGACGAAAGCAAGATATTAGAGGACGACTATCAGCCTCAGAAATACACCCGCAAACCCAGATCCACGCTATTGATACCTGAATCATAACCATCGCCATCACTGCTCAGGTCATAGCGTGTGTAACCCAACCCGGCACCAAAAGCATCATCCAGGCGGACATCCAGACCCACGCCATACAGCAAGCCAAAACCATCCATACTGGTAGAGCCAGACGCGGTTTCACGCTCGGTCGACCAGCGATGCAAGCCCAGCTTGAACATCAGATCCGTATGTTTGAATATATGGCGACCAAAGCGGGTGGCTACCTGAATGGAAGACGTCGTGTCATTAAAAGCACCCAGCGAGGCTGAGCTTTTTACCTTGGCTTCACCCAGGCTTTGATAACCCAGCAACACATCGAAGCGACTACGATCAACCAGCTCAAAACGGGTACCGAAGAACACCCCCAGTGTCGTTACACCAACCGACTCGGATTCGCTCGTAACACCTGCCGTACCCACCGTTGCTTCAACAAAGTGATCAATGGTCTTGCCAGCACCTTCTTTGACTTCGCTCACAGCGTAATTGGTTTTGCCACAGCCCAGACAGCGAACAAAAGCCGCCTGCAACGGGGTCACCACCATGGCTTCTGCTGCTTCATCCGAATTACCACCCATCAGCGTAAACGGCAGCGTCACAGAATAAAGCACCGCACCCGCCTGCGAGATGATGAAATAGAGCGGGCGCACCAGCAAGGTGTCTGCCACCATGGCACCCACACTTGGTGTCTCTTCAAAATCTTCCGCCTGCGCCATAGCCGACATCGTCAGCACACAGGCTGCAAGTCCGATACGTAAGGAGGTTCTCAGGGCCGTCAGTTGCATCGTGGTTCCTCGTTTAGCTCCACATGAGAATGTCGCGGACTATAGCAGCACTCTGCGATCACGTCACTGACGCAACTTCCGAGCTGTGACATAGAGGTTATTCTCAATATTCTGAGAGCCACAGGCACTCAACAGGCCCGGTCTATACCTCGCAACGAACGTCTACTTTTGACAGGTCGGGCAGTACACCGTCGCTCGCTGGCCTTGCCGAATCTCATACAATACCGCCTCGCAGACCCGACACGGCTTGCCGCCACGCCCATACACCTGCAACTGCTGGGCAAAATAACCGGGATTACCATCGCTGTTGACGAAATCACGTAACGTCGTGCCTCCCTGCTCAATTGCCTGCGCCAGTACCTGACGGATACAAGCCAACAAGCGGGCAAATCTGGGTTTACTGATTTTGCCAGCTGCTGTCGTTGGCCGAATACCGGCCATAAACAGACTCTCATTGGCGTAGATATTACCGACCCCAACCATGGTGTGGTTATCCATGATAAACAGCTTGATTGCCTGCTTCTTGCCACGACTGCGCTGATACAACGACTCGGCCGACAAGCCGGCTAATAACGGCTCTGGCCCCAGCGAGGCAATCTGACTCAGCTGCTCTCCCGGCGGCTGCCACAGCAACGCACCAAAGCGTCTGGGGTCGTGATAGCGCAAAATCCAGCCACTCTCTAACACCCAGTCAATATGGTCATGAATACGAGGATCTTCCTCTTCTTTCACCAATCGTAGAGACCCCGACATGCCCAGATGCCAGACCGCCGTACCGGTAGCAAACTGCACCAGCAAATACTTGCCCCGACGGCTCAGGCCCGTCACCCGTTGGCCCGCCAGCGCAGACACCTCTTCAGCAACCGGCCAGCGTAAGCGCGGCTGACGCACAACGACGCCCTGAATAGTCTGGTTCAGCAGGTACGGTTCAATACCGCGCAGGGTCGTTTCTACTTCAGGAAGCTCTGGCATGGTTTGGATTGTATCGGATGTTGATAACAGGAAGAGCCTGGCGGCGAGCGCCAGATACGAAAAAACCCGGTTATAGCTCAGGAGCTATCCGGGTTTTTCAAGCCTGCACAGGAAGGATCAATTACTTGATCTTGGCTTCCTTGTACATCACATGCTTGCGGATAACGGGATCAAATTTCTTGATTTCCATTTTCTCAGGCATGGTGCGCTTGTTCTTGTCTGTAGTGTAGAAGTGACCGGTACCGGCACTGGACACCAGACGGATTTTGTCGCGTGGCATAATCAGTCTCCTTAGAATTTTTCGCCGCGAGCACGCAGCTCGGCCAGCACCGGATCGATGCCTTTCTTGTCGATAATACGCATACCTTTAGTTGATACACGCAGACGAACAAAACGGCTTTCGCTTTCTACCCAAAAACGGTGGTATTGCAAGTTGGGTAAAAAACGGCGCTTGGTTTTGGTATTTGAGTGGGAAACGTTATTCCCGGAAACAGGACCTTTTCCTGTTACCTGACAAACCTTAGACATGGATCTAGCCCCGATTCTTAACTGTATCGATCAATCTGAATTTCGTTAGCAACCGTGGGCATGGAGCGCTTTTTCAAGCGACACCAGAGAGGCCCTGGCTGAAAAGAGTTGCGCTTTATACCAAAACGACAAGCGCCACGCAAGCTGAAGTTTGTTTTTTGTACGAAATTCACTCGAAACCAGAGGGGGTTTCCGGCAGCCGAACGTGCTCCGCCAGAAAGTCCAGAAACACCCGGATCCGCTGTGGCATCAACGCTCCCTGACCCACGTATACCGCGTAAAAAGTCTCTTGGTCACCAGGGTTCCATGGCTCCAATACGGGTAACAAACGGCCGGTGCGAATATCATTTTCAACCTGAAAGCGGGAGAGTCGTGCAAGCCCCGCCCCCGCCAGCACCAACTGCCGTAATGCCTCGCCATTACTGACCCGAAGATGATTCCCAGGATAAATCACCGTTTCTTCCGACGTGCCATCCTGTAGCCGCCAGCCAGAATCGGCACGCCGATAATTCACATCCAGCAATAGGTGACCCGCCAGCTCGCCCGGAGTCTGCACCAGCCCCCGCTCCTCAAAATACCGGGGAGCACCGACAATAACTTTTGCAGTACTCCCCAGGTGACGAGCAATCAAGCCCGAGTCTCGCATTGGTCCAGCTCTGACCGCAACATCGGTTCGGTGCTCATACAAATCCATCACTTCATCTGCGAGCACGATGTCCAATTGCACCTGCGGATAACGTGTGTAAAAAGCAGGCACCATAGGAAGTAAAAGATGCTGCCCATAAGGGACATTGACATTCACTCTCAGGCGTCCCTTTGGCACACTGCTGGCCGCAGCACTGCACTCAGCATCATCCAGATCGGCCAGGATACGAACACCCCGTTCATAAAAGACGCAGCCTTCTGTGGTCAAACGCAATTGGCGACTGGAACGAACCAGTAGGCGTGTCCCCAAACGCACTTCCAGACGAGCAACCAACTTGCTGACCGCAGACGGCGTCATATCCAGAGCTCTGGCGGCGGCTGAAAAATTACCCGCATCAACCACCCGAACAAACACTTCGAGTTCAGCGGATCGATTGATTTCCTGACGAGCCATAAAGCCACACTCTATGAATCTATTTCATATATGGTAGGCATTCTGAATATCTGTTTCCAAGTACTTTTTTGACGGATTCTGTCGCTCAATCCATGACAGAGGAAATCAGACAATGAAACGCCACCTTTCGCTTTGGGCCACGACTCTGCTAACAGCCTTGGTCAACATACCCGTGAGCACTGCCGCCCAGACGGACCACTGGATAACCAGCTGGACAGCCAGCCCACAACCCGTTTGGGATGAATCTTTTATTTTTCCGACCAACCTGCCAGCCACATTGAAGGATCAATCCATTATTCAGAATGCACGCATCAGCCTGGGAGGAAACCGCTTTCGGCTGGTGTTGGGCAACGAATACGGCAACACGCCAATGGTTATTGGTCATGCCAGTGTGAGACTGGAGCAGGGTAGCAAAAACACAACTGTCCAGCCGACCGCAGTGACCTTTCATGGCCAGACAGTTGCCCGGATCATGCCGGGGGCGCGACTTATCAGCGATCCGATTGCATTGCCGATTCCCGATCTCTCCCAAGTGACCGTCGCGCTTTATCTTCCCGAGCCAACGCCAGTCCAAACGTTCCACTGGGATGCCAGACAAACCAGCTGGCTTGTTGCCGGTGATCAAACAGCGTCGGTGACAGCACCGTCACAACTCGGAGACGCATTGAGCAGTACAGCCCGAGCCATCCTCAGTGGCATTGAGGTCAATACCAACCAACAGGCCAGTACCGTTGCGGTTCTGGGCGACTCTATAACCGATGGGGCGACGGCCTCTCTGGACACCAACAGCCGCTGGACTGACTTTCTGGCACAACGTCTTATCCGGGAAAATCAGGCCGTGATCAATGCCGGCATTTCCGGAGCCAGATTACTGGTTGATGGCATGGGTGAAAACGCACTGGCCAGGCTGGAGCAGGACGTACTGTCACAACCCGGTGTCAAAACACTGATCGTCCTGATGGGCATCAATGACATTGCCTGGCCAGGCACTGCCTTTGCCCCGGACAGCCAGATGCCGTCACTTGATCAATTGACCGAGGGGTATCGTCAACTCGTTCGTTTGGCAAAACGTCAGGGCATCCGTGTATTGGTCGCCACACTCCCGCCATTCAAGGGTGCTCTTCCCGATACGCCGCTGGACAATTATTACCAGCCTGAAAAAGACCAGCTCCGTTTAACACTTAACCACTGGTTTAGAACGTCTGACATTTTCGCTGGTGTTATCGATATGGCAGCGATCCTTGAAGATCCACACAACACTGGTCACCTGAATCCAGTTTATGATTCAGGGGATCATTTACACCCGGGAGATCGCGGCAACCAGGCAATGGCAGAGAGTATCAGTCTTTCATTGCTGAAACCTTCGGCCTCACCACACAGTTCAGCCACGCTCACGCAAACCGGCGCAGGAGAGTGACATGTTGTTTTCTCCTTATCAGCTGGGACACCTGCTCCTGCCCAATCGCATCATCATGCCCCCCATGACCCGAGCCAGAGCGACCAGCGGCGGGCTTGCAACCCGGCTAATGGCAGACTATTACGCCCAGAGAGCATCGGCTGGCCTGATTATTTCGGAAGGCACCCAAATTAGCCAGCAAGGCCAGGGCTACGCCTGGACTCCGGGGATATACACACCTGCCCAAGTGGCAGCATGGCAACACGTTACCCATGCTATTCATCAGCAAGGTGGCAGAATCTATGCCCAACTGTGGCACGTTGGCAGGCTCTCACATACGTCATTGCAAGCTGATGGGCAGTCGCCGGTTTCATCATCAGCACTACAAGCCAAAGGGGTGCAGGTGTTTATTGACCCGGAAAAACGAGGTCCGGCACTCGGCTCAGGCGAAATGGTCCAGCACTCCATGCCCAGGGCGCTGGAGCCGGGTGAAATCGGGGACATTATCAACGACTTCCGTCAGGCCGCCGAAAATGCGCTCAGAGCAGGCTTCGATGGTATCGAGCTGCACGCGGCCAATGGCTATCTGATCAATCAGTTTCTGGACTCCCGGGCGAACACCCGCGAGGATAAATACGGCGGATCACTGGAAAACCGGTTAAGGTTTTTGTCCGAAGTGGTAACGGCCACCACGCAGGTATATCCACCAGCCCAGGTAGGCGTAAGACTGTCTCCCCTGACCACACAACAGGGCACCATTGACGATACGCCAGAAGCTACTTACCTTGCTGCCGCTTCCCGTTTGCAGGAACTGAACGTGGGTTACCTGCATATTGCCGAGGCCGACTGGAGTGATGCGCCCATCATGCCGATACCGTTCAAACAGGCCATACGGCTTATTTTTCATGGCACCCTGATCTATTCCGGGAACTACAATCTGGATAAAGCCAATCAGGCAATCTCGACCGGCTGGGCCGACCTGATCGGATTTGGCCGACCATTTATTGCCAACCCGGATCTGCCTGAACGATTACGCTCTGGCTACCCTCTGTCATCGTTAAACCACGCCCATTTGTTTGGAGGAGACTCGGCAGGCTATACCGACTACCTGCCATACACAGCCAACTAACCAGAAGCTAACCAGAAAACGTTCCGGGTCTGGCGGCAAGTGTTACACCCAGCCCCGCTCGGCAAAGGACACTTCTTCGCCATCACCAACAACAATATGATCAAGCACCCGGATATCCATCAACCCCAGTGCTTGTTGCAGCTTATCGGTAATATGCCGATCCGCCCGGCTTGGCTCCGCCACTCCGGAGGGGTGATTATGGGCAAAGATCACAGCGGCTGCGCCGCAGGCCAGCGCCTGCTTAGCCACCTCACGCGGATAAACCGCCGCACCGTCAATCGTGCCCTGAAACAGCTCCTTGTACTTGATAACCCGGTTCTGGTTATCCAGAAACAGGCAGACGAACACTTCGTGGTCGCGATCCCGAATCTGCGATGCCAGATAACGCCGGGTCAGTTCCGGGCTGGTCAGGGCATCACCTTTTTGCAACTGCTCGGCCAAATGACGCCGGGCCATTTCCAGCACCGCCTGTAACTGGGCAAACTTGGCTGACCCTAACCCCAACGGCTGACAAAAACGCGTTTCACTGGCCATCAGCAACGGTCGCAGACCGCCGAAGTCTGCCAATAGCTCGCGTGCCAGATCCACCGCACTCTTGCCCTTGACGCCGGTGCGCAGGAAGATCGCCAGCAACTCCGCGTCAGACAATGCCTCGGCTCCTTGGGCCAATAATTTTTCTCGGGGACGTTCCTGGGCTGGCCAATCGGTGATTGCCATAAGCTGCCTCCTTGCAGTGATGTGGGCATCCGTTATATCTGCGCTGTACGTGTGTGCCGACAGTGCCTGCGCCATGAAAGACGCCTTCAATCCGCCGCTGCGTTATACTGACGCCATTTTACCCCGGTACTGACGAGTCCTGCCATGCTGCAACTAGCCAATAAACGTATTTTACTCGGTATAAGTGGCGGCATTGCTGCTTACAAATCGGCCGAATTGGTGCGTACCCTGACCAAGGCCGGTGCCGACGTTCGCGTGATCATGACGTCAGGCGCACTGGAATTTATCACGCCGTTAACACTACAAGCCTTGTCGGGAAATCCGGTACATCATGCCCTGCTGGATGAAACCGCAGAAGCCGGCATGGGCCATATCGAGCTGGCTCGCTGGGCCGACACCATACTGATTGCGCCAGCCACTGCCGACGTCATCGCCCGCCTTGCCGCTGGCATGGGCAACGATCTGTTAACCACGGTTTGTCTCGCCAGCGCCGCGCCGCTCTGCCTGGCACCCGCCATGAATCAGCAAATGTGGGCCGCACCGACCACCCAGAACAACCTCGCAACCCTGGCACAACTGCTCGGAGAAAAGCTGGCCCTGTTTGGCCCCGACTCCGGCGCCCAGGCCTGTGGCGATATTGGCCCCGGCCGCATGTTGGAACCGGAAGCCATTGCCCGCCTGCTGGCCAATCGTTTCACAACCGGTGCATTGGCCGGTAAGCGCGTGGTGATTACCGCAGGCCCAACCCGCGAAGCCCTCGACCCGGTGCGTTACATCAGCAATCACAGCTCCGGCAAAATGGGTTATGCCTTGGCTCGGGCAGCACAGGAAGCCGGTGCTGAGGTAACGCTGATTTCCGGCCCCGTCCACCTGCCAGCACCGGACAGGGTTACGCTGGTATCGGTGGTTTCTGCCACCGATATGCTGGCCGCCGCATTAGCAACACTGGAGCACTGCGACCTGTTTATCGCCAGTGCCGCTGTCGCCGACTACCGCCCGGCAACGATTGCCGAACAGAAGATCAAAAAGGCGGGAGATGAAATCCAGCTCACGCTGGTCAAGAACCCCGACATCGTCGCCACCATTGCCCAACATAAAAATCGACCGTTTACCGTTGGCTTTGCTGCCGAAACCAACGATGTCGATGCCTACGCCCGCGCCAAACTCGAACGCAAAAACCTCGATATGATTATCGCCAACGACGTCTCGCGCCAGGATATCGGCTTTGGTGCCGACGATAATGCCGTCACGCTCTACAGCAAACACGGCTCGACCGAATTTACGGTCATGAACAAAGCCTTGCTGGCACGGCAACTACTCGCCGCCATTGCTATCCAGCTCGCGGCGCTATAAACCGCCTCGGTGCATCCACCGCTCATAAAAAACAGGAACCCGTTACCGTGAATACACTGCAATTCAAGATTCTCGACCAACGCCTGGGAGATACCATCCCGCTGCCAGAATACGCCACTCCCGGCTCGGCAGGGCTGGATCTGCGAGCCTGTATTGAAGAAGACAGCCTCACCATTGAGCCGGGCCAGACCGTACTGATCCCTACCGGTATGGCGATTTATATTGAAGATCCTGGCCTCGCCGCCATGCTGTTGCCCCGCTCTGGCCTCGGCCACAAACACGGCATCGTGCTGGGCAACCTGGTCGGCCTGATCGACTCCGACTACCAGGGGCCGCTCATGGTATCGTGCTGGAATCGAAGCGCTGAAGCCTTCACGCTGAATGTTGGCGAACGCCTGGCGCAACTGGTGCTGGTGCCGGTAGTGCAGGCCCAGTTCCGTCAGGTTGCAGAATTTACCGAAACCGAACGTGGCACCGGTGGTTTTGGCCACTCTGGCCGTCACTGATCGGCCCGTAGCGAGCCGTCGCCGCGTCAGGCTATACTGCCGCGCTTGCCACCAATAACTTGAACCATACCGCAAGGCCAATCGAGCGAACGGCCTTGCCCTGTACCCGATGGAGCACCACCATGCCGCTGAACCGCGATGACGCCATCAATACCGTCAACGTTCTGAGCCAGGCCCTGCCCTACCTGCAACGCTTTGTAGGCAAAACCATTGTCGTCAAATATGGCGGTAATGCCATGATCGACGACGAGCTGAAAAACAGCTTTGCTCGCGACATGGTGATGCTGAAGCTGATTGGCATCAATCCCATTGTGGTTCACGGCGGCGGGCCGCAAATCGGTGAGTTGCTGAACAAACTCAACATCGAAAGCCACTTCGTTAACGGCATGCGGGTCACCACCAGCGAAACCATGGACGTGGTCGAAATGGTACTGGGTGGTCTGGTTAACAAGGACATCGTCAATCTGATCAACCAGAACGGCGGTAACGCCATTGGCCTGACCGGCAAAGACGGCCAGCTGCTGCACGCGCGCAAGTTGCACGTCACCAAGGCAACACCCGATCTGGAAAAACCGGAAATCATCGACATTGGCCACGTCGGCGAAGTTGCCAGCATCAACACCAAGGTGCTGGATATGCTTAACGATAGCGACTTTATCCCCGTCATTGCCCCCATCGGCGTAGACTCCGAAGGCCACTCCTACAATATCAACGCCGACCTGGTCGCCGGCAAGGTCGCCGAGGTGCTGAAAGCCGAAAAGCTGATCCTGCTGACCAATATCGCCGGACTGATGGACAAACAGGGCAACATTCTCACCGGCCTGACCACCCAGCAAGTAGACGACCTGATTGCGGATGGCACCATCTACGGTGGCATGTTACCCAAAATTCAGTGTGCCCTCGATGCCGTGCACGCTGGCGTCACCAGCGCCCACATTATCGACGGTCGAGTTGCACACTCCACCCTGCTGGAACTGTTCACCGATGAAGGTGTGGGCACCCTGATTACCAACCGCAAAGGCTGACAGGAGAACCCATGGCACAGGCGGAAGACAAGCTGTCCCGCAGAGACCAGATACTTCAGGCTCTGGTACATATGCTGGAAACCCAGCCCGGTGCCCGAATTACCACGGCCAACCTGGCAAAGGAAGTCGGCGTATCAGAAGCGGCGCTGTACCGCCACTTCCCCAGCAAGGCAAAGATGTTTGAAGGGCTGATCAGCTTTATCGAAGAAACCATCTTCAGCCGCATCAACCTGATCCTGCAGGATATCGACAGCGCCGAAGCGCGTTGCCAGCATACATTGATGCTGGTACTCACCTTCGCCGAACGTAACCCTGGCATGTGTCGCCTGTTATCTGGAGATGCACTGTCGGGTGAAACGGAACGCCTGCGCCAGCGCATCCAGCAATTTTTTGAACGGCTGGAAACCCAGTTCAGACAGATTATTCGGGAAGCCGAATTACGCGAAGACAAACTGCCGCAACATACCGCCAGTGCATTGGCCAATTTGTTGACTGCTGTGGTAGAAGGCAAAATACGCCAGTTTGTGCGTACCGAGTTTGCACTGAAGCCAACCGCCTACTGGGATGAACAATGGCTCGTGCTGCAAAGCCAGCTGTTAAGAACAAAACAAATCCCGACCAACTAACGGACAGGCCCGATTCAGACTGCGCCACAAGCTGTCGTTGGATGTCGCGACAGGCTGTGGTGCAAGATTCCGGTTGGTTTATCGACTGACAGGAGGCTTGGCTTTGGAGAAACGGTCAACCCGCTCAAAATCCACCTCGTCATACAAGGTACCGGGGGGATATACCTGTAATATTCGCACCCGTTCATATTGTTCTGCGTACTCTCGGGTAATACGCCCCAACTCGGTGCGTCGATCGCGGATATCCCGCTTGCTATCAGCGAGCACTCCCGACACTTCATTCAGCTCCTGCTGAATATCCCCAGGGACTTCCACACCTCGGCTGGTAAAACCCTCTGCCTGACGCTGCGCCTGCGCCAGCTTTTGCTCCAGCGCCTCCTGGCGACGTTCCTGCAGAGAAATGTAAGTACCCACTTCCTCTGCCTTGCGCAACCGTGCCCGTTCAACATCGGATGGCTGCTCATACAAACGCAGAAGATTAATATCCGCTTCTTTTTGCTGTGCCATTTTTTCCTGGCGCTGCTGCTCTGCGGCCTCTTTGGTGCGCCGCACCACCAGCTCTTCCGCCGTGGGGGCTGGTGGCACAACATCAATGACCATGCCGTTGCTGCCCAGCACCTCATACCCCTGGCCGAGCAGCTCTGCCGGAATACGATCCCGCAGCACCGTGCGACCATCGACCTGAAAACGGTACAGCTTTGCAGCCATGGCTTCGGTCGCCAGTAACGACCCCAGCAGAAAGATCAATAACCGACCGCTGGCCAGCCTACCACTCCAGCACATTCGCATCAGCACACCCCGTACTGCGCCCGATAGGCCTCAATGGCTGACGCATGGTTTTTTAAAGCATCCTGAGTCGCGACATAATCCAGCACCTGGTTCAGATTCACGATACTGGCCACCCGGATACCAAAATCACGTTCTACCTCCTGAATCGCCGACAGCGAACCCTGGCCTTTCTCCTGACGATCCAGCGCAATCAGCGCCGCAACCGCTGTCGCCCCGGCCGTATCGGCAATCAGCCCCATGACTTCCCGGATTGCCGTCCCTGCCGTGATAACATCGTCTACAATCACAACACGGCCCGCCAATGGAGCACCCACCAGATTGCCCCCTTCACCGTGGGTCTTGGCTTCCTTGCGGTTAAAAACGTAGGGAACATCTTTTTGATAGTCATTGGCCAGCGCCACCGTCATGGTCGCAGCCAGGGGGATGCCTTTATAGGCCGGGCCAAAAACAACATCGTACTGCAGACCGGAATCTTCCAGCGCAGCGGCGTAAAAACGGCCCAGTCTGGCCAGCGCCAGACCACTGTTAAACAATCCGGCATTAAAAAAATAAGGGCTGATTCGACCGGACTTTAGCGTAAACTCACCAAACTTCAGGACACCCTGCCGAATAGCAAATTCGATAAATTCTTGTTGATAGGCTTTCATATCGTATCCTGAAAAGGGAGCCAATAATAAACAGAACGGATAACACAAAGGCAGGAACTGGTCAGTAGCAGACCGGGAAGCAGACACGCCAGCGGCGGGTCGCTGACTCAAAACCACCTTCCCGGGTGCCAGACAAGCACGATAAGTGAGACAACTCACAACCAAATATGGCCTCAGTTTACCCGCACTTAGATTGATGGGTTATGATACACGCTTCACTAGTTGGGAACCACGTATGCGAGTTATCACTTTACAGGTAGACGGACTGCAACAGGCGGTAGATAAAGGCCTGTATACATGGCTGACAATGGCAGACGCCGATGTCGTTGCCATTCAGAATCTGCGCGCCAAGGAATATCAGCTGTCTGACGATGTCGTCTACCCGCGAGATTTTAACGCATACTTTTTCGACGCAGAAGCCGACGACTACTCCGGTGTTGCCATCCTCACCCGGGAGGTTCCCAAGGCCATCATGACCGGCCTGGCGTTTTCCCAGTGCGATATGCAAGGCCGCTACATTCAGGCCGACTTCCCTCATGTCAGTGTTGGCTCAATCCTGTTCCCTGCCGTTGACGCCTTTAACAACCTGGACGACAAGTTGGCCTTCCAGAAATCGTTTCTGGAACACCTGCAAAAAAATCGCCGCAAGCGCCGTGAATTTATTATCTGCGGCAATTTTGAAGCCGCCCACAAAACGGTTGACCTGGCCGACTGGCAAGCCAACCAGAACTCACCAGGCTTTTTGCCGGAAGAACGCGCCTGGTTTGATCAGATCTTTGGCCCGGCAGGCTATGTCGATGCCTTCCGCGAAGCCAACTTTGGCGAAAACCAGTTCACCTGGTGGCCAGATGCCGAAAGCGCACGCCGCAACCAGAATGGCTGGCGCAAGGACTATCAGATTTGCAGCCCCGGCATTCGCCAATACGTTGTTGATGCCAAAATAGAAAACAGCCTGCAATTTGGTGATCACTCCGCCGTCATGATTGAGTACGAATTCGACGACGAGTAAGTCCTGAGGCGACAGCCACACAAACACCAGCCATAAAAAAGCCCGCCAGGCCAAACGCCGGCGGGCTTGGGTACTCAACCGAGAAACGACGAATCAGCTGTTCAATGCGTCGATTTGCTTCTGAGACAACTCATTAATGCCTTTCTCCGCCAGCGCCAGCATGGCATTCAGCTCGTCACGGGTGAAGGTATTACCCTCGGCGGTGCCCTGCACTTCGACAAAACCGCCATTGGCCGTCATGATCACATTCATATCGGTTTCGGCGTCGGAGTCTTCCAGGTAATCCAGATCCAGCACCGGCTCACCCTTGTAAATACCAACAGAGACTGCGGCAATCATCTGCTTCAACGGCTCTCCCTTCACCTTGCCGTTTTTCTTCAACCAGCTCATCGCATCCACCAGCGCGACACAAGCGCCGGTAATCGCCGCCGTGCGAGTACCGCCATCGGCCTGAATCACATCGCAATCAATGGCAATGGTGTTTTCACCCAACGCTTTCAGATCCACCGCTGCGCGCAGGCTGCGGCCAATCAGACGGGAAATTTCCACCGTCCGACCCTGCTGTTTGCCTTTGGCGGCTTCACGAATCATGCGCGAGCCGGTTGAGCGTGGCAGCATACCGTATTCTGCCGTGACCCAACCCTGGCCCTTGCCACGCAGAAAAGGTGGCACACTGGTCTCCACACTGGCGGTACAAATTACCTTGGTGTCACCAAATTCTACCAACACAGAACCTTCCGCGTGTTTAGTGTAGTGACGGGTAATGCGAACTTCGCGGAGTTGATCAAGGGCGCGACCACTGGGTCTCATACAATTTCCTTTTCTGTGCTTCAAACATATTGGGGCGGCATTATAACGACATGGCAGGGGTGTCTGGCCACCGCTACAATGCCCAACACGATAAACGAACGGAGAAACACCATGGTTTACAGCATGACAGCCTTTGCCCGTCAGCAGGCCGACACACCCGCCGGCCAGGTTATCTGGGAGCTGCGGTCGGTAAACCATCGCTATCTGGAACCGCATTTCCGCTTGCCCGACAGCTTCCGCGAACTGGAACCGGCACTGCGTGAACTGATGAAAAAACATCTCAATCGCGGCAAGGTGGAATGTGCATTGCGGCTACAATCCGGCCAGCAAGTTCAGGCATTGAATCTGAATCAGCCGCTGCTGAAGCAACTCAACCAAGCCATAACCGCCGCCACAGCCAGTGTCCCGACAGCCGCCGCTGCCAATGTGCTCGATATTCTGCAATGGCCCGGAGTGATGGAAAACGAAACTGTCGACGCCAAGGTCGTTCAGCAGGCCACCTTGCAAGCCTTTGAAGACTGCCTGAAAACCGTCAGCCACCGTCGCGCTCGTGAAGGTCAGAGTCTGGCGGACTTAATTCTCCAACGCCTGGATAATATGGGCAGCCTGGTGGCCAAGGTGGAAGCTCACCTGCCAGAAGCGCTGGCCGCCCAACGACAACAATTACAACATCGCCTTGCCGATATGCTGGGGGAACGGGAAAACGCTGCCAATCCGGAGCGGCTGGAACAGGAAATGGTGATACTGGCACAAAAAGCCGATGTCGCCGAAGAACTCGACCGCTTGCGTACTCATATCCAGGAAGTCAAAGCCATTATAAAACGCCCGGAACCGATTGGCCGTCGGCTCGACTTTATGATGCAAGAGCTGAATCGTGAGGCAAATACCCTGTCCTCAAAATCGCTGACCACAGTCACCACACAAGCGGCTGTCGAAATGAAAGTACAAATCGAGCAAATGCGCGAGCAGATCCAAAACATCGAATAGGTTCTTGGGTAGAAAGTTACCCGTCCAAGAATGTCTTAAATGCCCTGTATTTCCTGGTGAAGAGCCTTGTAAATACAGGGCTTTTTTATTTTCCTCGTCCAAATCGGTTTGCAGATGTCCGTTACCAACTACCTGTTTAGTGGTGGGCAGCCCCCTCATTTTGGCTCAATAAGCGTTTTGCGGTGAGCAAATTGGTGGGCAGTAAGTTACCCAATTTTCGCATTTAACTCGCCACCACAACAGGTTAGCTGCTGATTCAATAAGCAAATCGGTGGTGGGCAGCCATTTTTGCACCCGCCATTATTTCAGCAACTATGAAGTAAACATGGTAAAACTCACAGCAAAACAGGTTATTCATACAGCATGTCAATGGCCATCTATTTAATCCTGCACGGCTCTGCGCGAGTGTTGCCGTTGTTCAGGGCAAGGCGGCGAATGCAGCGAAATGACGCGTCCTTTTCATATTCGTCAACACTGCACTGGACGGCGGCAACCCGCGCCCTGCGGAGGCTGCCGGATTAAATAGATGATGAGATGGACGCTCCCCATAGGATCCAGCGTCAAATGCGCTCCCTGGAATCGGGGCTCATATCGCGACGGCCATCAAGAGTACGGTGGGCAATGCGGAGGTCTTTCATAACAGCCGGGATTTTGCGGCGTGGACGGGGTTAACGCCGAGACAAAAGGCCAGTGGTCATAAATCGGTGATGTCAGGGATTACCAAGCGTGGGGATGCCTACTTGAGAAAATGACTGGTGCAGGCTGCACGTCACACACTGCGCTGGGCCAAGCGAAACGAAGACCATGCACTTCTGGCTCACCGGAAAGTGGTGTACGAGCACGCTAAGCAACAAAATCCCAGACGCTGGTCTGGCGATACCCGAAACTGCAACGTTGCAGGAGCGGTATCACTCAATCCTGCAAAACTGCAGGAGATTGAACGGAATAAATGTGCGGCTTAAACGCAGTATTTTGGACAACTGGGTTGAAAACTACCGGCTGATCCCGAACAGAAGCCGCTATTCATTCATGGACGGGATGTCAGAACTGCCACGGTCATCGCAACGAACAAGTGATGGTTAACAGGAAATAAATCAAGGGCATATGGCAGGTGTCAGGGCCAAGTCATCCTTGATATTGGGGAAGCGTCTATATATGTTCCCTCAAAGTCTACAGATTGTTACTCTTAAAGTAACTTTGTGTAGACCTCGGGATTCTAGGCAAAGCGCTTTTACCATCTCTGTGATAAATATTGCGTGAAATACAAAGGCATCACGATATTGGTTTGTTCTAACGCTGATGAGCCTTGTGTGCCAGTTAACTTAAAGGTTTTACTTGGAGCACATTTTTCAACGTAGGATGCCAACGATTTTGCTCTTGTACGTTTGCCACTTTTGACTTCAACAGGGATGATATCACCTTCATCTGTTGCCAAAATAAATTCGATTTCGGCGCGTGCGTCATTCCATGAATAACTTGGGTCAACACCAATGGCAGTGAGCTCTTGTTGCACAAAGTTTTCTGCCACATAGCCTTTGTATTCATATTTTTGTTGCTTAATCTCTTTATAACTACTACCTAGCATATGATTGAGCAGGCCCACATCAAACATAAACAGCTTAACCATATTCTCTTTTTTATAGGCCGCCAGAGGCGGTTTCGGCATCCCTTCAATAGGGTAGTTTGGCAAGGCTAAGCGGCAACAGTTAAGCCAATGGATCGCGGTTTCAAAATCGCTATAACGAGACTTACGTTCATGCACATGCTTAAATTTAAAGCGTTTAACGGACTCATCGCTGACAATTGATAGCTGTGCTGGAATGCTATTAAATACCGATTCAATCAGTGTGGCATCGACCTTGCCAGCGTACTTGCCAAAATCGCGGCGATAACCTTCAACTAAATCGGCATGAATTTTAGTGACTTTTTCAACACGCTCTAAAATGCTTGAATCTTTAAACCGATACCAAGCAGAAATGGCTTCCGGCATACCACCGGTAAAAAAATAGTCTGTTAGTTTATCCATCAATTTAGTGTGCACAGCCGATGTGCTTGCTTGACTATCAAACGCTTTGATCAGTGCTTGCTCGTTTGATGCGTAAATAAATTCTTGGAAGGTCAGTGGTCGTAAATTGTATTGTTCTACCTTGCCCACAGGGAAGGTGTTGAGTAAACCAATATTCGAGCCGCTGGCTGCGACAAAATAAGACGGTGCTTTTTCGGCAAAATACTTAAGCGAAGTAACGGCACGTTCACATTCGCCAATTTCATCTAATATCAGCAGATCGGTTTCTGGGTTGAACGCCTGATTGGTCAAAAGCTCAATGTTCATTAATAGCTCATCAGGTGACAGTGAGCCATCGAACGCTTCTTTGTAGGCGGGATTTTCAAGAAAGTCGATACGAAGGATGTTGGTAAAGGTGTTACCAAACAACTCTTGGAGCAGATACGTTTTACCCGTTTGCCTCGCACCATCGATCAATAATGGCTTGCGCATAGGTTGGTTTTTCCATGCAATTATGGCGTTGAGTAAGTTGCGCTGCATTGTCATTTCCCAGCAATTCAGATTGTTAACTGCCTATACCATAACCCAATTTACACTTTTACGCGCATTAAAGTGTTTAATTTTACACTTTTAAGCGCGTAAAAGTGTAGTTTCGATCTAGTCGAGTACCCTGTATGTCAACCTAAGCCTGAGCCAGTGGATTTTGAGATAACATCCAAATCAGGGCGCTCAGGAGAATGACCACGCCAAAACCTGCTACCACTGCTAATCCCAAAGTTGAACCCAGTCCCGCACTGGAAAAGCGGGTGCGCAGAGCCTTCAGTACCGAATACAAGTTATCCATCATCCAGCAAGCCGAGGCCTGCCAGCATGGTGAGTTAGGGGAACTGCTGCGCCGTGAAAAATTGTATTCCAATCAACTGTCTCAATGGCGTCGGGAACGGGCTGAACAAGGGCTGGATGGTCTGAAAAAATCCGCCCCAGGTCCCGCGCCGAAGAAGACCGCTGAGCAAAAACGTATCGAACAGCTCAAAAAAGAGAACGAGCGGCTACGCAAGCAGATCGAGATTCAGAATGGCTGCCTGACGCTCCAAAAAAAGCCTTGGATCTGCTGGACATGCTCGACGAGGACGCGTCATGAATCAGTTATCTTCTGCCAGCTAATACCTATCGCATAGAATAAGCGAAAAAATGCCAAGCTCTGCTCGATAAAACTTTTCAAAACTGCTACTTTTTAACCCTAACGGCAGCGTGTAAGCGGCACTGTTTTTCCATTGCTCACCACTAAGATTCAGTAAAAGCCATAGGCTAGTGGTGGGCAGTTTGGTGGGCAAACAGGCATTTTTGAACGGTTTCTTTTCGATAACTTATTAATTTTATTGTGGTCTAGGCCACTACTCCACAAGCAGATCCAGAATATTGAATAATGTTTCATAGGCGTTCAGCTGAGTAACAGTACCTGAATTTCTCACGACTGAGGCGCAGTTGCTTCAATACCTTGTTCTGCCCGGAGACGATGCAAATCTGGAAAACGGACTTTGCCAGGTCGATAGCGATGATACTAATATCAGTCATGTGGACGCTCCTCATATTTGGGGAGCGTCCATCTCATCAACTATGCTGACACAGCGGGTGCTTGGCGCGCTTTACTGTCTAAACACTCATCCAGACGCTCGAATTTATAGTATTGATATTCGCTCACGGTGACCTTGCTATGTGTTAATGGTGAATTGAAAAGTTTGTTTTAACAAAGGCTGTACCTGAACCATTCTGGCGACAGATTCATCGTTTAAATAACGTCTCGGATCGATGATGATAAATCCCCAAAACTGTAAAAATCGCTCAATAAATCTTGATTCGATTAACGCACTCAAATTTCTTTCAGGTGAGACGTAATCGTCTGAAGAGAATGCCAATAACAAATCGGGGAAAGCCGTCACCACCTCTTCAATAAGCTCACCCACGTTCTTGTGGCTTTGTATGCGCCACAACATAAACAGCCAAAAGGTACGCAAATCGACATCTTGCTCAAAACCGTCTAAATATCCCCAGTTATATTTTCTGATTGCGGCTTCTAGCATAAGTTTGAAGAATGCCTGTATACCTTGGGCCTGATACTGTTTTTGAGCTGACTTTTTAACATGATAACGGCCGCTGCGTCGGTAAATAATGCCGCTAATTTCGGCCAAAACTCGTGTGTAGTGCAACGCATTGAACTTATCTTCATTACTGCCAGCAAACTCGCTGATGCTGATATTTATTGGAAACTGAGAGACGGCAAACCCAGGTAATAACTCACTGGCCTGCTTGACTAATTTAGCTGGTAAGTTGCCTTTGCTGGTTGCTTTAAATGAACCACCATTCTCCATGGATTCATCGAGAATGAGTGCTAAATAGCGCATCACAGGGCTTACAGAAAGATCGTCTGGCGTACTGATTGTCACCCACTGTAATTCATCAAAAGACGCATAGAGCCAATTGGCCATTTGCGTCGGAGTCACACCACAAAAATCTGGATGAGGTTGATTATTGCGATCCTGCACTTTGTGCTGCAAAGCGACGTCGAGTTCATCGGGGGTCAAATCCGGGTTCATAGCCAGCATAGCTTCGACAGCATCAAATACTTGCGCATGCTGCTTGGATACGTTGTCCATACAGCAACGCTTATATTTTTTACCACTGCCACAGTGGCAAGGATCGTTACGACCGAGTTTCATTATTGAGTTCTCTTATTCTTTCAGAGCCTTTATCAAAAATTGAATCGCTCTTTGCAAAGAGCCAACTACCTTTCGTGTATACCAGTACAACCTCATTCCGGCTATGTAGCACGCGCAGGCCATCTTAAAGCATTATCCTTGTGAAAAAAACGCCGCGTTTTCCTGTCTGCGCTGATTCAATGTCTTATTGAGCGCGGACACTGTCGCGTTACTGATCCCTTGTTGGCGTGCGAGATGAGCGAATTGGCTGAGTACTTCAGACACCTCTTCAACGACTTGCTGAGCTTCGGTCCAATTGGTAAAGCCAGCACTCGCGGCGAGCTTCTGCATGACTTTCATTGGAGGCGCTTTACCATAACCACCAAAGGCGGTGGCGTGTTCGTTAAACGGGGGCGGGCTATAAGCTACTTGGGACAGCAGCGCGATTATTGGTAGGTTGAGTGAGCTGATAAAGCCGATCAAGCGAGTCGAGTGACTGCCAAAGCAACAGTAATTGACGAAATGAAATTTTCCCTGTCAGCTCAAACTTCTTAATGGTTGCGGCCGGTACGCAGCTACGCTCCGCAAGCGCGTGCGTGACAGTTTTGCGCGTTGGCGTAACTCACGCAAATAAGCAGCATACGCTTGGCTAACATCGGTATCATCAAGTAAGGTGAAATTCATCAGCAACGACTCACTGGACACAGTTATATCCATTGTAGCGGTAAAAAAAACCAAAAATGGCCACCATTGTATCCATAAAAAGAAAAGGTGTTGAAAATTCACTCGATAAGCCTTTCAAAACTGCTATTTTTTTAACCCTGACAGCAGCATAAAAACGGCACTGTTTTTCCATTACCTACCACTACGATTCAGCAAAAGTCAAAGGTAACTGGTGGGCAAATCCAAAATATAGAATAATAAAAAAGCCAGTCAGAGACTGGCAAAGATATAAAACGAGGAAGATTGGAACTTACTTTCAGCGTTCTGCCTATGGAATACCGGGACAAACCCGATGAGAGTTGCTTTTACCACACACGACTCACATAACAACTGATAACGAAGGTGTCATAAAATCGTGTAATAAAAACAGAATCGATCCGAGCATTCGACAAGCAACTCGGCTGACCAAAATTTTCATCAACCGAGCACAAGAAATATTATATAAACTGCATCAAAACATCAATATCAATCTAATATCAATAAATAGTATAAAACAAACACGTCAGACCCATTCGAACTATAAATAAATAATTCATCCAACGGTAACATAGCAAGGAAAATTTCAATCTATTGATTTAAAAGCCCGAATTCACATATGATTTATTGACATTAACAACGCAATATTCATCCATACGTCATAAAACTGCGGAAGAATCACTATCCCGGCCTGCACCATACCCACCCTTGAACCCGATGGTTTGACAGGCAGCAAAAGCTTCAAGAACCCAGGTGTCGCAATGAATCTGTATCAGGATGCCCTAGTACTACCAGCCCGGCTGCTGCAAGAAGAAAAGCCAAGGCTGCTGCGTTTCATAAAAAACAGAGTCCCTTCCAACCAGGAACCGGAAGACATTTTTCAGGAGGCCGTGGCACGCTCGTTGGGACGCTTTAAGGAAGGCCACAGCACCTCCGATCCGGTGGGCTACACCTATCGGGTCGTGATGAACATCATCAATGACTTTTACCGCAACCAGGAAGAAGTACAGTCACTGCACGAGTTGCCAGAAAACACATTTGCCAGCGAAGCCCCACAACCCGAACGTGTGATTGCTGCCAAGCAGAGGCTAGAAATGTTCATGACCTGCGTTGCCAGCCTGCCGGAGGAAACCCGCAACCTCATCATACTGCGCAAGGTGCATGGCCTCACCAACAGCCAGATAGCCGCGCGACTGGGGGTTTCCGGCAAGACCATCGAAAAACGCATCAATCGGGCGATGAAATCCATAGAAGGACGAATGGAACAAAGTATCGAATACCGTCCATCCAGCATTCGCAACAAGGTCAAATAATGAACAGGGCAACACCACTTCCCACGCTGACACATCACGAAGAAGAGCGCATCTGCCACTGGTTTTTACACGGCGGTCTGGAGCAGGCAAACGACCAGCAGCGGCTGGAATTTGACCACTGGCTGGCAGAAAGTGAAGCCCGCCAGCATAAGGCCGACGCTATTTCCGGCATCTGGAACGATCCCGAATTCAGTGCCGCGCTGGCGGCCTTCGACACCAACACATTCGCCGATGAACAACCAAGCCCTCAGAGCTCTTATGCCTCAAGCAACCGCTACCGTTGGCCAGCGACCATTGCCGCCTGCTTGGTGCTGGCAACAGCCATCGTTATGCACCTCGCACCCAGTGGCAGCCGCCTGCTCAGGCTCCAGACTGAGCGTTTACAAACCAGCCAGCACCCACTTGAAGATGGATCAATTGTGGATATGAGCAGCAACACTGAGCTGCTGGTTCGCTATGAGCGTGCCGAGCGCCACATCGACCTGACCCAGGGCGAAGCCAAGTTTTCCGTCGCCAAAAATCCGCAACGACCATTTATTGTCCAAACCCGGCAGGCAGCCATGAAAGCGCTGGGGACGGTCTTTAACGTCGACCAGCGCGGCTCGATTACAGAGCTCACTGTGCTGGAAGGTCGGGTCGAAATCAGCCCCATGAGCGGTCAGGGTCAAAAGACCGTGTTAACAGCGGGTCAACGCATTCGGGTCAGCCAACGCGCGTTAGGCGTCATCAGTCACCTGGACACTGACGCAACCAGTGACTGGGAACATGGTCTGCTGGTCGCCGAAAACCTGCCACTGGCGGAACTGATCATCGAACTCAACCGCTATTCCAACCGACACTGGGCAGCCGCCGACAACGTCAACGAACTGACCGTGAACGGCCGTTTCAATTTACGCGACACCAATAAAAATCTGGTGATCCTGCAGGCATTATATGGTCTTGAAAATCATCCACGAGCCGTTATAAACACCGATATCCAGACCATTTACCTGACCCTCCCCGATATAGATCAAAAAGCGAATCAAGAGACGGATAAAGGGATGAATCAAGGCTGATCATGGGCACTGTCAGCCGTGCCCCACTGATCCGCCGTTGCTGTGAATGCCTCCAGACAAATCATCGGATGCCCCGTATTCAGCGGCCAGCTCTGGCGCAGTATCCCGGTATCTGCCTGATCATCGGCCTAGCACTACAATCACAAGTACATGCACTCGGCAGCCAGACAGCGACGAATCCAGCGACGTCTCCAACAGCCGAGTGCAGCAATAGCGATCAGCGCTACCTGCAACTGGCTTCGTCCGGGTTACAAGAAGCCACCGAGTTATTAGCCAACCGTTTTGGCTTACAACTGGTCAGCAGCGCTGACGTTGTGGCACTACCAGTTAAAAATAACCCCACCCCGGCCTGCCGAACTCTGCCCCAGTGGCTAAGCCTGCTACTGCCCGACCACATCGGCTATCGAGTGATTGAAGACACCCTGGTGCTCTCGGCACACCTGGCACCAGCCGCGCAAACCACAACGACCACCACAATAAAAGCGACACCAACTGCCAACACCGACTTTCCCAATGAAATATTAGTCACTGCCGCGCTACAAGCTGGCGCTACCCGACGCAGTGCTCCAGAACTGACCGGCAACCATGATTTCAAGCTTGACCGTGAGCAACTCCGCCAAACCGGAGTCCGTAACCTGCCTGCAGCACTGGAACTGGCCTCTGGCGTCAAGATAGAAAATAATCGCTACGCCATCATTCGTGGCATGACCGGACGTTACCAAACTATTCAGATCAATCGAGGAGAGCTCCCAAGCCTGGATCCTGCCGGGCAAAACTTTCCGCTCGACTTCATCCCGCTCGGAATTCTCAACAGTGTCGATCTGCAAAAATCCGTGTATGCCGATGCCCCCGGCCAGGCCAGTGCTGGCATTCTCAACCTCGACACCATGCAACTGCCTGAACACGACTACGCCCAACTGGCTACCAGCTATCTCTATCGCCAAGGCAGCAACCATAGCTCGACGCTACAGGGCTACGTCAGCAGCAGCGACTGGTACGGGTTTGACGATGGCAGCCGACGCATTCCCGGCTTGCTACTGCACACAGCCCGCCATGGAAGCCTGGATGACCTGAGCAACACCCAACGCCAGCAACTGGGAGAAGCCGCTGCCGGCGACATGGGGCTTTATCAGGCTAATAGCCAAGGTAGTGGCGGCCTGGATATCAGCACAGGATTAAGCCGTCAGATCAGCAACGCCACTCTGGGTGGAACCCTATCGTTCAACCTGCGGGATCACTGGCAAAACACCTGGATCCAATCCACCAGCTACAGTACAGGAACCGGGTATTCCGGCTCCTCTGCCGACTTCCATCACGAAGACTCAACCCACCAACGCAGCGAACACATTATCGACCTCAGCGTCATGACAGCACTGGGCCTCGACATCAACGACGAACACTACTTCGGATTCAATGTACTTTGGCTCCACCAAAGCACCCACAGAGCCGAACTGATCGAAACCCAAGGAAAGAGCGAAAACAACTTTCCCAGCAACACAGCCTACCGCCGCGCCCTGATCAACTGGACCGAGCGCAGCCTGTTGCAACGCCAACTTTATGGCCGTCATCAATTGACCTCTGCCACCGATCTGTACTGGCAAATAGCCTCAACCCAGACCGACTACGACCGACCCCACGACCTGGATTACCGCTACTCAGCCATCTCTGAAAACAGTGACTACAGCCTCCAGCTGAGTCCATCCACCACCAACATCGGCTGGCGCAGCATGCAACAGCAAAGCCGCTCGGTCAGCCTGCATCTGAACCGGATATACAGCCTCAGAACAGACAACCATCTCCTCACCGGAGAGCTGAAATGGGGCTGGGAGAGCAGCCAAAAGCAGCGTCACGGCTACAACCTGCTCTACACGTACAGCGGCAGTGACGACCTGACCAGTAATAGCCAACTGATGGAACAACCCAATCCCAACGACATCCTGACCCCCGAACTTATTACCGGCGACGCCTCATCCAGTGGGTTTATACTACAAGACACCTTGTTCAATACCGACAGCGGCACCTCTCTTAGTGGTCGTTTCTATCGCGCCACCCAAATCAATCGCGCTACCTACCTGCTGAACGACCTGGATCTGAGCGAACATTGGCAACTTATCAGCGGCATCCGGCGCGAGTACAACCAGATGAAAGCGGCTCTCTGGAATACCGAAGCACACGCAGAAGAACCCCTGCAAACCGCCAGTCGCTGGTTGCCATCCCTCGCACTCGAATACCGCCCAGGCTTTCATCAACTGCGGGCTAATTACAGCCAAACCGTCGTCTGGCCACGATTCAACGAGCTACTGCCCGTGATTTACGAAGACCTGGACACTCGCACCAAAACCATTGGCAACCCGAATTTGAACAATTCTGACGTTCACAACTGGGATTTGTCATGGCAGTGGAAACCACTCGACAACCCACTGCGACTGGGCAGCTCGCTCTACCTGAAACGTATCCACCAACCCATAGAAGGCACATTCTCCGATAACAGTGAAGCCACCGACCAAGCCAGCTACAGCAACTACAGCTATCAAAACTCCCCCTTTGGACAAGTACAAGGCCTGGAACTGGAAGCCGACTACCAATGGCAATGGTCAGGACAAAACATCGAGATTCAAGGCCGTTACGCCAGCATCCGCTCCCGTGTTCAACAACGCGCTATCAACCAGCAAAATATTGACGAAACCGAGTCGGACTCCGACGTCATCACGGAGACAACGACATCAGGCAGCCGCCCACTACAAGGCCAACCCGCCTACATCAGCGCCCTGCGCCTGCAATACCAACCCAGCGATACACACACATTCAGCCTCGTCTACAAGCGCAGCGGCACCCAGCTCTACATCACCAGCGACCGCGACGACCTGCCTGCGGTTTACCAACAGCCAAGAAACCACCTTGACCTGAACTGGACCTATCAACTCAAACCAGCCCGCCTGACCTTCAACATCAACAACCTCATCGACACCGCCCACCGCTACCAACAAGGCGGCTACCATTACCTCAGTTACCGCACCGGAAGGGAATATTGGTTAAGCCTTGATGTAGGGTTTTGACAATACTTGAAGATGGATTTTTATATCAAAGCCACGATACAAACCCGATATTCCAAAACGACATCACAAGACAAACAAACGGAAAACTGCCCCCAAAGCCGCCAGAACAAAAAATCACGACCGAATACGGCATGGCAAACCCATAGCAGCGCCAAGGCGCATGACAGCCCAAGAAACACCCCGAAACACCAAAACCACAGCTCTAATCACCATACAAACAGCGAAACACAATGCCACCAGCCCTTTGGAATCCACCTCGTCAAATGGATCCCAATCATCAGACGTTACAATGCTCTCCGGCGGCTCCAATGCCAGGATGGCGGCAGCGAACTCTGGCGCCTCCCAGATATTCACAACCTCCTCGGCCTTCA
The DNA here is from genome assembly GCF_041222825.1 of Candidatus Thalassolituus haligoni. NCBI lineage: Bacteria > Pseudomonadati > Pseudomonadota > Gammaproteobacteria > Oceanospirillales > Oceanospirillaceae > Thalassolituus > Candidatus Thalassolituus haligoni. The sequence goes on from NZ_CP139482.1 coordinate 4,053,362, forward strand.
GCCAACGGCCAGGTTGACCTCGTAACCAGCATTCAAAAGACTCCAGCTGTCGTTCGGTTGCTTGCTCACGCCCACCATGAATAAACCACTGGTATATACGGTATTCCTCAAAGGTTGAGACCTCGCTCAACTGATCCAATGTTTTCATCGCGTTACCTTGTCACCAATACCGCAGCGAGGCCTGATACTCCTCATATGTTTTTATTCCTGAATACCCCCAACACCATGCCCAATCCAACAACCCAGCCAGAAAACGAACATATTCCACCAATAACCAATAGCGCCTGTGCAGATACCAGAAAGGCCCATACCTTATGGTATGGGCCTTGGCCTGTATAACCCGACTAAAATATCAGGGTTAAAGGCTTAGTTGCAGGCTGGAGCAGTCCAAAAAGAAGCCACTTTGGCGAAAGAAGAGGAGCCAGAAGGCGAAAAGGTTGTTGGATCAACAACAGAGCAATCAACCGTCATCGCGCCAAAGTCAGCTGAAGTAATGTTCGTGGAACTGATGGCATCACAATCCTGAGTAGTACCCGTAGTATAACCAGTCACTACGATGTTGTTGAAGTAACCGTCAGTACCTTCTTTCAGTTTGAAAACGAAGTCGGTATCGGCATTGGCGTTGTCACCAACAAACTCAACATAGGCTCCTTCAACAGACGCAGTAGCCAGTGGCGTGGCTGCGTAGTTATTGGGGTTGCCAGCGAGCTCAAAAGCGTGGTCTTCAGCACCGTTTTTGTCGCCTTGTTCGATGTAAACACGTGTGATAGAACCGTGGAAACCGTAGTCCCAATCGACGCTGTCGTCACCGTTACAAGTCAGCCAGATGTCAGAAACAGCCACATCACCACCGAAGAACTCGATACCGTCATCGAAGTTTTCGTTAACGTGGATGTTATTGATGGTCGTGGCAGAAGTCACGCCGTACAGAGTCAGACCGTTGATTTCGTCACCGCCATTGGCAACAGCATCAGGATCATTTACGTTAATTTCGGTACCACCTTCGGTGATCACAACATAGCTCAGAGAGCCGCTGCTGTATTTGGCATTACCTTGCTGCTCCACTTTCAGAGCCAGGATTTCTTCGGCAGTCAGCCCTGTTGTGTCTTCATCAACAGGCTCGTCACCAAAACCAAAGTAGTAATTGCTAGAAATACCTTCCATCAGACAGGAATCACTAGAAGTACATTCATTGGCCACACCGTAACCGGACAGAATCACACCGCCCCATTGACCTTCACCGCTATAGTCTTCATCGTCACCGGAAAAATCATCATCATCCAGATAAGAGAAAACAATCGGGTCATTGGCCGTACCCTGAGCATTCATCTTGGCACCACGGGCAATTACCAGCGCAGCATTGGCATTGCTTGCTACAACATTAACACCCGCTTCAATGCTTAATACTGACTTATCGGCGCTGGCATAGCTGGTATTTTGCACATAGCCATTACCCACGGTGGTAATCCCGGTCAGTTGCCAAAGAACAGGCAAACCGGTATCGTCACTTTCGTAAGCCAGTGTAATATTACCTCCGGTGATACTGGCCGGGATCTCACAAACGGTGTAATCATCACCTTCCCAGGTTTCTTCTTCAGAAACCAGTACCCCCACATCATTACATTCAGGATCAACAGCCCAGACGCCTGCAGATGCCGCCATTACAGAAGCAGCGAGAATAAGCTTTTTCATATCAATCTCCTTCAATGTATTTCCATATAAATATCTGTACAAAAGTACAGACATCGTGTCGATCGAACAGTCCGGCTAACCCGGCTTACCAGCGAATTACTGGTCATTAGCTCCTTAGGAGCACAGCTATAATGACTCAGTAGGCGTTACAGGAATGAGTCTTATCAATAACAAAAAGGGCCGACAAAAAATTTAATCCAGCACCAAAATTCTTAATATTTAACCTAACCGTCACACAAGCAATTCCAGCAACAAAAAACTCTTTTAATATCAACCATATTTACTAGCGGTAGAATTTATTTAAAAATAAGAAATTATTTAAAACGCATAAATTATTCACAAACAACATTAAACAAATAGAACCGACTAACAGTTACATACCAGATAACAGAAAACCACCTAAAAATAACAAATAAATCCCCAAAATAAAAAAGGGGACCGAAGCCCCCTCTTAAAATTCCGTCAGCAATCAATCACCGATCGACATACCGGCATCCAGAACCAAAGTATAATCAAAAGCTCCCATATAATTATTATCTTCAATCACATCAGCATTAACAGACTGTGAAGCTGAATAATCCAGTAACCATTCATCCATCGACTCATTCCAGTTAAGATCATCCCCCATCATCACACTTTCAGAAGGGTAACGGACATTCATATCAGGTAGCGCATAGACACCATCAACGGCTTCTTCTGCCTCATCGGCATCATAGAATTTTGGCTGACCTGTTGCGAATACCCAGTTATAAGAATGCGCATCAGAAATAGTGCTGGCAGCAACCTGATCAACCAGATAGGTATCACTGTCAGGATTATTGGAAAAGTCGGCACAGGAATAGGCGAGATTATCGACCACCAGAGTGGTATCCAGCTGTGCTTTAACCGTGTCATCAATATAGAAACAGATATCAACACCTTCTCCTTTATTATATTCATCGTCCCGGCCACCAAGAACACTATTGTAGAGAAAAAGGCCACTGCCATTGCTCAGATCAATGGCACTACTCACTTCATTCCAGGGATCATACTCCTGGAAATAAGCTGAAAGGTTTGCAATCGTCGGCATAGACTGAGGCATAGCAGAGGCAGAACCTGAAATCTCTCTCTCAGCATCGGTAACATTCTGACCACGCAACATCGGGTAAAAACGGTTGCTGTCATCGCTCATCAATTCAGCATTATACCCATCACGATTCAAACGTAGCCGCTCATAAGCCCACACATACTGAATGGTTCCCTGATAACCATGATTCCAGACAATGACGCTCCCCCAGCGGTTATAATCAGCATCGAAATACAGATCAGTAAAAGCCGGAACACCACCATCAATCACCACCCGGTCTGCACCAAGATAAATATCAGGAACCTCATCACGATCACCGCGCAAGACAAGGTGATCAATCACCCCTGAACCAGCCGCATTTAACGCCAGCGTTTTATACAGGTTCACATACTGAATATCGAAATTAGAGTAATCATTATCATATCCGCCGTAATAACCGTACTTACCTTCAATATTACAAACCTGAGACCCCGTTTCAGCCGTTGCTGCATCCGGGCACTGGTTATGACGGCCAAATCCATCAACAACCAGATTCATATTAATATTCAGATACCTTTTGCTGCCTTCAGGAGTCTGTTCCTCTGCGTCGTACTCTTCTTCCCCCTGCAGCACCAGGTGCCCGCCACGGGTAATATGAATAGTACTGCCAGCAGTCTCGCCTGATAACTCCACACCGGCCTTAACCGTCAGTGTAACAGGATCTGTTTTCATATTGGGCACAACAGAAGAATCAGTAATTTCCTTATGCCCTTCTCCAATATGAACCACACCTTTAACACTCCAGTGTGTAGGTGCTGCCTGTACAACCTCATCTTCAACATAAAGAATCTCGCCAGTAAAACTGTTAATAGCCCAGCCACTAACTAGAACCTCTGATTCAATATTCTCGTAATTTCCACCATTATTCAGGTATTCATCAACCGCTACTTTTGTTTCGCCGGTATAAGGGGAAATCGTAAGGTCTTCGGTATAGGTACCACTGATGATCCGGCATATTTTAATAGCCGGATAAAAATTTCCTTCTTCAAAAGAAATCTCACCGTCCCCATTCACATCGTATTCAAATTTTTCCCCATAAATTTCAAAGTCAGATAGCATTCCGGAATAGTCACATGCCTCATCCAGAGAAATAACAACAGAGTCACTCCAGTTGGCATACCAGTCGTCATCACTGTCGGCGACGGCACCAATATAACCATCACCATTCAGATAGTTGTAGGCATCGCCGATTAAATCGGCATAGCTGCTCAGATCGGTTGACGTTGCGGTTTCTGCACCAGTGACCACATAGCCAGTATCCAATACGGCTTCTTCTTCGTATACACCACTGCTGTTGGCAACGTCATAACCGTAGTCGTAACCACTGTCTTCGTCTTCAGCGGCCAGGGTGCTGTCGCAGTCGAGCACCACGCCATCAAATACAATACCCAGTGGATCACTGCTTAACAGTGCTGCGGTTTCGGCATCGTCGATATCCAGACAGGTAGCGAATTCTGAGAACACGGAGTTAAACAGCAGCAGACCCGATCCCTGTTCCAGCAGAATAGCGGTGTTGTCAGAGCCCATACCCGTCGCGGTAATATTGCTGAGTACCGGACGTGAGCGTGGTTCGGCATCGTAATCAGTACTGTCATTAACGCCGTGCAACACTGAACCTGTACTACTGTCACCCGGACTGATCACCGCGGTTTCGATGGTTCCGGTATAGCCTGTGCTCCAGGCGATTTGATCGCCAGCGATATTGGCCATCACCAGATTGTCGACGTTGACGGCACCCGCATTAATAGTCAGACCATCGCCACCGGCGCCGTATATATCCAGATAAGCAATGTCAGAACCGGCACCGACGTTATTGAGGGTTAAGGCGGCCTGACCGTCTTCTCCGGTATCGAACAGTCGCAGATATTGGATATCCACCTGGGTGTTATCCTCTGGCAGCGCATCGGAACCATTAATGGTCATGCCACGCCAGGCAGAGGTGATTTCACCAGCACCGGTATTGTCACTGGTAATTTCGATAGCCGACGCTGAAGAACCTTTTGCTTTAAACAGAACATCCGGCTGAATAATCAGTTCAGAGTCACTGCCTGATGAGGCAATCAGCTGACTGCCGGACACCAGATTAAACCTGACCGGATCAGTCAGAGCAGCTTGTTGTTCGCCATCGCTCAGGCCAGAGAAGTCATTACCAACCTGTATCTGACCGTTAATACGCCAGGCGATATTTTTCGGGTTGTAGTCCGCACTGCCGCCATTAGTCAATCGGCCTTCAATACTGAAGTTGCTGTATAAAGTTACAGATTGAACAACCGTAGCATTCAGATCGCAGACCTGATAAGTGACACCACCCAACAGCATTGTGTCTTCTGCTAATGAGCCCACACCCATACACTCCGGGTAAATAATTACCGGGCTGTAAGTTCCTCCTGTATTAGAGTTACCCGCCCCCAGTTGACTCACGTCATCCACATTAGTAAAACTCAAACTGTCGTTGCTAACCGCCCAAATGTAGTTCAGGTAAGGATCCACACCGGTTACCAGGTCGGTAGCATCTGCAATTGCTGCCAATGCATTACTGGTGCTGTTAGTGATATTGCTACAGTTGAGCAAAGCAGAACCGATGCTGATCTGGCTGGCCGAATCCTGTGGTGCCAGGCAGGTGTCAAAACCCTGTATCACCACATCATCGATGGACAGCATTGAAGTACTGGTCAATGCCAGTGCACTGCCCGCCTGATTGTACTGGTCGTACAGTGTGGTGTTGATCAGATCAACCTCTCCGCCATTCAGAATAAGAGCAGCCGTACTGTTGCTGTGGCTCACCCGAGCAGCAAAGCCGCCCTGATATTCGTTCAGCTCAACCGCAGTACTGGCCGATTCGGTGATATATGGCGTGGGAACAGATCCGGTGAAAGTATCTGTAAACAGGTTCCAGCTACCGCCATAGGCGGTTATCGCGGTATTGCCAGAATAAGCAATCACGTTACCCACTTGTCCTGCTACCGGGGCATAGGCGGTAACGGCGGAATGAATGGTGCCGCCTTCGTAACCTTCGAGCGTTACTTGGGTTTCAGCACCGGCTTCACCAATCACCGAGCTGGTGCCAGAGCCCAGGGTGTATAAACCGGGCAACCCCTGACTGGTGTTGGTATTGAACCCCAAACCATAAGCAATCAGGTCAGTGCCGGGGCTGACACCGCCGTAATAACCAAATGGGCCTTCGATGTTACACAGTGCTTCCGGGCTGGCAGTTTGCGGGCATTCCGGCGCAGCGCCGATGCCATTGATGATGACACCACCCCATTCTCCACCACCAACCAGATTATCGTCCAGCGATTGAATACTGGCAGAGAGCTGGGCGTTACGATGCACAATCACAACCGTGCCTTCTTTGGCGTAAACCGCGCTTGAACTGGAACCTAACCGGAACGCTTTGTGATCTGCGAACAGCTCATCCAGTGTTTGGTATTGCTTGCTTTCACCCAATTGGTAAACACCATCCAATACCCAGACCAGTGGCTCGTAGTTCCAGCTGGTTTTCAGCTGAATCATGTTGAGGTTATCGGTGATAGAACGGGTATTCTCTAATTGACCAAAACTAGTGCTGAGCAGGCAGGCATTCACCTCTTCGCCATCAACCACTACCGGTTCAGTGGGGGTACCAACCACTCCGTACTGCAAAATTTCACACTGGGCCAGCGATACTTCCATGCTTTCCTGCATGGCGGTTTCATCAGATACATCGGCACCACAGCTGGCCAGTACAGCGGCTGTCAGCGCTGTGGCCAGTACTTTTGGCAGCGACCGGGGTATATACCGAGCCGCCTGAAACGAATAATTCAATAACATATTCTCACCTGTTACTTATGTTGGATATCCAGGAAATTCGGCACTAAAAGTCGTAGCTGACTTTTAGCTTGTATTTAGGGCCAGACTTATAACTCAAATATGCCACATTGTATTTTTCATAATATTGGCGTTTTTCAGAGTCCAGGATGTTTTCACCTGATAAAGATACCTTTAAATCGTCACCAAAGCGCTTGGTATAGATAATTTTAAGATCATCATAAGGTTCGCTATACACATTGGTGACGTTACTGCCCGCATCTGGTGTTACAATGACCAGTTCTTTCCCTTTGCGGTTAAATACCAAGGTAATTTCCTGGCCGGTTTCAATATGATCGTATCCCAATTGCAAGTTAGCAATGTAGTCTGGCTGGCCTTGTAATGGACGATTCAGATCAGTTTCTTTGGAGTCTTCAGCAAGAGTTACTTCCGATTCGATATCGGTGTAGTTACCCTGAACAAAGAAGGCATGGCTGTAACCCAGGTCAAATTCCGTACGAAAATCCAGCTCCCAACCGCTGACCTTGCCGGAATCGACGTTGACGAAGGTGTAGTAATCGTAGTCATTACCAATGCTGTCGAAAGCGTTTTCGATCGGGTTGTCCATATCTTTACGATAGGCTCCCAAGCTGACGGATTCGGTATCGCTCGGGTACCATTCCAGACGCATATCGTAGTTTTTGATATCCGCAGGTTTCAGATCCGGATTACCTTTATACGCGGTAAGGGTTTCGATATCCCGATAGGTACGCGGTAGCAGCTCGAAGGTTTCTGGCCAGCTGACAGTTTTACTGAAAGCACCACGTAATTGCCAGCGCTCGTTAATAAGCCAGGTAGCCCCCACGGATGGCAAGGTCTTGGTTTCGTCCAGCAGTTCGTACAATGGCTCCGGATTGTAGTAGTACTGGTCGGCTTCTACCTTGAAGGATTCACGACGTACCCCCAAATTAGCGGTGACCGTATTCCACAGGTTCCAATCAGTTTGCAGGTACATGGCGTTGGTGTGTTGTTCAACACGGTACTGATAGCCTTTATCGATACCAATATCATCTTCGTCGTTTAAAGAGCCGCCATAATTAACATATAAACCATTACTACCATTAGTGCCATCACCAACATATTCATCGACAAAGATATCCGCAGGATCAGGATACAAAAGGATATCTTCCCTGGTTCCCTGTTCTAACTTATTATCGCGATAGGAGAATCGGTCTTCATAGCCATCCCGAGTGCGGTCCAATTTGTACAAACCGGCTTTAGCAGTAACGGCAATATTACCCGTTTCGTTAATAGGTAGTTCCAGATCGATACTCGAGGCATTACCATCTTCTTCAGAATACTCCCAAAGATTATAAGCCGTACTATAGCCAATCAAAAGAGCAGGGTCTGAGGTCTGGCTTCCCTGGTAGGTATAGCGCTGGGCATTGGGGCGATCGTATTCGCTGGACGAGCGGGCAACTTGCCAATTGGCCTTAAGGTTACCCAAGATCCCAGAAACTTCGGATATATCAAAATAGTGCTCGCCCCATAGCTGATGACTGACCAACTGCTCTTCTATCCAATCAATACTTTGGGTCTGAAATTTTTCAATACCTGAGTCCACCGCCCAATCACGCGGGTCTTCTGGCAGAACGATATCATTTTGGGCAATCCAGTAACCACTGGCAATATTATATTGGTCTTCAAACTCTGCGGAGCTGGTGGTATGGCGCAGTAAAAGATTGTTTATTCCCAGGGTGTGGTTTTCTGTAATACGCCAATCGGCGTTTAGCATGGCACTGAGGTCAATAATATTATTGGTATCGTAAGTGACCTTGGATGAGGTCAAAGCGATAATATTTTCCTGTTCTCCAGTATCAGAATTATTGACGGTATACAGATCAAAACCATTCTGTATTTTTTCGTCGTTGGTCCATTTATTACTGTAACGGAAAGCTCCAATCACCCCCAGTCGCTGACCGTCTTCTGTCAGCCAGCTGTCACCGCCAGCCAGGCTGAAGGACACGTCAGCGGGCAGATCACCTTTGTAAATACCGTAGTTTTCAAAGGACTCACCCAGGTCTTCACGGTATTGGAGAAATTCTTCGCTATACCCAAGTCCATTACTGCCTGCTGAGTCCGGATCACCAAAGAAATAGGAACCACGCGCCTGTTTGGCAATGTCTGGCATCTCGCGGAAACCATCGTCATAACCGGTCCAGTCACTGCCGCCACTTTCTTTGCTCATATAGCCTTCTTCGCTGTTGGCTTTGCCGTAGCCCAGCGTGGCCGATATTTTGAAGAAGCCTTCGTCCGGCGTTGGCTTGGTTTTCATTTCAATATGGCCTGCAGTGGCAGTGCCAGGCACATCGGCAGTGGCACTTTTTTGCAACGACAGGGTTTGCATAATGCTGGCCGGGAAGATATCCAGCGGCAGATCACGACGGGCCGGATCGGTAGCAGGCAGCACTGCGCCGTTAAAATAAGTGGATTGGTAACGGCTTTTCATACCACGCACAATGGCATAGCGGCTGTCTTCCAAACTGACCCCGACCACCCGTTTAAGCGCCGAGCTGACGGTACTGTCGTCAAAGCGGGCGATCTGGGTAAAGTCCATGGTGTCCATTACCGAGCTGGACATACGTTCCATATCTACCGGGTTGTAGGCTTGATAACTGGACGTTGCGATGACCTCTTCGATGGTGCCGTCGTAGCCGTCATCGCTGCTGGCCATCAGGGTTTCGAGGTTGACTGACAACTGTGACACGACTTTGACGCCGGAGAGCGTCTGGCTGCGATAATCAGGATGTTGCAGGGTCAGACGGTAGTTACCGGCAGGCAGCTCGATGTCGTAGGTGCCGTAGCCGTCTGTACGAGCGCTGACATCGGTTCCTTCTACCGAGATCACCACGTTGGCGATGGCTGCGCCAGTTATGTCGTCGGTGATCGCACCTTCAATCACACCGAACAGAGCGGCATCGTCAGAGCTGACCTGGCCATTGTCGCGGCTCAGCTGACTCAGTGGAATGCGTTTAACGGATTTTTCTGCGCTGGCCACGCCGCTGGTTTTGCTGATGCTAACGAACGCTGCTTCGTCGCTGTCCAGTGTAAAGCTGACGGGTATACGCGTACCCGCCGCTTCAACCACCAGCGCCTTGCGGCCGCCATCGAGATTGTCGATCCAGAAGCTGCCATTGGCGTCGGTACGGCCCAGTTCCTGACCATCCTCCAGTACGATGGCATCACCCACCGGTTGACCATCCATGACAAAATCTACTTTGATGCCCGCTGCCCACAGCGGACTGGCGATCAGCAGCCCTAACGTGCCGGTGATTAGCCGAGTATGTCCAGCCCTCATTACGTCTCTTCCCTTTTGATAAAAGATAAAAGTTTGTGAACACAGCCGAGCTGCGCCCCCAAGGAACAGAGCTAAAGACGGGATTTTGATGGGGTGGCGACATTAAGTTTTTGTGACTGCGCGCAGGAGCATGGAAACGGGGGGGATGAAACGAGAACCAACTGGCCCCACGCTCCGTGTGATAGCCCAAGGCGACGACAACAGCCACTGTTGCACCAAAGCGTTCGGCAGTGATCAATGCCGCTCAGGAACCAACCCCAGCGCGGAGTGCCACAAAGGTGTTCATTAAAAAAGAGGATCAGCACCATGCTTGACGAATTTCCGATTACCCAACGCTGGCCTGCCAATAATCCCGATATTATCCAGCTCTATAGCGTCGATACGCCGAATGGCCTGAAGGTATCGGCAATGCTGGAAGAGACCGGCCTGCCCTACGAGAAACACAGCCTCAGTTTCAGTCATGCTGACCAGCACAGCCCGGAGTTTCTTGCGTTAAACCCGAACAACAAGATTCCGGCCATCATCGATCCCCACGGCCCGGACGGCAAACCGTTGGCGCTATGGGAAAGTGGCGCCATTTTGTTGTATCTGGCGGAGAAGAGCGGTCGTTTCCTGCCTACCGGCCGCCATGCCCGTTATGAAACGATCCAATGGTTGATGTGGCAGATGGGCGGTGTTGGCCCGATGTTCGGCCAATTTGGTTTCTTCCAGAAATTTGGCGGTGCGGATTGGGAGGACAAGCGGGCGCTGGCCCGTTATCAGGATGAAACCGGCCGTCTGCTCAAGGTGCTGAACCAGCGCCTGAGCGATCATCGGTACGTGATGGGTGATAATTACAGCATCGCGGATATATGGGTCAGGGCGCTCAGCAAGGTGTATGACGCCAAACAGGTGCTGGAGCTGGAATCTTACCACCACGTCACCCAATGGCTGAATCTGTGTATGGAGCGCACCGGTAGCGTGGCGGTACTGACGCCCTGATTGGCCGCAACGAGTTTAATAAAGAAGCGGGGCTGTCCTGCAACGTCAATCCATTGCATGATATTGCCTGGCAACGTTTTATTGCTTGAGGGACATTTATTTAATCCGGTAGCCCAGAGTGAGCACCGGATTAAATATATGTCCCCTTGAGCGTTATATTTTCAGGAGATTTTCATGACGATGACTCTGTACGGCAGCCTGGCTTCCCCCTTTGTGCGACGCATCAGAATGCAGCTGGAGGGTACGGAATACCAACTCCAGCCAGTCAACATTCTGACAGACGAAGACCGGGCATCGTTCGCCACCATTACTCCGATCCGCAAAATGCCGGTGCTGGAAGATAACGGCAGCCGTATTTTCGACTCCCACGTGATTCACCACTACCTGCAAAAACGCTTGCAGCAGCCGGAGCTGACGCTTGCACAGGCGAATCAGGTCAGCGTGATCGATGCGGTGACCGACTCCATGGTCATCCTGTTAATGAGCAAGCGCTCTGAGCTGCCAGTCGCAGAGGATCGCCTGATCTTCAAACTGCAACGGGAACGTATTGAGGATTCCCTCGGCTGGCTCGATCAGCAAGCGGCCACAGGTCAGCTTGATGCCTGGAATTACGCGGCAATTTGTATCGTGTGCCTGGTTGACTGGATTCTGTTCCGCGAGCTGCACACCTTGACGGATTACCCCAATCTGGTGGCTGCAGCCCGCCAGTTTGATCACCGGGATATTTGCGCCAGCACCCGCCCGCGGTAATCAGCCTGGATTATCAACGGCCGAGCAAGTGAACCGCCCGCGAACTAACCGTACGCAGATAGATTGTCTGCCGCCTGCTAGAATACGGCTCCGATCGTTGTCGTACGGTAAATGTTCCATGCTTCAGGCTCTTGCCAGTGCCCTCACCCCGATTTTTTTGCTGATGCTATTAGGCATCTTGTTAAGCAGAAAAACCGATTATCTCGACAGCCCGACACTGGGTGCCCTGGTCAGTCATATTGGTGTACCAGCCTTACTGCTGACGTCCGTCCTGTCGATGAAAATGGATGTGCTGGGCATGGCCAAGCTGGTCGGTACGACCGTGTTGATTCTGGCAATAGTTGCCGTCGTGACCCAGGGGGCGCTCTCAATTAGTTAACGCGTCCTGTTATGGAGAAAAAATCCATCAGGCAAGGCGTTGAACGCAGAGAATGGTGGGCCCTTTTCAAGTTCAACAACACCGCATGATGGATTTTTAACCATAACCCTTCGGGCTGAGGCCTGTTGACTCCAGAACGGTGTTATTCGTCGCTTATTGAGCACGCTAAACCACACTCCTCATGCCTTGTTCTGAAGCCAACGGGCTCTCAGCAGGTCCGATTGACCAATTGAGAACGCCCCCTAGATATTTCTGCGTCTGATTGGCCAAAGTCCGCGCTTCTATTTACCACCGCTAACCAATCCGAATACAGGCAATCTGGGTATTCCGGTGTGTTACGCCCTGTTTGGGGATGAAGGTCTGGCCGCCGCCGTGGTGATCTCTTCAGTGGTACAAATCAGCCACTTTACCTTGGGTGTAGGCTGTATGTCGGGGGACTTTTCTCCGCGTCAGCTGATCAAAAACGGGCCGATTCTGGCATTGATCATCGGTGCCGCGGTGTTGTCTCTTGGGCTGTCGTTGCCGGATCCAGTAATGAAAACCCTGTCGATGCTCGGCGGCATTACCTTACCCATTATGTTGATGCTACTGGGCCGTTCCGTAGCACAGTTGAGCTGGTCGGATCGATCGGCATTCGGTCGTACCTTGCTGTTTTCTGCCTGGCGCCCATTCATCGGAGTCGCGGTGGCCTTGTTGGTTACCCGGATCGTGCCACTATCCGAGACCGAAACCCTGACCATGCTGGTGCAGCAAGCGATGCCCATGGCCGTCATCAGTTACATGTTGACAGCGCGTTACAAAGGCCCTGCCGATGAAGTGGCCATGATGATTCTGCTGTCCATGCCCTTTTCGCTACTGGTTGTCAGCGGTATCTGGTGGGTGGCCAACTGACCGCAAACAAGCCTGACCAACAGATTTTGATATACTGGCTGAATTCCCGAACCAGCAAGAAGACTTTCCCTGATGATTGGCACTCTGTTTATTTTCTCCGCCCCCTCTGGCGCCGGTAAAACCAGCCTGGTCAATGCCTTGCTGAAAACCACGCCCTATATCGGTGTATCGGTATCCCACACCACTCGTACACCTCGCCCTGGCGAAGACAATGGCGTTGCCTACCACTTTGTCAATGTCGATGAGTTTCAGCAAATGATTGGCGAAGGGGCGTTTCTGGAACACGCCCAGGTATTCGATAATTTCTACGGCACCTCCCAACGCTGGGTCGAAAGCGAACTGGCCGAAGGCCGCGATGTGATCCTGGAGATCGACTGGCAGGGCGCGCAACAGGTACGCAAACTGATGCCGGAAGCGGTTTCCGTCTTTATTGCGCCACCATCCATCAGTGCCTTGCGTCAACGTCTGCAAGGCCGTGGCCAGGATGACGCAGCCACCATCAATCGCCGGATGCGCGATGCCCAGTCAGAAATGAGCCATTACGGCGAATACGATTACCTGATCATTAACGACGATTTCAACAACACGCTGGAAGAACTCTGCGCTATCGTGATTGCCCGCCGTCATCGCATCGAAGCCCAGCAAGCACGGCATGCCGATACACTGACGGCGCTGCTTCAGGGTGATACTCACGCCTGAAATCAAGCGTTAATCATCAGCGTTTTCCATGCCAGCATCGAGCCATCCGACATTTTATGGGTATCGAGCAAATACTCCTCATAGCCAGATGACGGGAAGACAGTATCGTTATAATTGTGCGTGTCTGGCGTTCCCCGGCTACTGTATTCAGCGTGACTGGTGAGAATGTCATCGACCAGGTCATCCACAAAACCCACCTGCGACGTTACGTAGCTGGTATTGTTAATGCTAACAATAAAATGAATGTGCACCGCTCGGCTGCTGTACCAGCCCGGAAAGCAGGTACTGAACCAGACGACACCATCGGCATCGGTTGTCTGAGTGCCACGAAAGAAATCGTTGCTGGTATATTCGCTATCGCCCCCAGTACAAAAATTTACCGACTGCATCGCATCGCCCGAGTACACCCCAAGGCGGTCGCAGTGCCAAATATCGACTACCGCTCCGGCAACCGGATCGCAATTAGCATCCACCAGCCGGAAACACAATCGAGTTGGCAAGCCGACCCGACCTTCGGATATGTCTTCCCGCGCCACGGTGTCGGAATAACACGGCCCTGCCGTGGTCTGACTGGTCAGATCACAGGTATTGCCATAACCTGCATCAAAAGGGTTCGGGTATTCTGCCGACATGCTGTCGGTGCCACCGGAAGCCCAGTCGATTGCTGAATTATCCTGTGCCAGCGACTCATCTGAGGCAACACTGTCACTGTCAGACGAAGTATCGGTTGATGAATCAGAATCGCTCTCCGCTAAATCAGTAGTATCCGTACGACTGTCAGAGTCCGATACTGACTCCGAACCACCACATCCAACCAGGCCGGTGACCGGTAGCGTAATGGCCAGAGACGCAGCCAGAGATGTCGCCCGCGCCAGCAATCGGCGACGGCTGAGAATTTTGACCGTTGGTATCAAGGTAACCTCACTTTCATTCTCTGCTTGCAACAGAGATGGACTTTGGTGGGCTTACTCTGTCTGAAAACCCGATGTTTTTGATAATCGCATATTGTCGCCAACAGCTCTGCAACCCTTGCCAGTACTGACCAAATCCTACAAGCGCTGATATAACCCGACAATTTAATACCCGGTTGACCCGCATGATCACCAACAAAGCAGCTTCCATATCCAAGAAAATCAGTTAAAATGCCCGGTTCTACCGATTTCTCATCTGACGGGAACTTTGAATTTTATGGCACGCGTAACTGTTGAAGATTGTCTGACCAACGTTGATAACCGCTTCGAATTGGTAATGCTTGCGACCAAGCGCGCGCGCCAACTCGCAGTCGAAGGCTTTGAGCCACTGGTACCGGAAGAGAACGACAAGCCGACCGTTATTGCCCTGCGCGAAATTTCAGCGGAGCTGGTCACTCCAGCGACGATCGCGGCACAGGAAGAGGCAGCCAAAGCCGAGCAGTACTAAGTCCACGACAGCGCATCAACCCTTCGGAGACCCTCATGCCCACTCTTGATGCCTTGTCCGAACGACTGTCGCATTACCTCAGCCGCCAGCAAATCCAGCAGGTGCGCCGGGCTTACTACTACGCCGAGCAGGCCCATGACGGCCAGCGTCGGCGCAGTGGTGAACCCTACATTATTCATCCTCTGGCAGTCGCCAGCATCCTCGCCGACATGCACCTGGATCACCAGAGCCTGATGGCGGCCATGCTGCACGATGTGATCGAGGACACAGGCGTTCCCAAGCCTGCGCTGGCCACCCAATTTGGCGATGTGGTGACGGATCTGGTGGATGGTGTCTCCAAACTGACGCACATCCATTTTGAAGACAAAGAGCAGCAACAAGCCGAAAATTTCCAGAAGATGGCCATGGCCATGGCGAAAGACATTCGCGTGATTCTGGTCAAGCTCGCCGACCGTTTGCATAACATGCGGACACTTGGGCCGCTGCGTCCCGACAAGCGCCGCCGCATTGCCCGTGAAACCCTGGACATCTATTCTCCTATTGCGCACAGGCTGGGTCTCAACAGCATCCGTGTCGAAATGGAAGACCTCTGCTTTGAAGCCATGCATCCGATGCGCTCAGAGCTGATTCGCAAAGCCGTCAAGAACCACCGTGGCCGCCACGCCGAAATTATTTCGCAGATTTCAAGCAGCATTCGCGGCCGCCTGAGCGAGTACAACATCTCGGCCCGAGTGGTGGGCCGTGAAAAGCATCTGTACAGCATCTACAGCAAGATGGCGAAGTCGAAGAAAAAAGACATCGATGAAATCATGGATGTTTATGGCTTCCGTATCATCACCGATGAAGTCGATACCTGCTATCGCATCCTCGGGCTGATGCACAGCCTCTACAAGCCGATTTCTGGCCGTTTCAAGGACTACGTCGCCATTCCCAAGGCGAACGGTTACCAGTCGCTCCACACCACGCTGTTTAACGCTGGCAACGTCCCCATCGAAATCCAGATTCGTACCGAAGAAATGGATGCCATGGCCAACTATGGCATTGCTGCGCATTGGTTGTATAAATCCGAAAGTGATCAGACCAGTGGCTCCCAGCGGGCGCGCCAATGGGTGCAGAACCTGCTGGAGCTGCAAAAAAACGCGGGCAGTCCGCTGGAGTTTGTCGAGCACGTCAAGGTCGACCTGTTTCCCGATGAGATCTACGTCTTCACCCCAAAAGGCAAGATTCTTACCTTGCCAGCCGGTGCCACCGCTATTGATTTTGCCTACGCCGTGCATACCGATGTTGGCAACCAGTGCATTGCCTGTCGCATCGATCGGCAACTGTCACCGCTCAGCGCCAAGCTGCAAAGTGGTCAGACGATACAGGTGGTGACCGCTCCCAATGCCCAACCGAATCCAGCCTGGCTTAATTTTGTTGTCTCCGGCAAGGCACGTTCCAATATCCGCAGCTATCTGAAAAACCAGCGCCGCTCGGAATCCGTGGCTCTGGGTGAACGGCTGCTAAATAAAGCACTGGCCGGGCTCGACAAGTCGTTGGCCGATGTTGATCGCGACCAGATCGATCTGGTGCTGAAAGAAACCGGTCTGGAACAGTTTGACGATCTGCTTGAAGAAATTGGTTCAGGCAATCGCATGGCACCACTGATGGCACGACGTTTCCTGGCCGCTTATCGGGGCACCGATATCGATCTGCAAGCCAGCGCAGAACGTCCCCTTTCTATTCGTGGTACCGAGGGCCTGGTAGTCAGTTTCGCCAAATGTTGCAGCCCCATCCCTGGCGACCCGATTCTCGGCCACGTCAGCTCTGGCAAGGGTCTGGTGGTACACACAGAAACCTGCCGCAATATTGAAGATTTTCGTAATAACCCGGAAAAGTGCGTCACCCTCAGCTGGGAAAAAGACATCGACAGCGAGTTTACCGTCACTCTCAAGGTCTATATGGAAAACCGCCGTGGTCTGATTGTTGATCTCGCCAGTGCCATTCACATGGCGGATGCCAGTATCGACAAGATCAGTGTCGAGGAACGCGATGCCCGCCTCAGCGTTACTCAGCTAAAGGTCAATATTCAGGGGCGCAAACACTTGGCGCGGGTCATCCGCAAGTTACGTAACGTTGCCGGTGTTAACAAAATAGTCAGACTGAAAAACTGACCTGACGTTTTTGCCTGGCTCTCATTCGTAACCCAGCTCACTCAGCATAACGTCATACCCTTCCCGGTAGTTACTGAAGCGAAATACGTAGCCCAACGCCTTGAGGCGATCGTTACGACAACGGCGATTGGCCCGCCGCGTGACTTCTGGCATATCGTGATCCGGATCCACTTCAGCAATACGATCCTTCAGCCATTCCAACACATCAAACAAGGTGGCAGGCTCATCGTCGGTCGCCAGATACAACGTCTCCAACGGCTCACCAGCCAAGGCTTTTTCGCACAGTAACGCCAGTACCCCAACGCAGTCATCACGATGGATGCGATTGGTCCACACCGGTGGCTCAGGGTCGCAATGGCCACCATGACGCGCCTGCTCAATCAGCCGATTACGACCGGGGCCATAGATGCCGGTAAAACGGACGGCTGTACTCTCAAAACGACTGTCTTGCAGTACTTGCTCGGCTTGTAACAGCTCCTTGCCGGCAAAGGAATGAGGCGCGGTCGCCGAGGTTTCATCGACCCATTCGCCATCCATCTGATGATACACACTGGAGCTGGATACAAAGATAAAGCGCCGCAAACGTTGATCTGCCAAGGCCTGCAAAACATGCCGTACCCCGTTGACGTAATAGTCGTGATAGCCCTCTTTCGAAAACACTGGCGATGCCACGCTGTATATCACCAGATCAAGATCCGCTGGTAACTCCTGTAGTGTTTCCGGGTCGGTCACATCGGCCTGTAACCATTGCAGGTTAGCGCTGTTTGCTCCGCCACTACGCCGCAAACCCCACACCTGATGGTGCTGAGCCAGTTGCATGGCCAGCGTGCCGCCAACATCGCCTGCACCCACAATCAGAATACGTGCCATCAAATTCTCCTGGTGATCAAACTGCTACTGAGCGTTGTCTGGTACATCGATCAGCCCGCCGACCACGGCAAGCCGGGCAGAGGCCGTGTAACACAAGCGACCGATAACGCCACCGGGGGTAAATTCAGCGGTTCCGCTTTTCCACCCTCTCGTGCGAACGTATTTTTACCTGTTTACTATATTAGTCAACGCCTGAGCACGATCCCGCAGTTCAGGCTTTTACTCCGCCCGTTCCATAGGTAGACTAAATCAAACTTAAAATAGCCATGAAGGCAGCCAATTATGACCCTGACCGAACTCAAGTACATCGTGACGCTCGCCCAGGAGAAACACTTCGGCCGAGCTGCCGAGAAGTGTTTTGTCAGTCAACCCACCCTCAGTGTCGCCATCAAGAAGCTGGAAGGTGAACTGGATATTGCTATTTTCGAACGCAGTAAAAGTGCGGTCTCAATCACGCCCATTGGCGAACGTATCGTCGCCCAGGCACAACGGGTGTTAGAGGAAGCCAGAACCATTCGTGAATTGGCCAGTTCCGGCAAGGATCAACTCAGCTCACCGCTCAAGATTGGCGCAATTTTCACCATCGGCCCCTATCTGTTTCCGCATTTGGTGCCACAGATCCACCAGCGTGCGCCAACCATGCCACTGTATCTGGAAGAAAACTATACCGGAGTATTGCGGCGTCAGCTGCGCGACGGCGATCTCGATGCCATCATTGTAGCGCTTCCATTTAATGAGCCGGATGTACTGACCCGTCCTCTCTATGATGAAAATTTTGTCGTGGTGTTACCAAAGAACCATCCGTGGAAATCCCAGCAAACCATCACCCCCGACCAACTGGCCGATGAAGATCTGTTGATGCTCGGCGAAGGCCATTGCTTTCGCGATCAGGTGTTCGAATATTGTCCGGTGCTCGGCCACAAGCACCATACCCGCCTTGGTAGCGTACTGGAGGGCAGTTCACTGGAAACCCTGAAGCACATGGTGGCGTCTGGACTGGGTATTACGGTGTTGCCGGAAAGCGCGGTGAACAACCTTGATCTCACCCTGGTAATCACCCGCCCGTTCACCAATCCGCAGCCATTTCGTACCGTTGCACTGGCCTGGCGGGCCAGCTTTCCACGCGGACAAGCCGTCGATTTGCTGCTGGATACCGCACGTCAGTGCCGTATTAGCTAAGCCCATCCCGCTATGGACAAACAGCTTGATCTGACCCGGCTCAAGGGTGTCGGCCCAAAACTGCGAGAACAGCTACAACGGCTGAATATTCACTCGCTGGCCGATTTGATGTTCCACCTGCCCTTCCGCTACGAAGATCGCAGTCGTATCCAGATGATTGGCAGCTTGCAACATCAGCAACCGGCTGTGATTCAGGGAGAAGTGCGGTCGGCCGATGTACTGTTCGGCAAGCGCCGCAGTCTGCTGGTAAAAATTGCCGACCATAGCGGCGTATTAAGCATTCGTTTCTATCACTTCAATGCCGCACAGAAAAGCCAGTTCCGGCGCGGCGCACTGGTACGCTGTTATGGTGAAGCCCGCCGTGGTGCCAGCGGGCTGGAACTTTACCACCCGGAATACCAACTGCTGGAAAACAGTCTGGATGACCTGCCAGAACCGCAGCTGACCCCCGTGTACCCCACCACCGAAGGTATCAGCCAACAGCGTATCCGCTTGCTGATGGAGCAGGCGCTGGAGTGGCTGGCAGCCAACAACATTCCACTGGACGATTTGTTACCACTCGACTGGCTGCAACAATGGGGGCTGCCATCGCTCAAACAGGCATTGCTGTTTTTGCACCGCCCACCCCGAGAAGTAGAATTGGCCGAAATGGCCAGTGGCCACCACCCGGCTCAGCGTCGGCTGATTCTCGAAGAATTACTCGCGCATCAACTGTCAATGCAACGCTTGCGCTCAAAGTTGCAACAGCAAGGTGCACCCGCCATTCAGGACACCTGGACGTTGCACAATGCGCTGCTCGAACAGCTGCCGTTTACTCCTACCCGCGCCCAGCAACGGGTAACAGCGGACATTGTTACCGACCTCGCCCAGCCACTGCCAATGCTGCGGCTGATACAGGGAGATGTCGGGTCTGGTAAAACACTGGTCGCGGCACTGGCAGCCTGTCATGTGTTAGAGGCGGACTTTCAGGTCGCGCTGATGGCACCGACGGAAATCCTCGCGGAACAGCACTTTCAGAACTTGAGCGGCTGGTTCGAGCCGTTAGGTATTCATTGTGGCTGGCTGGCCGGTAAAACCAAGGGCAAGGCCCGAGTCGCTGCACTGGAGTCCATCGCCAGCGGCCAAGCCAGGCTGATTGTAGGCACTCATGCCCTGTTTCAGGATGAGGTACAGTTTCATCGCCTCGGCTTGGTGATTGTAGATGAGCAACATCGCTTTGGTGTCCACCAGCGCCTGGCATTAAAAGAAAAGGGTAACCTCGGCGGCTTCTCCCCTCACCAGTTGATTATGACCGCAACCCCTATTCCCCGTACTCTGGCGATGAGTGCTTATGCAGATCTGGACACGTCGATCATTGATGAACTGCCACCTGGTCGTACCCCTATCACCACGGTGGCGGTGTCTGACCAGCGCCGCGAGGAAGTGATTCAGCGCGTCGATAACGCCTGTCGTGAGCAGGCCCAGGCGTACTGGGTGTGTACCTTGATTGAAGAAAGCGAAGCCTTGCAATGCCAGGCCGCAGAAAACACCGCCGCCGAGCTGGCCGAACAACTGTCCCATCTGCGTATCGGGTTAGTACACGGGCGTATGAAAACCAGCGAAAAAGCCGCCATAATGGCCGCCTTCAAAGCTCACGAGCTGGATCTGCTGGTCGCCACCACCGTGATCGAGGTGGGGGTTGATGTGCCCAATGCCAGCCTGATGGTGATCGAAAACCCGGAGCGCCTGGGCTTGGCACAACTGCACCAGCTACGTGGCCGCGTCGGCCGTGGTTCCCTCGCCAGCCATTGTGTATTGCTGTACAAGGCGCCGTTGTCACTCACCAGCAAGCAACGCCTGCAAGTGATGCGTGAAAGTCAGGACGGTTTTTATATTGCCGAACAGGATCTGATGTTGCGCGGGCCGGGCGAAGTACTTGGCACCCGCCAGACCGGACTGCAAATGTTGCGGGTGGCCGACTTGCAACGCGATGCCGAACTGCTCCCCCAGGTACGGGAGATGGCAACCCAGCTCTGGCAGCAGCATCCTGAACGGGTCGAGCCGTTGATCCTGCGCTGGCTCGGAGATGCCGAACGTTATGCCGCAGTATAAGCCGTTCATGATCCGTTGATTGTTCAGCACGGGCAAAGACGACTATCTGATCTATATTGTCTGTACTAACACTGAAATCAACGGAGTGGTCATGGCGTTTCTGGCCTCAGTTAAAAAGGCACTCGGGCAATGGAATATTCATCACACAACCAGCGACGACACAACGGGTGATCCAACCATGATCATGGATAGTGCAACGCCAGCGCCTGGCAGCCTGGCAAAAGTTATTTTTCTGAAAGATGTCCACGGCAGAGTACAGGTGCTGATTCCATCCAATCGGCTACTGGATCTGAACCAGCTGGCACATCAGCTGGGACGGCAATTTACTGCCCTGTCACCGGATGAATTGCAAGCGCTGAAGCAAAAACTGGGGCTTGATGACTCTCCTGCGCTGCCACAACTGACCCAGATAGAAAGCCTGATTGATCACTCATTGCTGGAGCTGGATGAGCTGTATATACAGTCCAGTACGACCAACACTTGTCTGCGCTTGCCTGCGGATCAATTCCGGGCACTCACCACACGTTCGCATATTGGCCATTATTCGGCCCCGATCCAGACCGACCTGTATCATGCGACCACCGCAGAAGATACCAATGACATCAACGCTGCCGTACGGCAATTCACTCCATTGCGTATTCAGCAGCGCCTGCAAGACACCCTCGATTTGCCGCCACTGCCAGAAACCGCTCGCCGTATCATTGAATTGCGGATCGATCCTAATGCCGACACGGTATCGTTGGCACAGGCCGTTGAACTGGATCCCAGCATGAGTGCCCAGATCCTCAGCTGGGCCCGTTCACCCTACTATCGATCCAGAGGCAATATTACCACGGTCGAAGAAGCCGTCTTACGAGTGCTAGGGTTTGACCTGGTGATGAACCTGGCTCTCGGCCTGGCGCTGGGGCGCAGCCTTGATGTGCCTCGTGAAGGCCCGAAAGGCTACACTCCTTTTTGGCAACAAGCCGTACTGGGGGCCGCTTTGGCCAGCGACCTGGCCCGCCGTTGCAAGTTAAAAAACCGCCCGGATAGTGGCCTCGCCTATCTCTGCGGACTGCTGCATAACTTTGGTTTTCTGGTACTGGCGCACGTCTTTCCGCCGCAATTTTCGCTGATAAATCGCCATATAGAAGCCAATCCTCATATCAATCGCTGCTATATCGAGCGCCACCTGCTGGCGCTTACCCGCGAACAGATCGCCGCCAGCTTGCTGCAGCAGTGGGATCTGCCGGAAGAAGTCGTGGTCGCCTTGCGTCAGCAACATAATCCCCACTACGACGGTGAACACGCCGTTTACGCCCGGATTCTGAACGTCACCACTCGCAGCTTACGCGCCCACGGTTATGGTGATGGCCCGCAAGAAGCCCTCGACCCGGACACGCTCAGCGCGCTGGGTCTGAGTGACAATGCTGCCGGAGAGGCGACCGAAGAGCTGGTCTCCCATGTTGGGGAATTAAGCGATTTGGTGCAGGCACTGTCGGCCTAGGCGTCACTTGTCACTCACCGGTCACTTGTCTCTCGCAGTGAATAGTCAAGTGTTGCGGTTAATCGTTGAATTCAGGTGTGAATTCCACATCGTTTGATCAGAAGAGCCACAGCCATCAGGGGTAACCTGCACCGACTACTCCTGCGGCGAACACCGGCCCGCAGGTTGATCAGACAGTACGGCGGTATCCGCCAGCGCCGGCATTAATGCCAGCACACCCTGAATACCCAAGCGTCGCAGATGTTTCTGGTTACGCACGGGAATACGCTCAGGGAAGGGCACCGACGCCAGCGCCTGTTCAATATGTGCTTCACGAATAATGTGCAGCATGGGAAAGGGTGATCGATTGGTGAAGTTGCCTGGATCATCCAGCGGTTCACCATCAAAACAGTAGTTGGGATGAAATGTGGCCAGTTGTAACAGGCCTTCATACCCCATTTGTACCAGTAACTGCTCGCAAATCAGGCTCCAGTTCCAGTATTCATCAAATTCCTTGACCAACCCTGGCACTACAAACAGGGCAGTTGGCAGTGCATCCGCATCGGCCCTGGCCACTTCGGTGAGTAAATCCATAAACTCCGCAGTGGCCTGATCAAGATCCGGATGCTCGCAGACGTCAATCCGCAGACCTGGCATCACTGGCTCGGCAAAAGGACACAGTCCTTCACCTACCACCAGCAGTTCGACCCAGCGTCGGGTGAGCGTTGCGGCATCCGTCATGGCGACTTACTGCACCGAGTCTTTCAGCGCCTTGCCAGGCTTGAACGCAGGTACTTTGGCGGCAGCAATGGTAATTGGCTCGCCGGTCTGCGGGTTTTTACCCTGACGCTCAGCGCGCTGACGCACCTCAAACGTACCAAAGCCGATCAGGCTTACGTTGTCGCCTTCAGCCAACGCCTGGGCAATACGATCGGTCACCACGGTGATGATTTCTGTCGCTTTTTCCTTGCTCAGGTCGGTTTTTTCAGCAATGGCTGCCGCCAGTTCTGGTTTACGCATGGAGTTGAATCCTCTCAATAAGTTGGGCATAACGCCCGGATTGTACAGGCCTGCAGCGCAGGCTCAGAAAAACAGTGGTTATCGGTCAATCGGTATTGGAATACGGCTTGTTCGTCAGCGCCGCATGCGCTAAAGCATAGTCGAGCAATCAAGGCATGAATCCTGAAATTCTGCTATATACCACGATCATCAATATCAAGATGCTGATACGCTTCATGGTTTGTCAGCAAGGCAGCAATCTCCCATCACTCAGGCGTCCGTCGCCAGCATCAGCCGCTCAAACACAAAACGCCCCAGTGGT